>DATIUW010000196.1:0-41742 GCA_035466435.1 Polyangiales bacterium | reverse complement strand
GGCGGCGGGGGCTCGAGCTGGTACACGGCGACCACGGCGGGTCGCACGCGCGCCCGAATGCGAGGTGGCACGTCGATCAGCTCCTTGAGGTGCTCGAGCGCGGCGTCCATGCCCCCAGCTCGTCGACTAGACCGAGGCGGTGCGCATCGGCGCCCAGCCACACGCGGCCTCGGGCGAGCGGCACGATCTCGTCCACCGTCCGTCCCCGCCCGTCGGCTACGAGGGACACGAAGGAATCGTAAAAAGCGTCGAGCTCCCGGTTCATCAGCGCCCGTTCGTCCTCGGTCAACGGGCGGTGCGGCGAATGAAAGTCCGCGTAGGGACCGGTTCGAAGGACCTCGGTACGAATTCCCACGCGGTCGAGAAGCTCGGAGGCCAAGAGCCGCGCAGAGACCACGCCAATCGACCCGGTGAGCCCGAGCGGCTGAGCGACGATGGCGTTCGCATGCGCCGCGACGTAGTATCCGCCGCTTGCGGCCACCTCCCCGAAGTAGGCGACGACCGGCTTCTTCTCCTTCACTCGAACGACCTCGCGATGAATCAGGTCGGACGCTTCCGCAGAGCCCCCTGGGGAGTCCACCCAGAGCAACACCCCGAGCGCACGTCGGTCGCGACGGGCATGCCGCAGGGCTGCCACGATCGAAGCGCGGCGACCGGTGGGGGTGCCCGATTCCGAGATTGCACCCTTGATGGGCACCACTGCGATGTACGGAGGCCGGCGAATGGGGCGGAAGAGCTTGGCCTGCTTGAAGCCTAGGTATCGCTCCGCTTCGACCAGGTCTTTTTTCGGATCGATGCCGAGCCTTTGCGGAAGCTCGTCTTCATAGGCGAGCGAGTCGGCCAGCTTCGCGTCGATTGCAGCTTGGTCACGGAACACCCCGATCTCGAACAGCTTCTGCGCCTCGTTCGGCGTGCGACCCGTACGGTGCGCCAACGCCTCCAGCAAGGCATGGGTGTGCCCCTCGATCAAGGCCTCGAGCTGCTCGCGCTGCGGCCCGCTCATCGTTTCCCGGCTGACGCGCTCGGCGGCGGTCTTGTACTCCTTGCGCGCGAAGGGCTCGACCTCGACGCCGAGCTTGTCGAGCATGGGCTTGACGTAGTGAGACTGCGCCGAGAGACCGAGCAAGGTAATCGTGGCCCGGGGGGCGAGAAACACGCGGTCGGCGGCAGATGCCACGAAGAGCTCCCGGTGGCCGCCCCCGCGGGGAAGCAGGACCGCGGTCGACTTGCCTTGCTCCTTGAGCCGCGAGATCTGGTCCCGAATCCCAGCGCAGACCGACCAACCTGCGTGCAGAGGTGGCAGCACGAAGGCGACTCCCTCGATCCGCGCATCGCTGATCGCATAATCAGCCAGACGCCGGATGGCGCCGAGCGAGGTGGTCCGCCGAAGCGACCCGGCGTCGAGAATCCTGCGGATCAACGGGAGAGGCTGGCGGGCTTCGACGACGCGAGGTTTGAGCCGCACCGCGATCCACCTGCCTTTGGGGCGCGCCAACCAGCGTCCGATCGCCCACAATGGTAGGAGCGGTACGCACAACAGATTGCGAATCGAAACGAAGATCAAACGAAGCATGGCGTTTTTGTCTTTAGTGACGGCCTGTTATGCTGAGAGCCGGGGGGTCGGAAATCTTTACCGGCGACAACCCCTCTGCTAGGAACTCATAGCACTGCGGAAGGCGAAGGAGCACGGCTCGAAACGATGGCAAGCCCCCAGATGGTGATGTACGAGGAGGAGTTTGCCCAGGTCCAGGCCGTGACCGATCGGCTGGTCCAGGACGCCAACGCGCGAGTGGTCTTCGTCGTAGACAAGAACGGACAGCTCATCAGCGCGTCGGGCGAAACGAGAGACCTCGACACGACGTCCCTCGCCTCGCTGGCAGCGGGCAACATCGCCGCCACCGGCGGTATCGCCCAACTGCTCCGGGAACAGGAGTTTGCCACCCAGTATCACGAGGGGGTTCGACAGAACGTTCACATCCAGGTGGTCAGCGGACGCGTGATTCTTGTCGTCATATTCGATAATCGGACAAGCTTGGGTCTCGTGAGATTGCGTGTGAAGAGGGCGAACGATCAGCTGGTCCAGATCTTCGAGATGGTCATGGCCAAGACCCAGGATCCCTTTCAGCGGTCGCCCTTCGCGGAAATTACCGATGACGACATCGACAACTTGTTCAATGATTGACTGAAAAGGGCTTGGGGGGATGTCTTTCATCAACTACTTATCGCGCGAGATCAACTGCAAGATCGTCTACTACGGTCCTGGTCTCTGCGGAAAAACGACCAACCTGCAGTACATCTACAATCGCACGAATCCTGAAGCGAAGGGCAAGATGATCTCGCTGGCCACGGAGACCGAGCGGACGCTGTTCTTCGATTTCCTTCCGCTCGAGATCGGCGAGATTCGCGGTTTCAAGACGCGCTTTCACCTGTACACCGTTCCCGGTCAGGTCTTCTACGATGCGAGCCGCAAGCTGATCCTGAAGGGCGTCGATGGCGTCGTATTCGTCGCCGACTCGCAGATGCTCCGCTCCGAAGCGAACATCGAATCGATGGACAACCTGCGCACCAACTTGGCCGAGCAGGGCTACAACCTCGACACCCTTCCCTACGTCATTCAGTACAACAAGCGCGACATGCCGAACGTCTCCCCCGTCGAGGAGCTGCGACACATGCTCAACACGGGCCACGTGCCCGACTTCAACGCGGTAGCCACCACTGGCGTAGGCGTCTTCGAGACCCTGAAGGCCGTCGCGAAGCTCGTCCTCACCGAGCTGAAACGCGGCGCCGCGCGCTAGGGGACACTCTCCACCCCCATAACATCCCGAATACACGCCGCTTTTCCTACGAAGATCGCAGCGTCATAACAAAGGGCAATCGTTGACCGGGACGGCCGATGACCTACCGTGCCCAGAGCTGCCCGCCTAGTCTTGGAAGGTGCGCCCCATCACGTGGTGCTGCGAGGTAACAATCGTCGCAGGCTGTTCTCTTACCGTCGCGACTATCTCTACTTCCTCTCCTTGATGAGTCGACATTTGCCGGGGACCAACGTCCTCCTCAACGCGTTTTGCCTGATGCCCAATCATGTGCACTTGTTGCTCACACCCCTAGAGCGCACATCGCTCGGGGCGTTCATCAAGAGAACCGCCCAGCGATACGCGCAAGTTCGCAACAAGCGCTATCAGACGACAGGTAAGCTTTTCGAGCAACGGTACTATTCGAAGCCGATGGGATCCGAACGACAGTTGGCCATTGCCACTGCGTACATCGATCTGAACCCTGTTCGCGCGCACCTGGTCGACGATGGCGCCCTGTATGCCTGGTCCACGTTGCGCTTGCATGCCGGGTTACCTTGTACGCCGACGAGCTTGCATGTTCTCTGGACGCCGAGCGAGTGGTATTTGAAACTCGGACGCGATTCACACCTGCGTGCGAGCGCTTATTGTCGTTGGATCGACGAGTGCCTCGAGCGCGACGAATGGAATGCAGTTCGAAAGGACCCGCCTTCACCCGAGGGAGGTGCTCCGCTGCGGCCGAACCGCTCGCGTGCGTCGCGCTGAGCGTGCGAGCACGAATCGCTGCGATCTTTCTCTGGGGATCGCTGTGATTTTAGCGGGTTGGAGGGGTAGAGAGTGTCCCCTAGACGATTAGGTTGAGGATTTTGCCGGGGACCCAGATGGTTTTTCGGAGCGGTTTGTCGTCGAGCTGCGCAGCGACGGTGGGGAGCTCGCGTGCGGCCGCCAACGCCTGATCCTGACTCGCGTCTTTCGGAAGGGTGATCCGGCCGCGAACCTTGCCGTTGACCTGGACCGGAACCTCGACTTGGTCCTCCTCGCATAGAGCGGCGTCGTAGGTGGGCCACGGGTGCCTTTGGATGCTAGGCGCGCGGCCGAGCATCTCCCAAACCTCCTCGCCGAGGTGCGGCGCGAACGGGTGCAGTAACTGCGCGAGCACCTCGATCGCTTCGGCGGGTACGCGGTCGAGCTTCATCAGCTCGTTGCTGAGCACCATCATCGCACTGATCGCGGTGTTGAATCGCAGGCCCTCGATGTCGTCGGTGACTTTGCGGATGGTCCGGTGCAGCAAGCGCGTCAACGGCAGGTCGGGACGGGTCTCGGCATCTGCTCGCTGCGCGACTGCGTATACCCGATCCAAGAAACGGCGCACACCCGCGATCGAGCTGGTGCTCCACGGCTTCGTGGCTTCGAGCGGACCCATGAACATCTCGTAGACCCGCATCGAGTCGGCGCCGAACTCCGCCACGATGTCGTCGGGGTTCACCACGTTGCCCCTCGACTTGCTCAACTTCTGCCCGCCCACGAAGAGGATCATTCCCTAATGAACCAGCTTCTTGAACGGCTCCTTCACGGACACCACGCCTTCGTCGTAGAGCACCTTGTGCCAAAAGCGAGCGTACAAGAGGTGCAACACGGCGTGCTCCGCGCCGCCCACGTACAAATCGACCGGCAGCCATCGGTTCGCTAGCTCCGGTGCGCACAGCGTTTCGGTGTTGTGCGGGTCCACGAACCGCAAATAGTACCAACACGAGCCTGCCCATTGGGGCATCGTGTTCGTCTCGCGAGCAAACCAACGGCCGTCTCTTCGAAAGAATCGCCAGTCCGTCGCGCGGGCCAAGACACCGGCCGGGTCCTCACCAGGTTTGTAGTCGTCCAGCTCGGGCAGGCGTAGCGGCAGCTCTCTCGCATCGACCGCGATCGGCTGGTCGTAGCGAATGACATACGCATCACCGGCGCGGGGGTCTCCCTCGCACTCGACGGGGAAGTAGATCGGAATCGGCTCTCCCCAGTACCGTTGGCGGGAGAAGATCCAGTCTCGGAGCTTGTACTCGATTCTGGCGCGGCCCTTCCCTGCCGCTTCCAAGTCTTGCGTGATCCGCTTCTTGATCTCGGCCGTCGGCAGCCCGTCGTATTTGCCGGAGTTGACGGCGGTTCCCGGCTCCACCATGGCGCCGGCGAGCGGCGAGTCGCTCGGCTTGCCGGTCTTGCTGACCACTTCGATGATGGGAATCCCTCGAGCCTTGGCGAACTCGAAGTCTCGCTCGTCATGCGCGGGGACTGCCATGATCGCGCCCGTCCCATATCCCCAGAGGACGTAGTCGGCGATGTACACCGGCACCTCTGCGCCGTTGACCGGATTGATCGCACGTCCGCCCGTGAACACACCGGTCTTTTCCTTGCTTGCCTGACGATCTCTTTCGATCTTTTTCTTGGCTTGCTGAACGTAGGCATCGACTTCCGCGCGGTGCTCCGACGTGGTGATGACGTCTACCAGCGGATGCTCGGGGGCGAGAACCATGAAGGTCGCGCCAAAAAGCGTGTCGGGTCTGGTGGTGAAAATTTCGATGACCGCGTCGTGTCCCGCCACGTCGAACTTCACCTCGGCGCCCTCGGAGCGACCGATCCACTCCTGCTGCATGATCCGGGTGCTGTTCGGCCAATCGACGGAGTCCAGATCCTCCAGCAGCCGGTCGGCGTAGGCCGTGATCCGCAATACCCACTGCCGAAGTGGAATACGCTCTACCGGATGTCCGCCCCGTTCGCTGACGCCATTGACGATTTCTTCGTTGGCCAGGACCGTGCCGAGTGCCGCGCACCAGTTCACGGGGATCTCGCTCTGATACGCGAGGCCGCGTTCGAAAAGCTTGAGGAAGATCCACTGCGTCCACTTGACGTACTCGGGAGAGGTCGTGTCGATTTCCCGAGACCAGTCGTAGCTGAAACCCAACATCTTGAGCTGGCGCTTGAAGGTCTCGATGTTCTTTACGGTCGTCTCGCGTGGATGCGTGCCCGTGAGGATTGCATGCTGTTCCGCCGGTAGGCCGAAGGCATCCCATCCCATGGGATGCAGCACGTCGTGACCTGTCGCACGGCGGTAGCGCGACACGATGTCCGTCGCCGTGTATCCCTCCGGATGTCCCACGTGAAGCCCCGAGCCCGACGGATACGGAAACATGTCGAGGATGTACATCTTGGGGCGGTCGATTCCCTCGGGAGTGCGAAAGGTATCGTCTTCGTCCCAGTAAGCCTGCCACTTTGGCTCAATTGCCGCTGGATCGTAGCGCGTCATCGCGCCTGCCATAGCATGCCGGCCCAAAGGCCGCGATCTACGGACAGGTCTCGAGCCGCGCGATCCAATCGCTCAGCAGACGGACGCCGAACGGATCGACCCGGGACGCGCCTAGCGAGGGCATCCGCAACGGATCCTCGAGGACGAATCGTTGGACGATTCCCGATCCCCCCGGGTCTCCCGGTGCGACCCGGGGTACCCCCGTCCACTCGAAGTACTTCATGGGCTCGCACAGACCCGTTTCCTCGAGCGCCGTACGATAGCGGAAATCGAGACCGACCTCCGGCGGCGCCCAACCGGTAGGCTGGTGGCAATGCGCGCAATTCGCGTCTAGATACGCGCGAGCCTGCTCTTCGAGCGTCCCCTCTCCGAGTTGCGGGTTCGACATCCGCGGCTCTGCGCTGGGGTCGATCTCTTCGGCCGCGTCGAGCGCGAACAAGTCGATGTCCGACATCGCCGCCAGCTGGTTCGCGACTACACCACCGTAGTCGTGATCACGATTGAGTTGCTCCGTCCTCGGACCCAGGACGTCGTCGATCGGCGCACCGTGGCAGGTGGTGCAGGTGTCGCGGTCCGGAAACAGGTATTCGATGACCGTTGCCTGCCCGTTTTCTCGGATCGTGTATTCGACGACCGTTCCTTCTTCGAGGAGGTCAGCCTCCGTGCCTTCCCCGTTCCATCGATAAGTCGCGTATTCCCAGCCCGCATCCCGACGTACCATGAATCGCGTCTCGACTGCGCGGCGGCTCCGTGGATCACCGACGTCGAGCTCGAAGCCGAACACCTTGATCAGAATGCTTCCTTCCGGAAACGCCCAGGAGTCGTCTTCGTGGATGGTGATCCGTTTCGAGCTGGGCACGACCATGTAGCGGTACTTGAATGCACCGTCGGTCCAAAGCTGCGAGTTGACCTCGTAGGGGATGAGATCGGGTCCCGGCTCGAGCACTTTCAGATCGGTGAAGCAGCCCGTGTCGGAAAGGCGTGCTGGCATTCCTTCCGACAGGTCGGGCAGACACGTCTGTGTTTCCGGGCGTGGCTCGAGCGCCGGCCCGGACGGCTCGTCAACGCCGCAGGCCAACAGAAAAACCAGCCCGATCCATACCAGATGAGCCATCCATACCCCCTTCTCGCTTTCTACCCGAAAACCGTTCGCCGACAAGATCCCCGGAGACGCTCAGCTCGAGCGCGAGGATTCCTCGGTCTGTTTCCAGCGGAACGGCGAAAGAAGGTGAGCCGAGTAGGCCCGGGGGAAATTCGGCATGGCCTCGATGCCGATCTCGGTGGGCGGCTCTCGGTCGCTTGGCAAGAATCTCGATCCAAAGACGATGTCCCACCATATGATGTTGGCGCCGTAGTTGGTGTTGGCTTCCTCGATGCGCTTCGAATGATGCCAACGGTGGAGCTCTGCCATGCTGAAAAACCAATTGAGCGGGCCGAGCCGGATGTCGACGTTGCAGTGCTGGAACATTCCGTGGACCGCGGTGAAGAGAGTGTGAAGCGCGATGACTCCCGTCCCGGCGCCCATGAGGATCAACGGCGTGAGCGCCAGAAACTGCTGTGTGAACAGATCGAGCGGATGAAAGCGGCCGGCATTGAGCCAGTAAAGCCGGGGAGCGCTGTGATGGGCGGCGTGGAACCGCCAGAGGAACGCGTTCTCGTGCATCAGCCGATGAATCCAATAGGTTCCGATCTCGCCGATGACGAGCGCCAGCAGCAACTGCGCGGCGAGGGGCCACTGATACGGCCACAGCGACGTGCCCATGGTGCGCGACAACCATCCTGCGGCTACGGTGAGACCCCCGACGAAGACCACGGTGTAGACCTCCGGAATCCAAAAGTTGACCAGGTTGTGCAGCAGGTCGGTCCCGATGTCCCCATGGCTGCGAAGCCAGCCCTCTTGGTAGGGATGCACGCGCTCGAGCACCAACAGCGCGATGACGGCTGCGCCTGTCAGCGCCATGGCCGTGAACACTGGATCCCAGCCACTGGCGATGCCGTAGATGCCCACGCCCATCACGGCGCCGAACACGACCGGGAACGTGCCGTACGTGAGCAAGGTATCGACGATGGGAGGCTTGCGTGTTCTCTTCATGCCCACCCCATCGGGCGGGGAGCGGTACAGCGGGGTTGATCTCATGGTGGTGTCGTCGGAGCTTGGCGCTGGCGGTGCAATACTGAAACCTGGGTCGGGTTTTGCTACTACCCGGCTTTCGCTTTTGCCACAACGGCGCTATGGTCATGGCTCGCTCGGGGCGCCCACGAGGGCTGAGAAGAACCCGTCGAACCTGATCCGGTTTGAACCGGCGTAGGGAAGCGAGCCATCCTGCTCCTTCCCTTCGAGAGGAGCATGATGAAGGAATTTCCACTCCCACTACGAGGCGCCCACAATCCGTCGAGCCAAGGCGCGGGCACGACGCCGGGCTCCTTTGCGAACGCCCCTGACATCGGCGGTCCCCGTACTTTCTCGTCCCCCGATACCCCCGGCATGCCCCAGCCGAGCGACAAGACCGCCTGGGATTTCATGCCTGAAGACTGGCGCTACGAGAACGGAACCTGGCATCCCCCGTCTGGCTTCGTGCCCGTCACACAACTCGAGCACGCCCGGCTCGGCGTGGTGACACCCGAAATGCGGAGGGTCGCCGAACGCGAACGTCATCTCACCCCTGAGCAGGTGAGAGACGAGGTCGCAGCCGGCCGGATGATCATTCCCGCCAACAAGGTACACCTCCGTCATCAGCTCGACCCGATGTGCATAGGGCGCGCCGGCCTCACCAAGATCAACGCAAACATGGGCGCCTCACCGGTGTCGTCCGGCACCGAAGAGGAAGTGGAAAAGCTGCGATGGGCCGAGCGCTGGGGCGCCGACACGGTGATGGATCTCTCCACGGGCGGCGATCTCGATGCCACCCGGGCGGCGATCATCGGCAATGCCCGCGTCCCGATCGGCACCGTTCCGATCTACTCGATGATCATCGGACGCAAGATCGAGGACCTGACGCTGGAGGTGATCCTGGACACCTTGCGCCATCAAGCCCACCAAGGGGTCGACTACTTCACCATCCATGCCGGCGTGGCGAGAGAGCATCTACCGCTCATCAGGAGGCGGCTGATCGGCGTCGTGTCGCGAGGCGGCTCGCTCCTTGCCAAGTGGATGATTCATCACGGCAAGGAAAACCCGATGTACGAGCATTTCGAAGCGATTTGCGACGTGATGCGCGAATACGACGTCTCGTTCTCACTCGGAGACGGGCTTCGTCCGGGCGGGCTTGCCGACGCCACCGACGCTGCACAGCTCGGAGAGCTGGACCGTCTCGGAGAGCTCACCGAACGCGCTTGGCGCAAGGGATGCCAGGTCATGGTCGAAGGCCCCGGACACGTGCCTTTCGATCAGATCGAGTACAACATGAAGCTCCAGCGGCAGCGCTGTCATGGCGCTCCTTTCTACGTGCTCGGGCCTCTGGTGACGGACGTGTTTCCTGGCTACGACCACATCACGAGCGCCATCGGTGCGACGGCTGCCGGCTATCACGGCGCGGCGATGCTTTGCTACGTCACGCCCAAAGAGCATCTCGGCCTGCCCAAGAAGGACGACGTCAAGCAAGGATGCATTGCGTACAAGATCGCGGCCCACGCTTCCGATGTCGCGCTCGGAATTCCCGGAGCGCGCGACTGGGATGACGACCTCACCCGGGCCCGCGCGGCCCTCAACTGGGAGAAACATTTCGATCTCGCATTCGACAGCGACACCGCCCGGGCATTCCACGACGAAGACCTGGACGTGGACACCGATTTTTGCGCCATGTGCGGTCACGACTGGTGCTCGGTGCGCATCTCGAAGGAGATCGTCGAGTTCGAGTCCGGCAAGGCTGCAGGTTTCGAGCGGGCGCGGGTGATGAAGTCCCCCGCGCTCACCCCCGAGCAGCAGGAGATCCTGCGCACGCGCGGCCACCTCTCTCCCGACGAGATCCATCAGCTCGCCAGCAAGACCAAGGGAGCCGTGGCCGGGGCTGAAAAAGCAGCTTGTCACAGCGACCTCGTCCGGAACGAGACAGAAGCGTTGCAGGTACAGGGACAAAAACTGCTACAGTTGCGCCGTAAGGGGGACGAAGGCGCGCCGCGACCATAGAGGCGCCCCCGGAGGAAGGTGAGAAGAGATGGGGAAGAAACTGATCCTTGCTTTGGTTATCGGAACGTTGTCTGCTGCCTACGGGTGCTCCTCTTCGGGGACCGGCAGCAAGACCGCATATTCCTTGGAGCAATTCGAATATCCCCTCGAGTCGACCGACGTGGCGACCGGGCAGGAGGTCTATGCGGAATACTGCGAGGGCTGCCACCCTGGCGGTGAAGAAGGCGACGGCCCGAGAATCTCGGGGCTGAGCCTGTCCCCGGCGAAGATGCGCTGGCAAGTTCGAGTGGGCGGCGACGACATGCCGGCCTTCGGCCCGGACAAGATCAGCGAGCCCAAGTTGGAAGCGCTTCTCGCCTACACGGAGACACTCGGCGCAAATACGCGCTGAGCCCCAACGGAGCGCTACGGGAGCGTTCTGCGGGCGAGCTCCACCGGATCGTCGCCGGGCCGTAGCGCGCGGAGCCAGAAGCGGTAGCTCTGTGCGTCGGCTTCGATGACGTACTCAGGCAGAGGGCCCCTGCCCCACGAGTTGTCGCCGGCGACTCCGCGTTGGGCGCGGTCGAGGTTCAGGTGCACGCGCCCGTCCGAGATCAGCTCGTGGGGATGCTCGACTGCTTCGAGCGCTTCCGAAGAAAACGGGGATGCGTTCACGCTCAGTCGTGGATCACCCACTGCGAGAAGGCCGCGTCCCGCCGAGTCGGTGAGCGTCACGAACCGCACGTCCGTCTTGTTTCCGCTTTCCTGCGGTCGTGCGTAAGGAACGAATTGCTCGAGCACCGAGCCCTCGTAGAGACCCACCGGCAAGAGAAGACGATCCGCGTAGGTCGGCTCCGGGCCGGGGCCGAACCAACGAACCCAGCCAAACGAGGCGTCGAGCGACGTCCTCATCCCAAAGCGAGGCAACTCTGGCAATTCACCAGACGGGGTGAAGGAAAGATCGATTCCGAGCTCGCCCGAAGCGAACACCCGATAACTCAGCGTGAACACCGCGCCCACGCCATCGGCTTCGAGGTCCAAAGTAATGACTGTCCGCTCATCCGACGTCGTATCGACGTTCAGGTCGGTGACCACGAGGGCGGTCCCGAGGTCGCGCCAAAGCGCCGCTTTGCTTTCGAGCGTGTTGCCCAAATCGTTGTCGGTCATGGCTCGCCAGAAGTCGGGGCGGAGCGGCTCGGAGAGCAACTCGGTGTCATCCGCGACGAACGAAGAGAGCCCGCCTCGGACCGCGTCGATGGAGGCCGAAAAACCATCGCCTACGACTTGGATCAGACTCTCGGTTTGCGTCACCTCGAGTGGAGCCGACCCGGAGGGATCGATTTGCGGACCCGGGACCGTCGAAGGAAGCTCGAAGTCGGCCCAAGCAACCTCGTGTCCCGCGCCGGCCCAGCTCTGATCTGCTTTCAGCTCGAACGAAAGTCGCATCCGCGCCTCGGCACCTGCAGGGACCGCGACTTCAATGATCGGAACGGTCATCTCGGCACTCTGACCGGGCGCCAAGCTCGGCAGCTCGAGCGGGCCCTGGTCTAGTACGGTTCCATCGACGCTCAGCGCATAGCGACCCCTCAGCAGCTCGGTCCAGTCGATGTGGTCGTAGCGGTTGGTGACGCGTACGCGTCCCGCTGCGAGGTCCACTGCCTCTACCTCGACGGGCTGCATGACCTTCTTGACGACGGCAAGGGCGGGATGAGGTGCTTGATCCGAGCCGAGCAGCCCGTTCATGCAGAAATTGTTGCCGAAGGTCCGACTCACCCCCGCGGCTTGGGGCACACTCGGGCCGACGTCGCCCCCGTAGCCGAAGAACGTCTCGGTGGCAGACCCGGGGACTGGCAAGCGGATGCCCTGGTCCATCCAGTCCCATATGAACCCGCCCTGCGCTTGTTCGTAGGCGTGAAAGACGTCCCAAAACTCCTTCATGTTGCCGTTGCTGTTGCCCATCGCGTGCGCGTATTCGATCAAGATGATCGGTCTCGGCTGCGGTACGCTCACGTATTCCTCGACCTGGGCCGCGCTTCGGTACATCGGGCATTGAATGTCGCTGTGGTCGGCGACGATTACATTGCCGCCGCGCGCGGTCCCCTCGTACGACACGACGCGCGAGGGATCTCTTTCATGCAACCAGTCACTCATCCGGTCGAACGTCTCGCCGTCGCCGGCTTCGTTGCCCATGGACCAAATGATGATCGAGGGATGGTTCTTGTCGCGTTCGACCATGCGCTCGAGCCTGTCTCGATGCATGGGCTCCCACTCCGGGAAACGCCCCAGGTTGATTCCGAGCACCTGCCACAAGCCGTGCGACTCGATGTTGGCTTCGTCGACCATGTAGAGCCCAAACTCGTCTGCGAGCTCGTACCATCGGGGCACCAGCGGGTAGTGGCCTGGGCGCACGGCATTGAAGCCGTGCTGCTTGAGAAGAAGAACGTCCGCGAGCATCTGCTCTTCGGTGACGTAATGGCCGGTGTCCGGATGATGCTCGTGCCGATTGACGCCCCGGATCAGGATGGGCTTCCCGTTGATCTCGAGGACTCCCTCCCGGATCGCGACTTCACGGAAACCCACGCGCTGCGAAAAAAGCTCCTCAGCGCCGTCTCGATTCTCGACGCGGATGAGCAGATCGTGGAGGTTGGGCGTCTCTGCGGTCCAAAGCGACGGGTTCGGGACCACGCCGGTCAGCTCCACCTTCGTCTCACCGCACGGCTCTAACGTAACGCTCTTCGTCGCGAGGACGCTTCCGTCGAGATTGGCCTGCACGGTGACGGTGGATCGGCTGTCGACGAGCCTCTTGAGGTCGACCTCCACGGTGACGTTCGCCTCGCTGTAGCTCTCGTTCAGGTCAGCGCGAAATTCGATGTCTCGCACCTGCGAGTCGGCCGACGACCAGAGATACACGTCGCGAAAGATGCCGCTCAGGTTCCACATGTCTTGCTTCTCGAGCCAGGTTCCGTCCGACCATCGATAGACCTGCACCGCGAGGACGTTCTCGCCCTCGCGAAGAAACGGCGTGAGATCGAACTCGGCGCCCGCCCGGCTTCCTTGGCTGTATCCAACCCGCTGCCCGTTGAGCCAGAGGTAGAACGCCGAGTCGACCCCATCGAAGTGAACGAAGACGTGACGTCCCTGCCAGTCATCAGGAATCTCGAAGGTCCGGCGATACGAGCTCACGCCGTTTCCCTCGGAGGGGATCACGGGAAAGTCGAAGTCGGATTTGAGCTCCGGGTCGAATGGGTAGTGAACGTTGAGATAGACCGCCTCGCCGTAGCCGAGCATCTCGACGTTGGAGGGGACCTCGATGCCGTCCCAGGTCGAGTCGTCGAAGTCGGCGGCCTCGAAACCCAAGGGGCGCCCTTCTGGCGACTCGGCGAAACGAAATCGCCACGTGCCGTTGAGCGAAAGCCGAACCGGCTCGAGCTCCTGGCCATCGTCGACTCGGACCGGAACGAAGGTCGACCTGGGCCGCTCGCGGTTGACCTGGAACACCTCGATGTCGTTCCAAAGAGGCTCGGCATCATCGGGCCAGGCGACGTCGCTGCTCCTGCATAGGGGCGCGGTCGAGCTCTCCGAAGAGTCGCTCTTACAACTAGTGAGCGGCGGGAGCGCGAGTGCAACGAAAAGCGCAAAGGCTCGTCGAATCGGAAGCAAGGACATCATGAAGCACCTCGGGACGGCCGTGTAGTCTAACAGCCGATGCCCGGCAATCGGAGCACAATCGCCGGAAAGTAGCGCTTCCTATGATCCGGCTGTCCTGAGCCGATACACCTTGATGTTCCGGTCGGTCCTCTTCACGTAGGACTTCATCTGCGGAATCGTGTTTTCGATCTTCGGCCAGAGGATTGCTTTTTCGGAGTCCGTCAGACGCGTAGCCACGACGTCCTTCTCCTCGGCGCCGAGACGAATCTTGGCCTGAGGATTCGCATCCAGATTGTAGGACCAGGCCGGATGGCTGGTGCCCCCGAAGTTGCTGGCGATCACCAGGACGTCGTCTCCGTCTTCGGTGTATCCGAGCTGTACGACGCGCGGCTTACCCGACTTCCGCCCGATCGTGATCAGCGTGAGCTGGGGAATGGTGAGCGGCCCCGTGCTGGTGAACCGTCCCCCGCTGATCTTGTAAAGCGCAGGGTCGACTTTCGATGCGAACGTCTTCGCGATCCATCGCCCCACGGGCGTCACCGAAAACCAATTGATGAAGTCTCGATAGCTCATCCTGCCTCCAACGGCGCCGACGATACCACGCGAGCGTAGCGGAAGCGGGGTCAGCTTGCCCGGCCTCAAAGACCGAGCCAGCTACGAGCGTCGAGTGGACGGGTGCCCCGCCGAACCTCGAAAAAGAGGACGGCGTCAGCGCCGCCGTCGTCCAGCGTGCCGACCTGCGTGCTCATGCCGACCCAATCACCGACCTGAACGTCGCTCGTGCCCAAGCCGCCGTAGACCGTATAGAAGCTTCCACCATGGTCGAGGATGACCATGAGCCCATAGGCGCCATACTGCCTCGCGAAGGCCACTCTGCCGTCCGCGGCAGCGCGTACCGGCCCGCCGGGTCTCCCGTAAAATTCGAGCCCTGGCGCGCCCTCCCTAGAGCTCTCTCCGATTCGCATCGAGCCTTGCACCGGCAGTGCAAGCTGCCCGCGCATCTGGGAGAAGCCGTCGCCGAGATCGTCCATGTCACCCGAAACCCGAATCCGGCCGTAGCTCAAGCTGTCGCTGGCGACTTCCCGTCGTTCCCCGCGCAGTGTGTCCTGAAAAAGCGAAGCGCTGCGGGTGCTTTCCTCGAGCTCCTGCTTCTTGCCCTCGAGGGCGCGCAGCATGGCTTGCGACTCCTGAAGCGCCTGGGCGAGCTCGTTCTTCTCCGCGCGAAGCGCCGAACCGCGCTGCTCGAGGAACTCCATCGTGTCGAGATCCTTCTTCACCATCCGAGACAGCCGCTGCACACGCGCGAGGTGCGCCATCAACGCATCGAAGCCCCCCGCAACCGGCAGCATCCCCGCCCGACGAACCCGGTAAAGGGCCCTCGCCCGCTCGTGCAGCCGCTCTTGGGCGTCGTCACGCCGGCTCGCCAGACCGGAAATCTCGGTATCGATTTGCGCTTGCCGTGTCTGGGCGTGCTCGACGCGGGCGAGGCTCTCGGCGATCTTGCCTTCCACCGCCGCCAAATCCGTGAGGCCGGCAACTCCCACGTCCTGCTCGGCGCCCGCGGTCGCCGCGACGAGGCCCACCGCAATCCACACCCAGAGATTCCGCTTCACCTTCATGTCACACCGACAGATAGCGTCGCACCGACACCGCGCTTCCGATTGCACCGATCAGAGCACCCCCAAGCAGGAGCGCCAGCATCGTCCACGCGCTCAAAAAGACGATCCGGCTTCCGGTCAACGCCGCCAGCGTCGAATCGACCGGCTCGTGCAGCGCGAGGTAGCCTGCCAGCAGCGCCAGCACCGCGAGCAGCGCGGAGGCAAAGCCCTGGAACATCCCTTCGAGGACGAACGGACCGCGGACGAATCCATTGGTCGCGCCGCAGAGCTTCATGACTTCGATTTCCTGGCGTCGCCGTGCGACCGCGAGGCGGATCGTGTTGCCGATGACCGCAACGACACAGAACACCACCAGCAACGCGAGACCGGCAGCCAGCATGCGCGCGCCCCACAACAGATGGTCGAGCTTCTCGAACCAGCCGCGGTAGCTCTCCACGTCGCTGACCGCGCGAAACTGTGCCAAACGAGAAGCGATCGATTCACTGCGCTCCCGGGTCACCCCATTGACCAGCGTGACCTCCAGTGAAGCGGGAAACACCTCCGAAGGAAGCGAGCTCAGGTCTGCGCCGACGTCCGCCTCTTCTAGAAAGGACGCCCGTGCTTGCTCGGGTGTGACGTGCGTGACCTCGCTGACATCGCCCAAGCCTTCGAGCACGACCCGAAGCTGTGCGATGTCTTGTGGATCCGCATCGTCTTTGAGGAACAAGGTGATGCGTCCACTGTGGCCCCACCGCGTGGCCGCTGCGTCGAGATTGGTCACGCCGAGGAGCGTGGCGCCCAGACACAGAAAGGCGACCGCCAAGCTGGTTACCGCCACCACATAGAGGCGCCGCTCCTCGCGAAGGCCCCGCCTCGCTCGCGTCATTGCGCTCTTCACGTCCATCGTTTCACCCCACCAACGTGTGAATGCCACTGCCCGGCCAGTGTTTGAGGCCCTTCTGGGCCTCCACGACGCGGCCTTCGTCGATTGCGACGAGTCGATGATCTCGTTTCGAGATCAGGGAATGGTCGTGTGTCGCGAAGAGCACGGTCGTTCCGGTGGCGTTGATTTCCTCGAACAGCGTGAGGATGTCGATCGCCAGATGCGGATCGAGATTGCCCGTGGGCTCGTCCGCCAAGATCAGCGCCGGCTCCGGCACGATGGCCCTCGCGATGGCGACCCTCTGCTTCTCGCCGCCCGAGAGGTTACTCGTCTGCTCCGGACCGCGTCCGGCCAATCCAACCCGCTCGAGCGCCTCCGCGACCCGGGAACGAATCAAGCGCTGAGGAATGGACAAGATCTCCAAAGCGACGGCCACGTTCTCGAAGACGGTCCAATGGTCGATGATGCGGAAGTCCTGAAACACGATGCCGAGGTTGCGGCGGAGAAACGGGACCGAGCCGTCCGTCAAACGTCCGATGTCCCGACCGCAAAACAGCACCCTGCCCTCGTCGACGGTCAGCTCTCGATACACGAGCTTGAGGAGCGTGCTCTTACCGGCGCCGCTCGGCCCCGTGATGAACACGAACTCTCCGCGGTCGACCGATAGATTGACCCCCCGAAGGGTGGGCTGGTCGGGACGAAAGAACTTGTAGACGTCGTCCAACACCAGAATGGGTTTGGAGAGTTGCGGCTGACTGGCGCGCGCACCAGCGCGGAAGAACGGAAACGGGCGAACGACCTTGGTTCCCTGCATAGGCTTCCCGCTACCCCGTTCAGTGCTTCGGGGGCAAGAAATCGACTAATAATCCGTGGTTGCCGGGGGCTCCAAGGGGGCTAGAGTCCCCGACCATGGAGGAGCCAGCGGTCTTGTACGAGGTAGAGGGCTCGGTCGGGACGATCACCCTCAATCGCCCTGCAGGGCGCAATGCGATGACGGCGGAGCTTTTGGATGCGTTTTCCGCCGCGATCGAGCAGCCACGATGCGATCAGGACATCCGTTGTCTGGTGATCACGGGTACAGGGCGTTGCTTCAGCGCGGGGGCCGATCTCCGTTCGTCGCTGCAGCGCGAGGATCTCGGCAGGCCGTCGACCGAGGCCTCCTTCGCAATGTACGAGCCGTTCCTGAAGGTCCTGGACATCGAGGTCCCCGTCGTGGCGGCGCTCAACGGCCACGCCGTGGGGGGCGGTTTTGGTCTAGCACTGCTGGCCGACATCCGAGTGGCAAACGCGGATGCGAAATACGGCGCTAATTTCGCACGCTTGGGAATCCATTCTGGTTTGGGAATCAGTTACGTGCTCCCTCGCCTCGTCGGCGCGGCACACGCCTCGGAGCTGCTCTTTACCGGGAAGCTGATCACGGGCAGCGAGGCGTTGCAGATGGGCCTCGTGACGTATGCCAAAGACGGCGCAGAGGTCTTACCGACTGCCATGGCGCTCGCGCGGTCGATCGCGGCTTCGGCGCCGCTGGCGGTACGGCAGATGAAAAGCTCGATCCGGCGGGCGCTCGGTTGGCAGATCCGCGACGCCGCCCTCGAAGAGGCGGCGCTGCAAGCGGCGAGCTTGCAAACCGAAGATGCCAAGGAGGGGGTTGCCGCCATCCTCGAGAAGCGAGAACCTGAGTTCAGGGGCCGATAGGCGCCAAGCGCGCGCCGCTGCGACAATCCATGCTGACGATCTCCGAGCTGCCGCTACCCCTCGACGACATTCCCGAACGGCTGCGCCGTTTCGCCGATCCCAGCGCGCCGACCGCCGCGAAGATGATGGCCGCGCGTGGCATGGTTCCCATCCGCGGAAGCGACCTGGTGCTTCTCCTGGTGCAGCTCACCTCCGATGGCGACCCAGGCGTGTCTCAGTCGGCGACGGACACCCTGCAGCAGCTCCCCGAAAACGTGCTTCTGTCGGCGTGCGAACAGAACCTGCCTCCAGCGGCATTTCACGAGCTAGCGCTTCGATTCTCGAGCAACGACGAGGTTCTGGCGCGGCTCGCAGCCAATCATGCGGTGGCCGATGCGACCATTGCGCACATCTCCAGTCATTGCCCCGAACGCATCACCGAGATCATCGCCGTCAACCAACAGCGGCTGATCGGCGCGCCACAGATCATCGAAGCGCTCTACAAGAACCGAAACACCCGCATGTCGACGGCAGAGCGCCTCGTCGAGCTCGCCGTCCGCCACGAAGTCGAGCTCACGGGGATCCCCATGTTCGAGGAGCTCAAGCGTGAGATCCGGGGCCAGCTGATTCCAGAGCCGAGCGACGAGCCATTGCCGGGGGACGAGCTCTTCTCGCGAGCTCTCGATGAGGACGCCGACATCGATGCCGTCGACCGTGACGACATCGAAGGCACGGAGGAGACGAAGGAGGAGTTCGTGCCCCTGCAGCAGAAGATCCGCGGGATGAACACGGGCGAAAAAATTCGTCTCGCATTGCTCGGAAATGCGGCGGCGCGCTCGATTCTGGTTCGCGATCCCAACCGGGTCGTGTGCATGGCCGCGATTTCCTCCCCTGCCATGGGCGAGAGCGAAGCAAAGAACGCGGCCCAGAGCCGCGAGGTTTCCGAGGACGTGCTCCGATACATCGGACGCAAGCGCGAGTGGCTGCGCAGCTACGAAATCAAGCGCTACCTATGCAACAACCCGAAGACGCCGCTTGCATTGTCCATGGGCTTTTTGCCGCATCTCCGCCGCAACGACCTCAAGGCATTGTCGCGGAGCCGTGGAATCCCGAGCCCGCTCAAGCAGGCTGCAAAACGACGATCCAAGCAGTTCGAGTGACACATGAGCCTCTTCAAGAAGCTGTTCTCCGCCGATCCGGCAGGACTCGAAAAGAAAGCCGACACGCTGTACGCGGCCGGTGACTACGGCCCGGCCAAGCTCGCCTACGAAAAGGCGCTCGTCGCGGCGCCCGTAGAGGCACGTCCCGATCTCGAAACCACGATGCGACGTTGTTTGGACGCGATTGCGCGGGGACGCATCGACGAGGCCAAGGCCTATCTGAAGCAGGGGGCGATCGAGCTCGCGACTCAGGAGCTCGAGGGCGCTCTGGAGGTCGCTGTCGACGAAACCGCCCGCGCCGAAGCGAGCGCATTACTCGACGGGCTCGAGGCGGAAGATGCCCGCACCCAGGCAGCCTCTCTCGAAATGACCGACGAGGAACGAATCGCGCTGCTGATGGGGCAGTGGGAGGAGAGCCAAGCCGACGAGTACGAGGCCCATGGCGACGATCTGCTGCGCGCACTGGTCATGCTCCACAAAGAAGAGGTCGGTGACGCACTCGGTCAGCTCGAAGCACTCCTCGAGACCGCGGCGGCGCCGAGGTATCTATGGCTCGAGATCGGGCGTGCACGTCTGCTGAACGAAGATCTGACTGGCGGCCGCGATGCCCTCGAGCGCTTCGTTGCAGCGATGGACGAAGGCGAAGCAGTAGAAGCCCAGCTCGCAGCCAATCTGACGCTGGCTCGCCTTGCCGACGATCGGGGCGAGTTCGAGGGCGCGATGCGCCATTTCGAAGCCGCGCTGCACACCAGGCCGGACGACTACCGCCCGTATCTGGCCATGGGTGCGTTCCTTCGTGACAAGGGACACGCACAAGAGGCGCTCGACGTGCTTCGCACCGCGCTCGAGCTGAGTCGGACCTCGGGCACCGACTGGCGCCTTCTCGAGGAGCTCGGGCTGGCGTCGGAGCAGGTCGGCAAAGCGGACGATGCGCGGAGCTTTTTCGAGCAAGTCATCGAGTTCTTTACGAATCATCAGATCGCGGATTTTCCTCCGCCGACGGCCACGGCGCTCGCACGGCTCTACGAGTCGCAGGATCGCCTCGAGCGCGCCGCCGACATGTACCGGGCGCTCAGCCAGGGGAGCGATCGGGAGCACCATGCCCTTTATCACTACGAAGCGGGCCGATTGCTTCAGGCGATCGGCCTCACGGACGAAGCGCGCCGAATGCTGACGCGGGCGCAAGCCTCGATTGGCGACGATGACGCCGAGCTTGCGGCACAGATCGCCTCGCTATTGCAGCCCTAGGGCGCAATTACCCGATTCCACGGCGCTTTTCTCCTCGGTGACCGTCTCGAATTCGGTGCTATGTTTATCGGGCGTAGAGGCGTGGACCGGGAATCGACCTGGCCGCGACCAAAGCGAACCCAATCGATGAGCGAAAGAGGACACGCGTCCGATGGGCGGCCGGTCACGGTTCCGCGCCTTCGCAGCATGAAGCAGCAAGGCGAGCGAATCACGATGGTCACGGCCTACGATGCGACGTTCGCGCGCCTGTTCGACGAGGCGGGCATCGACGTGCTGCTGGTCGGAGACTCCTTGGGGATGGTCGTTCAGGGTCAGGACTCCACGCTGCCCGTCACGGTCGACGAGGTCATCTACCACTGTCGCGCGGTCGCTCGCGGGACACGACGCGCCCACATCGTGGGCGACATGCCATTTCTGAGCTGGCAGCTCGGAGCGGGGCAGGCGCTCGAGAACGCGGGTCGCTTTTTGGCCGAGGGAGGCGCCCAGGCCGTCAAGCTCGAAGGCGGGGTGGATGCGGCGCCGACGATCGAGCGTATCGTCCACGCAGGCATCCCGGTGATGGGCCACGTTGGGCTCACACCGCAGAGCGTGCATGCGATGGGTGGGTTCCGTGTGCAGGGTAAAACCGAGGAAACCGCTGCCCGCGTGCTCGCGGACGCCGAGGCGGTTGCCCAAGCCGGCGCCTATGCGCTGGTGCTCGAGGGCATTCCAACCGATCTGGCCGAGCGCATCACCCAAACCGTGCACATTCCCACCATCGGAATCGGCGCTGGCCCCCATTGCGACGGGCAGGTGTTGGTCTGTTACGACCTCTTGGGCCTCACGCCCGATCTGAAGCCCAAGTTCGTGAAGCGCTACGCCGAGTTCTTCGAGGAAGGCGTGGCCGCGGCCCGCCGCTACCGCGACGAGGTGCGCGCCGGGACCTTCCCGACCGAAGCGTTCAGCTTCGGTAACGTCAAGAAGAGCGAAGCAGAGCCTACGAAGAGTGGCTTGAGCCTCGTGCAGGACCGCCGGGCCGTCTACGGACCGAAGGGATGACGGTGCTCGTCCGCAAGCCTGCCGAGCTCCGGCAGGCCTGCGACGACGCTCGCGCGCTCGCTCGTCGCGTGGGGCTCGTGCCTACGATGGGCGCGTTGCATGAGGGGCATTTGTCACTGATCGACGAGGCCAAAGCCCGTGCAGACTTCGTCGTCGCGACCATCTTCGTCAATCCATTGCAGTTTTCGGCCGGAGAGGACTTGGATCGCTATCCTCGAACGCTCGAAAGCGACCTCGCAGACTGCGAAGCGAAGGGTGTGGATCTGGTTTTCGCGCCGGAGCGAGATGCGATGTATCCGCCCGATTTTCAGACCAGCGTCCTGGTCTCTCGGGTCACTAGGCCGCTCGAGGGGCAGTTTCGACCCACGCATTTCGAGGGCGTCACCACCGTAGTCACGAAGCTCTTCAATCTCGTCGGCCCTTGCGTCGCGGTGTTCGGTCGCAAGGATTATCAGCAGTGGAAGGCCCTCTCGACGATGGTGCGAGACCTCGACATGCCCATCGAGGTCGTGGGCTGCCCGATCGTCCGAGAAGCCGATGGCATCGCCCTCTCCTCCCGCAATCGCTACCTTTCGATCTCGGAACGCGAGCGGGCGCTCGCGATCGTGTCTGCCCTGCGCATGGCGTACGACGCCTGGGAGCGAGGTGAACGCAACGCTGCGCATCTTCGGGCGCTCGCGACCGAGTGCATGACGCGCCAAGTGGATCGAATCGACTACGTGGCCGTCGTCGATCCGGAGACACTGCTGCCAGCGCCGGCGTCGCCGCCGCCGAGCCGTCTCTTGATCGCAGTCGCGGCACACCTAGGCCGCACGCGGCTGATCGACAACGTGGTGTTGGGCGAGGATCCCCGCCCTTGAATGGGCTCCACGTCCGGGACGACGACACTGGCTTCTCGAAGCCTGCCTCACCCCGCGAGATCGGCGACGTACACCTCTGCCATGCCGCCGCCGGCAAGCGCGCTGGCCGTCCCCGCGCCCGAGATCAATCCATCCGATTCGATTCCATGACGTAGCCGAATGGTTGGCGTATGCTGGAAGCATGAGTCGACCACCCACGCCAAAGCTCACTCCGGAACATCTCGCCGACATCGGTCTGTTCGGCGGATTGAGTAGGGGCACGCTCGAGACGTTGGCCGCGTCATTGCCGACGACACGCGTCGAAGCAGGCGAGATGGTGGTCGAGGAAGGCGATCTCTCGACGCAGATGTTCGTAGTGGTCGCAGGAGAGCTCGAGGTCATCAAAAAAGGCGAGTCGGGAGGTGACGTTCGCGTCGCGGTGCTCGGGCCTGGAGACTGGTTCGGCGAAATGTCGATCATCGACGTTCAACCGCGTTCGGCGAGTGTGCGGGCAGTTGCACCCACCCTGGTGGTTTCGGTGACGGCCGAGCACGTCGAGAACCTGCTGTATCGCCGCGACATGAAGGATTATGCGCTATTCGTGATGAACATCGCTCGCGAGCTGAGCCGGCGGCTCCGAGTCGCCGATGGAATCCTCGCGCAGTTCTACGCAGCGCTCTCGAGCCAATATGGCTCGGGTCCGAGGCGGCGCTGATCTCGCCACCGCGACCCCTAGAGCACGCGAGGCGGTGTCATCGTCAGGCCTCTGAGCTCCTCACGCTCTTTCAGGACATCCAAGATGATGGTGGCCGTCTCTTCGATCGCGCAGTTCGTGACGTCGACCACCATCCACTCCGGATGCGCACGGAAGATCGCATGCGCATATTCCAGCTCTGACTTGACGTGGTCGCGTAGACCATAGTTGGCGTCCGGAGGCATGCCCAACTGCTGGAGGCGCTGCCTGCGAATGTCCATGAGCTGATCGACGTCGATGGTGAGCCCCACGACGCGGTAGCCGGGTAGCTCGTAAAGCTCGCTGGGGGGCTCCACGTCGAGGACCAAGGGAACGTTTGCGACTTTGAGCCCTCTTCCGGCCAAGTACGTGGATAGGGGAGTCTTACTCGTCCGGCTCACTCCGACCACGACCAGGTCGGCCTTGTGCAGGTTGCGCGGTTCCTTGCCGTCATCGCTCTTGACCGCGAACTCGATGGCCTCCACGCGGCGGAAGTACTCGGGCGAGAGCGGCATTTCAGCCGAAGGGATGTTGACGGGGTCGGCCTGTAGATAATGACCGATCTGGCTGATCAAGGAACCGATCACGTCCACGTATCGGACCTTGAGCAGCGCTGCCTCTTGATGGAAGTGATCGCGAAGCTCCGGCCGAACGAGCGTGAAAACGACCATTGCATGCTGCGCGGCGGCGCTTTCGAGAATGAGGCTCAGCCCGCGTCGGTCTCTCACGCGCCGCTCGACCCTGAGACGGACTTGGTGATCGGGGAACTGAAGCAGGGTGGCTCGGGTCACTCGCTCGGCAGTCTCGCCGGTCGAGTCACTGACGACGTAAATGACCTTGGCCTCCATGTCGAGAGTGCTCAGAGGCGGCGGCCGATCTTACGTCCGTGCATGCGATTGATGCGGCGACGGTTCTTGGCTTTACGCTTCGCGTGACGACGGGCGCTCTTGTTGCGCTTACCGGCTCGCTCGCTGTGAACTATGTTCAAGTACATGAATCGGCTCCTTTGAAATCAGCGGGCTCGTTTGGGAACGAGCAACCAATAGTCCAAGTCTAGTACCACATTTTCGTGGTACACGTGCTTATCGTCTTTGGGAACTTTGAGCGGAAAACCTGCTGCCGTCGGGCTGATGTCCTTGAGCCCCACCAAACGCACCCGCAGCGCCCCGACGTCGGTGCGTCCTGGGATGTCGGCCTTGTCCAAAACTTCGCTGTACGCATAGATCGTATCGCCTGCGAAGGTCGGATTGGCGTGCGCGCCACCGTTCCAGGCGAGGATTCCGAGCACTCGCTCCATCCCGTTGAAAGAAAGTGAGCGCGCGACGCTGATGACGTGACCACCGTACATCAAACGGCGTCCGAAGCGCGTCTGCTTCGTCTGTACCGCATCGAAATGCACCTTCGCAGTATTCTGATAGAGGCGCGTCGCCGTCGCATGCTCGGACTCTTCGATGGTCATTCCATCGACGTGGTCGATCTTCTCCCCGGCCTCGTAGTCCTCGAAGTACGCGCTTCCACCAGATGGCCATTCCTCGTATCGGCTCAGATCTAGATTCGAGGGCACGACCAACTCGGACGGTGCCACCTCTTTGGGCATGGCCGGCCGATCCGCGGCACCGGTCGGCGTCGACGGGTCCCGTTTGTGCACCATCACCCAGCGGTAGTACTCCAGCACCGCCTCGTCGCGCTGGTTGGTCCCGACCGTCTTCACCCAGACCACGCCAGTCTTGCCATTGCTGTTCTCACGCTTGCCCACGACCTCGGAAACGGACCGCAGGGTGTCACCCGGGTACACGGGCAACAGAAAACGCACGCCCGCATAGCCCAGATTGGCCACTGCGTTGAGCGACACGTCGTTCACGGTCTTGCCGAAAACGATGTGAAACACGAGCAAGTCGTTGATCGTCTCTCGCGAAAAACCGAGCGAGCGAGCGAACTCGGCAGAGCAATGGAGCGGGTACCGGGAACCGGTGAGCCCGATGTACATCGCTGCTTCTCCTTCGGTGATGGTGCGGGGCACTGCGTGCACGAGCTCTGCGCCCGCTTCGAAATCCTCGAAAAAATTCCCTGGGTTGGTCTTGGCCATCTGATTCCTCGATCGCGAAGGCCCGAATGTACGCGGGCGGGAGTCGAACGCAAGGGCTGGTGGCCCGAAGGGGTTCGGTGCTATGAGAGCATGGTATGGAGGCGGAAAAAGAGCGGGCAAACATGGTGGAATACCAGCTCCGGCGTCGAGGGATCCGCGACCCGCGCGTGCTTGCCGCCATGGGCGAGGTGCCTCGCGAAGCCTTCGTGCCCGAGGCGCTTCGACGCGAGGCATACGCCGATGGGGCCCTTCCCTTGTCTCATGGACAGACGATCTCACAACCGTTGATGGTCGCGATGTCGGTCGAGGCGCTTCGACTCCAAGGCGACGAGACCGTTCTCGAGGTTGGTGCGGGATCCGGATATCAAGCTGCCGTTCTCTCCAAGCTGGCAAAAAAGGTATACGCCATAGAGATCATTCCCGAGCTCGTGAGCAATGCGCGCCGCGTGCTCGACTCCCTCGGGATCGACAACGTCGAGCTCGTCTGTGCCGATGGACGCAAAGGATGGCCGGCCGGAGCACCTTACGACGGAATCGTCGTGGCCGCTGCAGCCGATGAAGTCCCGGAGGCTCTGGTGCAGCAGCTCGCGGAGGGAGGCCGGCTCGTCATTCCGGTTGGCGGAAGGTGGGGCCAGTCCTTGCAGGCTTCGCGAAAAATCGAAGGCAAGCTACGAGCAGAGGAGCTCTGTCGGTGCGTTTTTGTACCGTTGGTGCATGGAAGCTAGACTGGCGCGCGCGGAGGAACAGGCATGAGCATGATCGTCTTTCGATACCTTCATTTCGTGGGTATCGTATTTTGGATTGGCACCGCGGTAGCCGTGGCCATGGCAGCATCCGGTCCGACTCCACCCGAAAGCGGCGTCGCCCGAGCACTTCGGGGTGTCACCCTTCGTGTGACGACGCCAGCGATGTTGCTCGCCTTTGCCGGCGGCTTTGGAATGCTAATCCCCAACTTCGCGGAGGTCTATGCCAAGCAAGGCTGGATGCACGCAAAGCTGACGCTCTTGCTGGTGCTGGCCGCCGTAACCGGCGTGTTGACAGGCAAGTTGCGGCGATGGGCGCAGGGCCAGGACGTGAAGGCGAAGACGTTCAGCCGCCTGGGTTGGGCGGTGGCAGTCATCGCGATCCTGATCGTGACGCTGGCCATCTTCCGTCCGTTCGCGTGAGCCATCCCTGCGGCGGCGCCGGTTTCGACACGCTCGCGTGCGTGATAGTTTTGCGCCCGAGGCAGCCCGTTGGCAGAGTCAATCATCGTCGGCCGCGATCGTGAAATCAGGCGGCTCACCGGCGCGCTCGATCGAGTCGCGGAAGGCAGCGGCTCCATCTGGTACGTGACCGGAGAGCCGGGAATTGGAAAGAGCCGACTCGCCGAGGAAGTGGGCGATCTCGCCCGCGCGCGTGGCATGCGAGTTTTTTGGGGACGATGCTGGGAAGCCGGAGGCGCCCCCGCATACTGGCCCTGGGTCCAGATTCTACGGGGCCTTCTGCGTACCGCCGAGCCGAATCGAGTCGCGGCCTACGGCGGGTCGCTGTCGCAGGTCCTTCCGGAGCTCGGCAGCGAGGGATTCACTCACCGTGCTTCCGACCTCGGGCCGGAGCAAGCGCGTTTCCAGCTCATGGACGCGATCAGCGCGGTGATTGCCGATGCCGCCCAGCGTCTGCCGCTCGTGCTCGTGCTCGAGGATCTGCACGCCGCAGACGTATCGACGATCTTGCTGCTCGAATTCCTCTCCGCCACGGTCCGGAACCAGCCTCTTCTCATTCTCGGCACGTTTCGGGAAGCGGAGCTTGCTCACGCTCCGGCCGGGCCGCAGCTCATTCGCGCCGCGCAGGAAGCAAACCGTCTCGCGCTCGATCGGTTGAGCGAACGGGATGTTGCTTCGTTTCTGAGAGCAACCGATGAGACGGCGGATTCCTCGTTCGTCGCATCGCTCCACCGAACGACGGACGGCCTTCCTTTGTTCCTCGTGGAGCTCGCGCGACTCTGGCGGACACGAGGCTCACCAGGCTCGATCGACGGTGTCTCCATTCCACGTTCCGTCCGCACCGCCATTCGGGAACGCTTGGCGGGTGTTTCGCCGGAGTGCATTCAGACGCTGCAATGCGGAGCCATCGTCGGGCGCGAATTCGACCTTGGGCTTCTGCATGCGTGCTTCCAACGCGACGAAGCCACGTACGTCAGGGCGTGTCAGGAAGCAACGGACGCCGCAATCCTCGTGGAGACGGCGCCCCAACGATACCGCTTCGTGCACTTTCTGATTCGGGAGCTCGTCTACGACGGCATCGATGCACGTCACCGCGCGGACGCGCACGCCCGCTTGGCACGATTACTCGAAGAACGTCCGCGCGACGGCGAGCCTCGTTGGTCCGAGATCGCCCACCACCTCGTTGCTGCAGGTCTTTGTCGCGAAGCCGCTGCGGCCTATCAAAACGCCGGCGAACAGGCGTTGCGTCAGTTCGCCTTCGAAGAGGCGGTGCAAGCGCATCGCGATGGGCTTCTCGCGCTGGAGAACGCGGGGAGCCTCGAAACCGAGACACGTGCGGCGCTTCTGCTCGATCTCGCGCACGCGCAGACTCGGGCGGGCGATCTCACGTCGGGAAAGCAAACCAGCCTCGCCGCTGCCGAGCTAGCCCGAAATCTCGGAAACCCCGAGCTATTGGCGCGAGCGGCGCTCGAGCACGGCACCGCCCTCATTCATGCCAAGGTAGATCCCGAGCTCGTTGCCTTGCTCGAAGAAGCGCTCGATGCGCTCGACTCGCGCGACAGCGTGCTGAGGGCGCGCGTCATGGCGCGTCTTGCGGCTGCCCAGCAACCCGCCGTCGATCCCGAGGGGCCCATGCAACTCGCGCGTGACGCAATCGCGATGGCGCGCCGCCTCGGCGATCGCGAAACGCTCCTCGACACTCTGCGGAACGGAGGCTCCGCCATGGTCGATCTCGGGGACTTGGAGGAGCGCATTCTGCTCGATCGGGAACACGCAACGTTGGCCGAAGAGCTCGGCAATCCGGTCGAAGCGCTCCGAGGCAACCTGCGTTCGACCATGGACTATCTGCAGCTCGGCAGACTCGACGACGCCTTTCGCACCATGCGCGCCTGCGAACGCTTCGCGGAACAACTCGATCACCCCGCGTACCGCTGGCGGTCGGCCGCCGTGCATGCGCTTCGCGCGATCTGGGAAGGCGACTTCGAGGAAGCAGAGCGACTCGTCGAGGAGGTTCGGGTGCTCGGTGAGCGCGGCCGAGATCCGAACGCGGGCGTCGTTCATGCAATGCAAAAGGTTCGCCTCCTTCAACTTCGAGGCGACTTCGAGGCCCAGCTTCCACTGCTCGAAAGGCTCGATGACCATTGGGGCGACACCGACCTTGGGCGAACCACGGCAAGTATCATCATAGGCGCCGAGCACGTCCTCGCGCGCCGCGTGAGACTCGGCTTGCGGGGTTTCGACAGCCAGGCGGTGCAGGAAGTTCTGCGTCTCGGAGACCACACGCTGCAGCTGAGCGTGGCCAGACTGGCGATGGCAGCGCGAGATCGAGAGCTCGCCGAGCAGCTCTACCGGAGCCTACTCCTGAGCCAAGACCAGCTGGTCACGGGAGGGATGCTCTACATGACGCTCGAGGGCCCGACGCGCTGGGGCCTGGCGTCGATCGCCAGATTCCTGGGTCGCGAAGAAGAGGCGCGCGACCACTACGAGCATGCCTTGGAGACCGCCCGGCGGACCGGCGGCCGGCCCGTACACGCCTCGATCTCTCGTGAATACGCCGAGCTTCTCGCCGAGAGCGACGAGACTCCAGATCGCCGGCGCGCTTCGACGCTCGCACGAGCGGCACAGACCTCGGCACGCGACCTCGGCATGCGCGCTCTCGAGGCCGATGCCCGCGAGCTGCTCGCGAAGCTCGAGCGTGCGGTCGAGGAGCAACTTCCGGCCCCCGCGAACACGAACAACCTCAACATGCGCCAGATCGGCGACTCCTGGCTCGTGCGATACGGAAGCGCGGAGTTCCACCTGAAGAACGTACGAGGCGTCCGGCTCTTGGCAGCGCTCATCGCGGAGCCCGGACGCGAGTTTCACGTGCTCGATCTGAGCCAGGGCCCGAAGGCACGGGCGGCAGCCGTCGATTCAGGGAACGCCGGTGAGCTGCTCGATGAAGAAGCGCGGCGTCAGTACAAAGCGCGCGTCTCGGAGCTCAAGTCGGAGCTCGCGGAAGCCGAAGAATGGAACGACTCGGCGCGGGCGGAACGTGCGCGCCGGGAAATTGCGCTGATCGAGCAGGAGCTGTCCAAGGCGCTCGGCATCGGCGGACGTGCGCGCCGAACCGGCTCCGCTGCGGAGCGTGCGAGAGTCAACGTGCAGCGCCGCATCCGCGACGCGATCCGTCGCATCGAACGTCACCACGCGGGGCTCGCAAAGCACCTCGAACGATCGGTTCGAACCGGCACCTATTGCGCCTACGAGCCCTGACCGAACCTGTCGATCCGAGGCGGCAGCAAATAGGGATAGGGTCTTCTGAGCAGCTTGCGATAGACCCATCGATCGGCGCGGCGCGCGGCCTGAACGAGCTCGTAGGTGTGCGCATCACTCTTGTAGTGTGCCCTCACCTCTTGCTCGGTGATCTGCGGATCCAGCTCGAACACTTCGTTTGCGACTGGAACCAACGGCGGAAGCAGGTTCGCGAGGCCTTCCTTGATGAGGTTTCCCAGGAAATCCAAAGCCTGTCCGCGGACCGAATGGTAGTTGTCGAGGATACCGCGCAGCAGAAACCGGTTCACGATGAGCCGGATGGGCCCCGGAAGCGCGCGCGTCTGCTCGGTGAAGTCGAACAGATCTCGGCCTCGCTCGTCTCGAAGGAAAGGCGTGCCCACGTCGAGATAGCGAATGCGGTCGCCCTCGATCGCCCAGTTCGAAAGCTGGCCGTCCGGGGCTAGGGTCGGACTCACCGAAGCGCGGATGTGCTCGAAGATTCGCCGAACGTAGGGCGCGGCCTCTTCGGCGCTCTCGTGCCGCAGGAAATCGGGACCGAGCGTGCCGGGACGAAGAAGTGGTTGCACGCAATAGAGCACGTGGCCCTGTGGCCTCACTAGAATCGGCGTTTCCGTTTCCACGACTTCGATCCCGCATGCTTCGAGCTGCGCGACGTACGAAGCGATGAGCGCCGCGGTATGGTCCGCCGCTTCGGCGGTCGAAAAAGGCACCAACCGCTTGCAAGCAAACTCGCCGTGGATGGTGCTGAGCTTCACCGCGATGGTGACCTCTCCATAGCCGATGATGTGCAAATCCTCGGCATCGTCGTCCCGTGCGGCGCGTTCCAGTCGCCGCTCGAGGTCCTCGACCTCCGACGTGCTCACCATCGGCATCACGCAAACGCCTCCGTCATGCGTGCGATCAGATCCTCGCACTCTTCGTCGCTCAAGATGAGCGGCGGCAGGAACTGGAGCACGCACCGATCATTGCCGGCGGGGAAACAGAAGACCCCTCGCTGCAGGATCCGCATCAGAGCGCCGAGCGCCTCCATCTCGCTTTGGAATCGCAGCCCCATGAAGAGACCCCTCCGTCGCAGCTCGAAGGGCAACGGTGCGAACGCGTCTTGCAATCGTTCGGATAGCGCCGTGACCCGCTCGAAGAACCCGGGCTCTCCGACGATGTCGAGCACCGCCTGCGCGGCGACACAGCCGAGCTCGGAGCCACCGTAGGTGGAGATGTGAACGAAGGGATTTGATTCATTATCCACCGCCTGATGCATCTCGCGGCTCAGAAGCGTTGCCGTGATGGGATAGATCCCGCCCGAAAGACCCTTCCCGGTGATGATGGCGTCCGGAATCACCGACTCATGCTGAATGCCCCACCACGCACCCGTTCGGCCGAGTCCCGTTTGAACCTCGTCCACCAGCAATCGCGCACCACGATCGTCGCAGAGCCCGCGAATGGCACTGAAGTACCCGGGCTCTGGAATCGGCATGCCGAGAGTTGCAGGAATCGTTTCGACGAGGACGGCCGCAGTCTGGTCGTCGATGGCCGAGTCCATTGCCTTTACGTCGTTGAAAGGCACCTGCACGAATCCGGGAAGGTTCGGACCGAACGGATCACGAAAAGCGGCATCACCTGCTGCCAGGGCCAACCCCGTGTGTCCATGGTATCCGCCTCGTACGGACACGATCCCCTGGCGCCCGGTCGCGCCGCGCGCAGCCTTGATGGCCAAGTCGACGGCTTCTCCGCCCGAAACGCCGAAGACGACCCGTGGCAGCGCGTCGTCGAAGGTGGCGGAAAGCCGAGATGCGAGCTCCGCGCGCTGACCGGACAAGAAGTGGTGATTGCCGATGTCCAGCGTACCGAGCGCATTCGACACGGCCGCAGTCACGCGCGGATTGCAATGCCCCAGGCTGAAAACGCCCCCATTGCAATGGCAATTGATGAAGCGAAGCTTCGTGTATGCATCCTCGAACCAGATGCCTTCCCTCTTGCCCATCACGAGCTGAAGACCCATTCGCTGGTAGTAGGCGAGCTTGTGAGGCGCGACGTGCTCTCGGAATACCTCTGCGAGCTGGTCGAACGTTTCGAAGGGTTGCTGAGGCGGCTTCGTGGACATGGACGCAAGTGTACCCGAGCGGTGCATCCAGGTGCTCGACCGCGGTCGCCACGAAACGGCTGCGCAAGAGGACTCGATCGGCGCAGTTTCTGCGCCTCGCAGTGCCGAAAAGTCGCTAGATCCGCCGTGAAAGGCCCAATCTGTGTAAGAGCGGCACTCCATTTGCATGATGCCGCTTCGGCGCTGTGGCCCGAACAAGGGAGTTTCCGTGTCCGCGACTCATCATGCCCACAACAACTCGTTTCCAAGCAGTACGCAGGGAGAGTCGGGCACCGCCTGGATCGAAGCTCTGTGCGCCGATTTTTCAGCGCACGCCTTCCGGCGAAAGAGCAGTGACGCATGCCCAGCGTTGGGCAAGGTCGCGCATGGGCTCGACCGCTTCGCTGCAGCGGTGATGTCGATTCCCTTCAAGCACAAGATACAGCCGCACCTGAGCGACACCACGCTTCAGGAGTACATCGACTATCACGCATTCTACTCGCAACGAGCTTTCTTGGATGAGCCGGGAAGCGCCTTCCTATCGCCACCCGGAAAACACTCCGTGGTCGAGCGTGCTACGCGGCGACGCTCTTGGGATCCAAAGAGCGCGAACCTGGTGAGCATCGACTTCTACAGCCCTTTCGAGACGCTCGACCCTCGTTTCCGCGACGAGTACGCGGCGCTCGAACCAAACGAACGCGTCGAGTCCCGCGGCTGGTTCCACCAGAACGGGCATCGCCCAGTGGTCATTTTTCTGCACGGCTTTTCGGCGCCGGACTATCGAATCAACAAGATGTGGTTCTCCGCACAGAGGTTTTACGATTCCGGGCTCGACGTCGTGTTCATGAATCTGCCGCTCCACGGCGGCCGATTGCCCCGATCGGCGGCCTACCATGGCACGGCGATCATCCAGCCATCGCTCTGGCGCTTGAGCGAGGCATGTGCACAGGGCGTGATGGACCTGCGAATTCTGATCGACCACCTTCTACGCCGCGGCGCTCCCAAGGTGGGCATCATGGGGTATAGCTGGGGCGGATTTCACGCGTCCATGTTGGCGTGCCTCGAGCCGCGCACCGACTTCATCGTCAGTGTCGCGCCGGTCGTGAGTATCGCTGATCTGGTCATGAGTTGGCCCACGCGTCAGTTCTTCGAGGAGTCCATCGACGAGCCGGCCGTGATGATCCGCGAGCTTCGAAAGATCCTGGCCCCGTTCACGCCTTTGTCTCACGCCCTGAGAGTACCGGCAGAGCGCGTGCTCCTGATCGCGAGCGTGAACGACGGAATAATTCCTGCGGTACACACCGAGGCGCTGTGGGAACACTTCGGACGTCCGCAGGTATACTGGAGCTGTGGCGGCCACATCCTATACTTCGACAAGGGCCGAGTGACCGAACGCGCATTACGCTTCTTGAAAGACATCGAGGTCGCAGCCTGAAACTCATGGAGGTGCGTGGTTACAGTCATCCCGACTTTCGCTCGCTACGCGACGTGGTGAGGCGGTGTGTGCCCTCGAACGGATTCGGCGGCGCCGCCATCGCCGTCTATCATCGCGGCGAGCTCGTGGCAGATCTCGCCTGCGGAACCCGGGACCGACGCGGCAACGCGTTCGAGCCGCACACACTCGCCCTGAGCATGTCGACCGGCAAAGGGGTCATGGCCACGTTGCTCCATCAGATGGTCGATCGCGGCTTCGTCGAGCTCGACGCGCCGGTCGCGAGATACTGGCCAGAGTTCGCGAGAAACGGAAAAGGAAGCATCACCATCCGGCAAGCAGCGTCTCATCGAGCAGGTCTCTACTCGATTGCGCGCGTCATCGACTCGGCCGAAGAGATGTTCGACTGGGATCACATGATCCGCGTGGTCGAGGACATGTGGCCGGTGCACAAGCCGGACACGGATTTTGGCTATCACGCATGGACGGGCGGCTGGATCATCGGCGAAGTGCTCCAGAGGGTGACCTCCAAGAGCTTCCCGGAGCTGATCAAGGAATATCTAGCCGACCCGCTCGATCTCGATGGGCTCTACATGGGCCTGCCCGAAAGCGAGCTTCCCCGCGTCGCGGAGTTTTTGATTCCGAGGATTCCCCGTAGGGCGCTGCAAGGACGGCCGCGCGGCGTGCGGGCGAGAGTCCGACGTTCCGCATCGACCACCGTGCGTTGGCATTCGGCCTTGGGTCAGGCCGTGGACGCCATGATTCCACCGGGCCTCGGAAGCGTTCTCGGAGACCCGCGATGGCTCACGTCGATCATCCCTTCGGGCAACGGCGTATTCAATGCGCGGTCGCTGGCCCGACTCTACGGCGCCCTCAGCCGGGGAGGAGCACTGAACGGAGTACGACTCCTTTCCGCTCGATCGCTGGCTGAGGCCACCGAGGACCAGAACGCACCGATCGGCCGCGTGATACCCTTCCCGCTGCGGTTCAAGGTCGGGTACATGCGTCCGGTCTCGTTGGGCCTCCGTCTTTCGTTGGGAGGCCGCACGGTGGACGTCGGCCGCCCGAACCCGCACGCATTCGGGCACTTTGGGTTCGGAGGCTCGGGTGCGTGGGCGGACCCTGAACGCCAGCTCGGCGTCGCGATCGTCACGAACTGCTTCGGTGGCCGGATTCCCGGCGACTTGCGCCCCGTGGCGGTCGCCACCGCAACCGCCGAATGCGCCGATCGTCGCCCTTCCTGAGCCTCTCGCGACGCGCAGAATCAGCTTCGCACACGCCAGGGCATCGCTCTCTCGAGCTGGGTTGCCAGCCTGAGCAACGAAACCTCGTCTCCGAAGCGCCCGAGGAACTGTACGCCCACCGGCAACTCGTTCTCGGTTCGATGCAAGGGCACGGACATGGCCGGAATCCCGGTCAGATTGGCCACCATGGTCCGATGTAGGACCTGCTGCGAGAAGCTCTCGAGCTGTGCGTCGAGGATGCGCTCACGAAGCCGAGGAACGCCGAACAGCCCTGCTGCACCGGGAGACACCAGGAACCGTAGCAGTCTTTGCTCGCCCGCCGTGGGCTGGGTCTTCTCGAGGCGGACTGGGATCCGGCCGAGGGTCGGGGTCACCAGCACGTCATAGCGGTCGAAGAACCGAGACACGGCCAGCCCAATGCGCCGAGCGGACAGCCGGCTGGAGGCGAGCACCTCTCCAGACATCGCTCGGCCGGTCCGCGCGAGGAGCAACGTGACCTCCTCGAGTGATTTTCGGACCCTGGATCGGCCGTACTCCGCCTCGAGGCGCGCCACCAGGGTCGCGGCATTGGCAGCCATGAGCAAAACGACCGTTCGGAGCACCTCCCACTCGTCGTAAGGAAGCACAACCTCTTCCACGTCGTGCCCCAAGTCCTCTAAAAGACTGGCAGTTACGTGAACCGCGTCGATACAGCCCGGCTCCATCTTCGCGCCAAAAACCTCGGTAGCTGTCGATATACCGACACGCAATTTGCCTGGTTCCCGTTCTGCAGCGTGGAGGAAGCCCCCTGTCGGCGGCGCGGGCGCGCAGTATGGGGAGCCCGGCTCGAGACCATGGGTCACATCGAGCATGGCAGCGGTATCACGAACGCTCCTGCTCACGACGTGTGACGTGGAAAGCCCCTCGGCCTCCCAGATGAAGTCTGGGCCCACCGGATTGCGACCGCGGCTGGGCTTGAGACCAAAGACGCCACAGGCCGAGGCCGGCATTCGAATCGAGCCTCCCTCGTCCGTCGCTGAAGCCATGGGAACGATGCCGGCTGCGACGGCTGCCGCCGACCCTCCGCTCGAGCCGCCGGCCGAGCGCGTGACGTCCCAGGGATTGCGCGTTGGACCCCATGCTTTCGGTACCGTGAACACCGAGGCCTTGTACTCGGGCGTGTTGGTCTTGCCGAATACGACCAGGCCCGCTTTCGTGAATCGGCGGACGATCTCGGCGGTGAACGTCGACAGCTCGCCCTGATGCAATCGGCTGCCGTTGCTCATCGGCGTGCCTTCGAGGGCGTGATGAACGTCCTTCAGCAGGAAGGGAACGCCGGCGAAAGGCCCCGAGAGATCTCCTTGGACACGCTCGTGCGCGTAGTCGTAGAGCGGTGTCACGATCGCGTTGATCTCGGGGTTGACCTTCTCCGCACGCAGGATGGCTGCCTCGACGACTTCCTTCGGATGAACCTCGCGCGTCCGGATCAGCTCCGCGAGACCGAGCGCATCATGGTGGAGATAGTCGTCGAACACCTGGAGTGCTTCCTTTCACTGGAATGTCATTACTGTTCGGTGCGGGTGCGATGTCAACCCGCTCTGATACGTGAGCTGGCGATTGCAACGATCGAGCCCACGCTGACCACGCCGATCACGTAGATCCCACCGTGATCGAAGATGTGATCGTGAACCTGATAGAGCCCGAGGCTCGCACCGATGCCTGCGCCGTAAGCGAGCCAAGGCTGCTCTCGCCAGCGGATGCGCTGGCGTCTGGTGAGCACTGCCACGAACGGCCAAAACGACGTCGCCGCGACGTACGCGCGGTAGGGCTCTCCCAACTCGCCGATGAGTCGCCGATCCTGGTGAATCGCTCCGACGAACGTCAGCGCGATGACGCCGATGAAGAACACGAATGTCACCTGTGATGGCGCAAGCAATGAATGAGCTGCGGCCCAGATGGCGATGCCCGAGAAGAAGGGATGGCGGGAGACCTGTTGGATGCCGCGTACGGACGTGACGCGATGGCGAAAAGTGGCCATCGGAAGCCGTGGATACAGGAGAACCGCGGCGACGAAGAGAGAGAACCCAGCGACGGATAACGCGAACAGTGCGCCTCGCACCGGTGGAATGGTCGCCAGCAAAGCTGCTTGCGGCTCTTCCCAGCGGTGCAGGGCCACGTAGTGCACGAGCGCGGCGAAGGTTGCGATCGCGATGACGGAGTAAAAGACGACGAATCCAACTTCACCCAAGGCATGGGTCATGCGCTTTCGAAATGGCGGCGTCGTCAGTCCGACGTGGGTACCGCCGAAAAGCAGCCATAACAGTGCCGTGACCAAGCCTTCGTGCATGGGACGCGGCTAGCCTACGATGGGTCGTGCCTGCCCTCCAGGCCATTGCGCGGGAATCGTGGATCAGTTGACGTGAAAGACGTCGTCGCTGATCTCTGCGCCGATGGTGGTGTTGCGTCGAATGACGTCAGCGAGGGTCGTGGCGTCGATTTCGGCGATCTCCGCGGCCGACATGTCCCACTGGTACCAGTACCGATCCCCATCCCTGAGCGACTCGAACTGAAGCTTGAGGAGGTGAAATACCAGTGACCCCACGTGGCCCCCGTTGACCGGATCCTCGGCAATCCCCCCGACCCACAGGTCGATGGAGTCGACGTTGGGATAAACCGCCGCCAGGAGCGACTGCACCTCGGGGTCCGAGCTGATCTGCGCGAACGACGTCACGTAACCGAGACCACGCGCTCCTCGCGCGCGAGCGTAGCCTGGTAAACCATGGTCCCGGCCGCGCTGCAGGTTGAGCGAAACCAGATCGAGCCCTCCTGCCGTTGGATCGCCGAAGAGAAAGTTACGAAGCGCATCGACGACTTTGACGTCGATCTTGGACATCTCTTGGGCCGCGAGCCCTCGGAGGATCGGCTCGATACCGCCCTCGGTGATCAGCCGCTCGGGCCTGAAGAAGGCATCCTTCAGCGGAAGGTGCCCGAACGGGCTCGGCTGACCATCGGCCTGCAGCCTCAGCAAAGTGCCGCTCACCGCGCTGTGCCCAAATCTGAATGCGGCCGTAGAGAAACAGTTGAAGATGGCCGGGCTGACCGTCTCCTTGTAGCCGCTATACGGCGTCAGGGCGTTGGGGCCTAGCAACGCAGGCAAAAACTCGTTGTAGGTGATTCCTTGCATCAATGCGGCGACGTAGCGGCGCGCCCGCTGATAGATTTCCTCTCCGGAAAGGCTCGGGTCACTCGCCGCGATTTCTGCGGCCATGCGATTGTGCTCGCGCACGAACAGAGTGTGCATCGCGGTGAGGCCCACCTGCTCGTTTGCGCGGATGTCCCCTGCCACGAAGAGCTCGGGACCGTTGCCTCCGGCATTGTGAAGCCCGTCGGTGTTGAAGGGGAGCAAATTACCCGCACTGATCTTCAAGCGGCCCGTTCCATCGTTGGTCCGGAGGGCCGCCGCGCGGACGGGGTCGGAGCCGTAAACGTGGGACGCGTCGATGTAGTGCGTGATCATGTTCATCTGCTGGCGCGGATACGTAGCGTCGATGCCCGTGCCCGCATGTGAACGCGACCTGAAGAAATCGATCTGCGAGAGACCGGTACGATTGGGATCGAAGAATGGATCCCCCGTCTCCGGACGAATGTGCGCGGGCTCGAACGGTTCGCGGCCCTCGGTGAGGTCGATGTCGTGATCGAGAAACTGCCCCCACTGCCAGACGAAGTCGCTTGCTCCAAGCTCGTTTGGAACGGGCTCTCCTTGATCGCAGACGACGTTGCTGACCTCCCGTGGCGAAGGCCTGTTGATGCCAGCCATTGCAGAGATCTTATCGGAGTACTCGTTCGGCAAGATCCGCCGAAGCGTCGTGTTGGCAGCCCCGAGCTCGAAGTGCACGGTGTGGTTACCCGTGCCGTCGATGTTGCGATAGTCGAAGGAGGGCTCCCCATCGATCGTTTCGACGTAGTCCGGGTGAATCTGGCGATCCGGCGCGATGAGATCGACCGGCGACGGTCGCGGCGTGGAGGAGCATTCCTCGGCGCCTACAAGAAGGACTGCAAGGGCCGCCAAGATGGCGGTCCAGGTCTGCTGGGGCATACGGGTCATCGTGCACTCCCGAAGGACGGGTAAAGTCCCGTATATCGAAGATCGCGTCGGCTTGGAAGATGCATCCGGAGGGATAGCCCTCGCAGTCTGCCTCTACGGCCCGTTTTGTATGCGACAAAGTGCGCAGATGTGTTCTAGGTCACAGGTAGGGGCTACGCCATGGCTCAACCCCGAAGGATGTACTGCTCGAGTTGCTCGATCGTCATGTCCTGCTCGGCGACGATGCTACGCACCAAGTCCCCGATGGAAAGGATGCCGACGAGCTCACCTGCTTCCATGACGAGCAGGTGTCGGGTGCGCTTGCCGGTCATGATGGCCATGCAGTCCCTGGTCGTCTTGTCGCAGCCGACGAACAACACGTCGTCGGCCATCGCCTCCCGCACCGGCGTCGTGGGAGACGACTTCCCTTTGAGAAAGACGTTGCGCGCGTAATCCCGCTCGGTGATGAGCCCGACGACTTTTCCATCCTGAACGACCACCAAGGCGCCAATGTCGAGGTCAGCCATGCGACGTATCGCTTCATACACGGTCGCCTCGGGAGATATCGTCTCCACATCTTGACCTTTGTGATTGAGCAATTGCGCGACGGTAATCATTGGGAACCTCTGAGCGGAGAATACCACCTCCATGGAGGAACCCAAACCGGGTCCCTTTCCCGTCCCGAGAGCTCACAGATCGGCCCACATGCCGCTTCCCCGCGCCTCGGCTATCCTTCGGCCTCCAAGATGGCCAAGCCGCTCACCGCCCAGCTCGAGCTGGAAATCCTGCCTCAGCCGGACGACACGACTTGCGGCCCCACCTGTCTTCATGCGGTCTATCGATACTGGGGAGATGAGACTCACCTCGACGGAGTGGTCGAGGAGGTCGTGCCGCTCCCAGGAGGAGGCACGTTCGCGGTCTCCCTCGCCTGTCACGCGCTTCGCCGGGGCTATGTGGCCGAGATCTACACCTACAACCTTCAAATGTTCGACCCCACTTGGTTCGGCGGCGACGTGGACCTGTCGGAGCGACTCGAGGCGCAGCTCAAGCACAAACGTACTCGCAAGCTCCGCATCGCCACCGAGGCATATCTCGAATACCTCCGCCTTGGAGGGGTGGTTCGCTTCGAAGAGTTGCGGCCGTCGCTGATCCGGCGTTTCTTGAACCGAGGCGTTCCCATCCTCACTGGCCTGAGCGCGACTTACCTTTACCAGTGCGCGCGGGAGCACGAAGACCAATATGACGACGTTCGAGGCGAGCCGGTGGGGCATTTCGTGATCTTGAGCGGATACGACCGAAAGAAGCGCGAGGTGACGGTGTCTGATCCATCGCATGACAACCCGCGGTTTCGAACGCATCGCTACAGCGTTCGTATGGACCGCCTCATCACGGCCATTGCACTCGGCGTGATGACCTATGACGCGAACCTGTTGGTGCTGACTCCCGAACCCCAACCCAAGGAACGGACCCGATGAGCGCGCTGATCGTCGTCGAGCGGCCGGAGAACTGGCCCCTGCAGATTCCAGGAACCGAGGTGGTGACCGCGTCGGACTACCTCACCAATCCGAGATTCGTCGAGCTCAAGCGCGCCAAGGTATTCAACCTCTGCAGAAGCTACGCCTACCAGAGCGCTGGCTATTACGTCTCTCTCTTGGCTGCTGCCCGGGGACACAGACCGCTGCCGTCTGTCATGACCATGCAGGACCTTCGACAAGCGTCGCTCGTTCGCATCGCGTCGGAAACGACCGAGCTTCTCGTGCAACAGACCCTCGCTCCGATCAAGAGCGATCGATTCGTCCTCAGCATCTACTTCGGACGCAACCTGGCGAAGCGCTACGACAGGCTATGTCGTGCTCTCTTCAATCACTTCCCCGCTCCTTTGTTGCGGGCCGAGTTCGTTCACGGCGAGCAGTGGCGTCTCGAGAAGCTGCGAGTGATCGCGTCGCACGAGATCCCGGAGTCGCATCGCGAGTTCGTGATCGAACAGGCGCGGCGATTCTTCCACAGACCGCAACCGCCTGGCGTGCAACGTGCGCGCTACGATCTAGCGATCCTCGTCAACCCCGACGAGGTCGACGCGCCGTCGGATGAAAAGGCAATTCAGCGCTTCCTTCGCGCTGCCAAGAAGGTCGGGTTCGACGCCTGGGTCATCGGCAAGGAGGACTTCGGCCGCATCGCCGAGTTCGATGCCTTGTTCTTGCGGGAGACGACCGCCGTCGATCACTACACCTACCGTTTCGCCCGCCGCGCCGAAGCCGAAGGCTTGGTGGTGATAGACGACCCCGAATCAATCGTACGCTGCACGAACAAAGTCTATCAGGCCGAGCTCTTCGAGCAGAATCAGATCGACTGCCCGAAGACACTGGTCGTCTATCGGGAGAGCGCAGACCAGGTCGCCGAGAAGCTCGGCCTGCCCTGCGTTCTCAAGAAGCCCGACAGCTCGTTTTCGGCAGGGGTGGTCAAAGCGGACACCAAAGCCGAGCTCTCCGCGCACCTGCGCGAGTTCCTCCAGAAGTCCGAGCTCGTCATCGCCCAGGAATTCGCCGCATCCGATTTCGATTGGCGGGTCGGCGTGCTCGACGGAAAAGCTCTCTACGTGTGCCGCTACCACATGGCCCGGGGGCACTGGCAGATTCAAAAAGCGCTCGGCGAGAAACGGCGGCTCTACGGCCGAACCGATACACTCGCAGTCGAAGATGCGCCCAAGGCGGTGGTCGACCTCGCAGTGCGCGCATCGAATCTCATTGGCGACGGTCTGTACGGGGTGGACATCAAGGAAGTCGGGGACAGGCTCCTCGTGATGGAGGTGAACGACAACCCTAGCATCGAGGCTGGCACGGAAGACTCGATCCTCAAGGATGAGCTCTACCTGGCCATCATGCAGAGCTTCTACGATCGCCTCGAGCGACGAGGGCAGCGGGAGCGAAGGTGAGCGTTTCCGCGCCGCTCCATCTCTTCGACGCGTTTGGCATCGAGATCGAATACATGATCGTCGACGCCGAAACCTTGTCCGTTCGGCCCATTGCAGACGAGCTCCTGAAAGCCGTAGCAGGCACCTACGAGATGGAGGTGGATCGGGGTGCGCTACGGTGGTCGAACGAGCTCGCGCTGCACCTCGTCGAGCTCAAGACGAACGGACCGGTGGCGAAGCTCTCCGGCATCCACGAAGTCTTCCAGAGAGACATCACGACGATCGACTCGCTTCTCGCTCCCATGGGCGCGCGCCTGCTTTCGACCGCCATGCATCCTTGGATGGCCCCGGATGAGCTTCGACTCTGGCCGCACGAAGACGACGAGATCTATCGGAACCTGCACCGCATCTTCGATTGCCGCGGACACGGATGGT
>DATIUW010000195.1:0-4010 GCA_035466435.1 Polyangiales bacterium | reverse complement strand
TCGTTATCTCCTAGAGATCGTCCACATCATCCACATCATCCACATCATCCACATCATCCACATCATCCACATCATCCACATCATCTATGTCATCGATGTCATCGATGTCGTCGATGTCGTCGATGTCGTCGTCATCATCGTCGTCATCGTCGCCACCGAAGCCGCCCTGGCCGCCTTGCCCTCCGATACCGTCTCCGCCGGTGCCGCCGGTGCCGGCGGTGCCCCCATCGATGCCGTCGGACCGATCGAGGAACGGTTGAACGGTTGCTTCCCCGCAACCCAGCACTGCAACGCTCATCACCACGATCCAAATCCAGCGTTCAATCATCGGAAATCGACCTCCAAACCAAGCCCGGCCTGCGCCGCAAATGGGCCCAACGACCCGAGCTGCTGATCGCCGGCTGCAACGACGGCCTTTGGAATCAGCGCGCCGACCTCGCCCTGCATTCGCAGCCACAGCCGGTCGTTGAGCGCGACGCGAAGCGACACCCGCCCCGCGGGAAATGCGAGCCAAACCTGATCGCGCCGGCCCTCGAGATCACCGGCATCCGAACCCGTGCCGTTTGCGCCGAGACGCGCCGCGGCCACACGGCCGGCGAGAGCCAGATCGACGCGCTTGGTGACCAAGGGGTGATACGCCAGGGCGGCACCGAACTGATCGACGCGCAACCTGCTCTCGGTCCCATCGACTTCCAGGCCGCGCATGTATGGCTGAATCGAGGCAAATGCCTGAAGCGACCAGTGGCGATGAAACCGGTAGCCCACATCGAGCGTGACGAACGCCAACGGCGCGACGCCACCGGGCGAGAGCAACACGTCGCTTCCGATGCCGATCCACCACACCGAGGGCGCATACGGAACGGGCTTTGGAACATCCGCCACGAAGCGTTCCGATCGGATACGCTCACTCACGTAGACGGACGCGCTCGGATCGTCGTCAGGGGCTGCCACGGCGAATGCTTCTTCGCCAAGCCGGGAGCCGTCCGGGTAAAACACCTCGATGCGCCTCGGGCTCGACTGACACGCCACCAGGGCTTGCACCGTCGGCTCCGAAAACGCGCGTCTTCGCGCCCGCCGGGTCGTGCCTCCGTCCGATAGGCTCGTGGCCGAGATGCCGATCTGCCGAAGCTCTGCGCGCGCCCGTTCACAAAGCGCCCTCGCCTCGGCATCCGAGACGACCCGTGTGTCTGCGTGCGCAGGCGAGCTCATCGAAAACAACGCCATGACGAGCATGGTGGGCGCGTCTTTGACCGCGACGGCGATCCTCATTGCAGCACCGTTCGAGCCAACGCGGAATGCGGACCCTCCGGATACCGGCGCAGGTATTCTCTTGCCGCCTCGCGCGCACGATCCTCGTCCTCGCTCTGCTGATAGGCCTCGATCAAACGACCCGCGGCTTCACGCGCGAAGCGACCGTCGGGTCGTTCGCGCAGATAGGTTTCGAACCAGGTGGCCGACCCCCGGTAGGCGCCCGAATGGAACTGCATTCGACCGAGCACAAACGCGGCGTCTGCTGCGGCATCGGTCGATGGAAAGCGGGAGCGAACCACGCTGTAGATGTAGCCGGCTCGCGCGTCGCGCAGTTGCCGGGCGGCCGCACCGAGGTCGATCAGCTCGGTGGGAGCGGCTTGCCAGAGCGCCTGTTCCACCTCGCTCGGACTGAGCTCGGTCAAGAGCTCGGCGTGCTTGCCCTGATCGACGAGCTTCTTCCAGGCAGGCATCGGTGGGGCGGCCTCTGCGCTGGCCTCGGGCGCAGGCTCGGTCGCTTGACCCTCGTTCGTCTCCGCGGTGCGCTCCGCAGCCGGCGGTGTCTCGGGCCGCGTGACCGCCTCCGACTTCGCGCCGGTCGTCGCGCTGGGCGTGCTCGTCTCTTTCGGAGGGAGATTGAGCTCGAGAGGAGCCGCTGGCGGACGGTACGACGACGGCGCGGCGGTGGAAGGCTCGCGCGATGGCGCCGGTCGTGATGGGACCGGCTGCGGTGGGAGCGGCCGAGATGGGACCAAGCGTGGTGGAGTGGGCTCGGTGACCTCGCGCCTTGGCGCCTCGATGGTCCTTTGCGGCTTCGGCGCGATGTCGGGGGCCGGTTCTTCGACTGGCGGCGGCGGCTCCGGGAGCGGTGGAGCCGCTAGCGTTTCGTGCATTTCTTGTCCGTCGCGAAGGATCCTCTCGGACCTGCCCGGCCCGCGCACGCGCACTTCTCCCTCGAAGACCCGTAGGTCGAAGGCTTGCTGCTCGGGCTTCCATCCCACCCGGAAACGCGTACCGGTCACGCGCACCACGAACGGCCCCGCCGCAACGGACCATTGGGTGGCCGATCGGTGACGAACCGACACGGTCGCCTCGCCGCGATCGAGCGTGAGGGTGGCGCCGTCGGTGGTGAGCTGGCTGACGTGGGCCCGCGCCGAAGGATCGAGCCGTACCGCGGACCCGTCGGTGAACGCAATCGACAATGGTTGGTCGCTAGGCGCCTCGATCGCGCGGTCGACGCGCCTCGATTCTTCGCCACCCTCCACGCGGTACGCGACCGGCTCGGCCACGTCCGGCCAGAGCGCAACGGCCCCGAGGGCGATGACTGCCATCGCCCCGGCCCAGGCGATCACCGGCGCCCAACGGGGCGCGCCCTCTCGGGGCGCCTCGCGCTCCTCCGTGAGAAGCCGCCGACGAACCGCCGCGCGCCGCCGGCCGTCGCGCAGTTCCTCGTCTTGGATGCGCGCCACCTCGGCGCCGAGCTCTTCGAGCCGCTTGCTCACGGCTGCACCCCCCAGCGCGGCGTCTCGAGCAGTTGCTCGTAGAGCGCTTCGTCGGCGCGTTGCGCGCGTTCCATGAATGCGCGATCCGCAGCCTTCAGCCGTCGCTTGAACGTCGCGAGCGACACCCCGCTCGCCTCCGCCGCCTCCGGCAGCGTCATGCCCTCGATGTAACGGAGGGAAAACGCGATGCGTTGATTGGGGTGAAGCCTTTGGAGCACGGCGAATACGCGCTGCAGGAGATCGCGCGCTTCGGGCGGAGTCGAGGGCGACGCAGACGCGGGAAGCTCCTCCTCGGGCAAAAAGGACAGCCAACTCTGCCGCCGACGGCGCCTCAGCCTTCCCCGGGCGATGAACACGGTCATACGCGTGAGCCAAGCCTTGAGGCGAGCCGGGTCCCGGAGCTTGTGGACGTTGCCCAGGGCCTCGGCAAACACATCGTGAAGCAAGTCTTCCACCTCGGGGTCCGGGCCGAGAACCCGAACGAGCAGCCGCTCGACGTAGCGTCCGTACGCGTCGAAAAACCAGGCTCGGGCCTCGGGCTCTCCCAAGATGAGCGAATCGACGAGTGCTTCATCGTCAACGACGGACTCCTCCGTTGTGGGCTGCCCCTTCGAATTCTGGTCTGGCCAGCCCATGGTGTCGGAGACGGGCATGCGCCCGTCCTTTATAGGACCAGTATCTAGAACAACAGTGTCCTGGACCCCTCGATTCGGCTCATTCCGTTGCCCGTTGGAGCCTCGTGCTCGTACCTGGGTTCCGGCCCGCCGAGCGACGGCTGCCCTCGCGCTGAATAGACGCGCAGGGGTGGAAAATTACGTGTTGCCCTTTTCCGTGCGTCAGATTCACAGGTGCACACAGTTCGGGCGGCCGGAATTTCCGAAAAAGCCAGTAAAATCGAAGGCTGTGGGTTGGCATGGGTGATGCAGATAGTGGCCGCGCGAAGGAGTGTGCTGTGCCTCATGCGCGCAGCGCCAACGGAGTGGAAATGCAAGCAAATGACTTCTCACAGCTCTTGGAACAGCTCGCGAGCTCGGAGCGTCATGCGCATCGATATCGAGATAAGGATGCGCTCGTCGACCTTTCGTACGGCGAGCTCGTGGCCGAAGCCGACCGCTTGGCTCGGCGGATGCACCGTCTCGGGGTTCGGCATGGAGACCGCGTGGGGCTCGTTCTGCATCGTGCGCGAGACTTCATCCCTGCGTTCCTAGGGTGCGTGCGCGCGGGATTCATCGCGGTGCCTTTGTATCCGCCGCTCACCCT
>DATIUW010000194.1:0-10972 GCA_035466435.1 Polyangiales bacterium | reverse complement strand
TCCTCGACGCCGCCGTCATCGGCGCCGTGGTCATGACCAATGCGCTCATCGGCTTTGGTACGGAATCCCAAATCGAGAGGAGCATCCGGTCGTTGTCGGCCATCATTCCATCGAGCGCGCGCGTCATTCGTGATGGGCACGTGCTCGAGGTATCCGCCGAAAACGTCGTCCCGGGAGATCTCCTCGTGCTTTCGCGGGGAACACGCATCGTGGCCGATGCGCGCATCCTGCAAGCCGAGAGACTCGACGTCGACGAGTCAGCGCTCACCGGAGAGAGCGTTCCCGTCACCAAGCAGTCCGCGCCGATCCTTAGACAGGATGCTCCGCTGGCGGACCGTACCAACATGGTCTACCGGGGAACGGTCGTCACGGGCGGCAATGGAATTGCGATCGTCATCGCCACCGGCCTGGCGACGGAGCTCGGTCGCGTTCACGACCTGGTGAGTCACGCAAGACCGCCCGAAACTCCGTCCCAGCGCGAGCTCAGGGTGCTCAGCAACCAATTGGTGTGGGCCGGCGCGTCGGTCTGCGGCGCGATGTTCGGGATTGGAATGCTGCGCGGCTATGGGCTGCTTCAAATGGCGCGCTCTTCGATTTCGTTGGCCGTGGCCGCGCTTCCCGAAGGCCTGCCGACGATTGCGATGACGGTCCTCTCCCTCGGGGTGCGGGACCTTCGAAAGCGTGATGCTCTGGTGCGGCATCTCGATGCCGTCGAAACCCTCGGCGCGCCGCAGATCATCTGTCTCGACAAAACGGGCACGATCACCGAGAACCAGATGTCCGTCGTATCGGTCTTCGCGGATGGTAGTCGTATCGAGCTGGGATCGACGGAAAGTGATTCGATGGGAACCGAGCTCCAGGCAACCGAAGGGTCGGCTTCGAGGCGCCTTCTCGAAGTCGTCGCCCTGTGCAACGAGGTCGAGCTCGAGAAAACGAAGCACGGCTGGCAACTCCATGGCTCGCCAACGGAACGCGCTCTGATGAATCTGGTGCTCGCTAGCGATATCGACGTCGCTGCGCTGCGCAGGGATTACCCGCTCGGGAACATGCAGCTCCGATCGGACGATCGAAACTACATGGTTTCGACCCACTCGTTGCCGAGTGGCAAGACGCTACTCGCGGTCAAGGGAAGCCCCAACCAGGTTCTTTCGCTCTGCGACAGGATCCACGTGGGGGATTCGGTGCGTGCGCTCGAAGAGGCAGACCATGCCACCGTGGAGGCGGAAAACGGTCGCATGGCAGGGCGAGCCCTGCGTGTCTTGGGCGTCGCATACGGCGAGCCCACCAGGCCTGACGACAAAATACCGCTCATCTGGCTCGGCCTCGTAGGAATGACGGATCCGCCGCGCTCCGGAATGAGGGCGCTCATCGAAGAGTTTCATCGCGCCGGGATCGATACCGCCATGATCACGGGCGACCAGAGCGCCACCGCCTACGCAATCGCCAAAGAGCTGCATTTGGCGCGTGATGGGATGCTCGAAATTCTCGACTCGACCCACATGGAAGAGGTGCCGCCTGAGGTGCTCACCTCCTTGGCACAGCGAGTGCAGGTGTTTTCCCGGGTGAGCCCGGCGCACAAGCTCGAGATCGTCCAAGCGCTTCAGCGGGCCGGCAAGGTCGTGGCGATGACGGGAGACGGCATCAACGACGGACCGGCGCTTCGAGCCGCGGACGTGGGAATTGCCATGGGGGCCACGGGGTCGGAGGTGGCCCGTGAGGTTGCGGACGTCGTCCTCGAGCGAGACGACCTCGAGTCCCTGATCGAAGCGATCAAGCAGGGCCGGACCATTCACGACAACATCCGCAAGTCGGTGCACTTTCTGCTCTCGAGCAACACCAGCGAAATCTTGGTCATGATGGGATCGATCAGCGCTGGTTTGGGCGAGCCGCTGACTCCGATTCAGCTCCTGTGGCTGAACCTGATCACGGACATCTTTCCGGGGTTGGGGCTCGCGGTCGAGCCTTCGGAACCGGACGTCATGGAGCGGCCGCCGCGAGGCTCGGACGATCCGCTGCTTCGCCGCGCCGACTTCACACGCATCATCGTCGAGGGGGCATTGCTCGCCGGTGGCACGCTCGGCAGCTACGCGTGGGCACTGCGACGATATGGGCCTGGACCGAAGCCCGGTTCGGTGGCTTTCATGACACTCACGATCGCGCAGCTCCTGCACGCGCTATCGTGCCGTTCCGAATACCGCACGATCTTCGATCGCGAGCTGGGGCCGATGAATTTCCCGCTCAAGCTCGGTGTAGGAGGCTCTCTGGCGCTGCAACTCGTCGCAGGAAACATACCTGGATTGCGGTCGCTGCTCGGTTTGGGCCGTCTCGGAATCGGTGATTGGCTCGCCATCGGTCTCGGCGCCGGCGTGCCGCTGCTGACCAACGAATCGCTGAAGAAGATAGGATTCTGGAAACGCGAATTTGGACCGCCGGCCACCGCTGGGTCCGAAACCAAGAGCTCGGAGGAGAGGAGCGAGAATCCATGACCAGGAACTTCCTATTCACCTCGGAGTCGGTGACCGATGGCCACCCAGACAAGCTCTGCGACCAGATTAGCGATGCGATCGTCGATCGGTACCTACAGCAAGACCCCATGTCGAGCGTCGTGGCCGAGACGGCCGTATCGAAGGGCATCGTATTCATCGCGGTCCATTTCGCGTCGAAGGGTTCGGTCGACATTCCAGGCCTCGCAAGGGAGGTCATTCGCGACATCGGATACGACGACGAGAGCTTCAACGCACGAAGCTGCAGCGTCATGACGAGCTTGAATGAAGTGCCTTCAATCGATGACCTGCGAATCGACGAGCGCGAGCTCGACGACGAAGGCATCGAGGCACTGACCGCGACGGAGCACGCGACGGTGTTTGGCTTTGCTTGCAATCAAACCGAGCAGCTCTTGCCGCTGCCGATCGTGTTGGCTCACGATCTGGCTCGGCAGCTCTCCGAGGTTCGACGCGACGGCAGCGTCTCGTACCTCAACCCGGACGGAAAGACCCAGGTTGGAATCGAGTATCGAGACAATCGGCCGCATCGCATACATTCGATCACGCTCGTTGCGAGCCAGAAAAAGGATGCGCCAGCGCTGGGTACGTTGCGCGACGATCTACGGGAGAAAGTGATCGAGCCCGTGTTCGCATCGCGTGAGATTCGGCCCGATCCGAAGACGAGCATCTCGATCAATCCCGAAGGCGCGATCGTGTTGGGGGGTCCAAGGCTTCACTCTGGGTCGACGGGCCGAAAGACGGGCGTGGATACCTGGGGGGACTACGCCCGGAGCAGTGGCTCTGCTCTTTCCGGCAAGGACCCAACCCGGATCGATCGCATCGGCGTCTACGCGGCCCGGCATGCTGCAAAGAACGTGATTGCGGCGGGTCTGGCGGACGAATGCGAGGTGCAGCTCAGTTACTCCATCGGCCTGCCCGGCCCCGTCACCGTCCGGGCCCGGACGTTTGGCACGGGCCGGGTGCCCAACGAGGAGATCAGCAAGCGCATCGAAGACACCTTCGATCTCAGGCTCGGTGGCATCCTTCGGGATTTCGAGCTGCGGTGGCTCCCCATGCAGCGCAAGCAGGACTTCTACCGACGGCTCGCCTGTTACGGGCAGGTCGGGCGTCCGGAGCTCGATTTGCCGTGGGAACGGACGGACGCGGTCGCAAAGCTCGGCTAGTCGTCTCCGCCGCGGCCCTTCGTTCGTTCAGTCTCGGCACGCGCTTTTCGCAGGAGGCTCATCGCTTCGCCGAGGAGCGAAGGCGCCGAGGGAATGATGGAGCCGCGAATCACTTGCAGGACGGCCAGCATGAACAACCCCGTCGCAGCGCGCTGCGGCTTTTGCTCCATTCTCGCGAAGAGAAAGTCGCTATCGAACCGATCGAGCTGGTCCAGCCAATGCACGATGGTCCGGGTTTGGGGGGTCTCTTCGGTTCTTCGAAAAAGCTCGGCACGCTCCGCCTGTCGCAGCAGCTCGTTGCAATCGCCGGTGTGAACCACGAGGACGCTGCCCGTCATGGCGCTCGTTTCGACTCCGACGACCGACGGAAGTTGCTCGATCGCCGCCTTCACGCGCGCAAAGTAGGCGTCGTCCTTTCGCTTCTCGGGGATGCGTACGCGGAAGCGTCCGGTCGTCTGATGACAAAGCAACGCCTTCGGCAGCATGGGCGCCTCAGCCGACTTGCTTTCCGCCTCTGATGTCTTCCGCGGCATTGGCCCTCCTGGCTTCCTCCGCCATTTCAGCACTGACCTCGGCCAAGAGATCTTCGACGTTCTCGCGCAGCGCCGCAAGGCGTTCCGCGCCGCCCTCGAGGGCGCGCATCGTCTTCTTCATCCCCGCCTTGACGAGATCACGTTTGCGGACATCGCCTTCGGGAAGAAAGACCGGGAGCAGCGAGGCCGCAGCAGCCCCGATCGCAAATCCGATCGCCAGGTCCCGAAACGAGATTGATTTTGCCATCAATTCCTCCTTTGAACGCGCACCGTCGAGCATGCGACGGAGCAGCCATCGGGACAAGCCAGCTCAGAGACCCTCGATCGGGCGGCGAAGGCGCCCGGTCGCGGCAACCAGGGACACCCCCGCACCCCGCGGGTGGAACCAGGGAACGACACCGAATAGGCGCTGGCTCGTGGGGCCGGGAGCCTGACCGCGCTGATAGGAATCCCAAGCTTTGATTGGGGGTGGCGTGGCGAGCGAGCTCGCGATGTTGATGCCGCCTCCGAGCATCAACAGCCCGCCGCCTACGAACGCTGCCACACGGCCGCCGTGCGATAGGCTCGTGAAGGGCGTGGCCACGACGATCGCGAGCCCTGCCAAGGCCGTGGAGAGCCCCAGCCATCGGGTGAGCTGCTGTATGCGCCGCGCGTGCTGGGCTGCAGCGTAGAACTCTCCTTCGAAGCGGGCGAGCGTGACGTCATCGATCTCCGAAGCGCTGGCGCGCGCCCAGCGCTCGCTGACTTCCTCGGCTTCGCTTCGAACCGCCAGACGGAAAATACCCAGGCCGATGCCGAACGCGCCCGCCGCGATGAGCGCGACGCTTCCTCCCTTGGAGAGCTCGTTGGCCGGTGCGTCCTGGGCGAGCCGTACCGCGCCGAACGCTGCTCCCGCGGCGCCCACGCCCAAGAGCGACCCGCCGGTGAATCGACGCTCCGCTTTTTGCTGCAACGCTTGCGTCTCGAGCCATTGCCCGAGCAAGTGCGCGCGCGCTGCACGACGTTCTTCATCCTGCCCATGTGCCGGGGCCGAAACGATGATTGCGCCCAAGACCATGAGCAGCGAGAGGATCCGCCCTAACCTGCTGGTCACGCGTGGAAGCTAACACGGAGGCAATCGTGAGCCGCACGAGGCGTGCGGCTTCGCAGCCCCTTTTTTGGCATGCTTCGTGCATAAGAAAAGAGCGGAGGGCGATGTCTGAAATCATGAGCTCACGAGATGAAGACCAATTGCGTCTTCTCAGCATTTTTCACTACCTGCTCGCTGCCCTGCAGGGGGTGGTGGCGTCATTTCCGGTGATCGACCTAGCGATGGGCCTGGGGATCGTGACCGGGCGACTCGGCCAGCCGCCGGGGCCCCAATCCTACGGATGGGCCTTGGTTGGATCCTCGGTTTTTGCAATGGCGATCGGACTCGGCCTGACCGTCCTGACCATCATGGCGGGTCGACGATTGGCTCAGCGGCGAGCGCATTCGTTTTGCATGTTCGTCGCGGCCATCAACTGCTTCTTCTTCCCATTCGGCACGATCCTCGGCGTTCTCACGCTCATCGTGCTCAAGCGCCCTCAGGTGCGAGAGGCGTTCGGCGCGAAGACGCATCATCCGAACATCGCCGCATGGGAGAGCAAACGACTCCCTTGAGCACGCAGGAAACATACAGTTAATCCAACTTGGAGCATTCGGCGTAGTCCCAGAGAAGGGAGAACGCCATGTATCCGACACCCAATCAAGTCGCAGTGAGCAATGCTCTTCTCACGGAGGTCGCGCGATCGGGCGTGTTTCCAGACCCGTCACTCTTCGTTTACGGCATCGTAGGCACTCTGGTCCTGGCGATCGTGGCGATCGGATGCGTGACGGCCGGGAGAGCTAGCGGCCTCGGACCCGGAGCGCCACACGACGCACCCGGCTGGTGATCGGCTGAAGCGCTGCTTGCAACCATGCATCGGCGGTGCGTGCTGCGGTGTTCCTCGGTACGTCGGCTTCCGCCGTCTTTTCGAGCACCGCGACGTGGTCGCCCTCCTCGATGACCTCCACGAGTCGCAGGGCGTTCGGATATGCGTCGAGCCAGTTCTCGACCACCCGTTTCTCAGCGGCGCGGCGGTAGTCGTCCAAGAAGATCCGTGCTCCGACCTTCAACGACGGCATCGCCTGGTAGAGGCCCGCCTCGCGGCCGCGCCGCGTCCAATGAGGCGGTCCATCGACGATCAATGCGTCCACCGAATCGGGAAACGCACCTGGTGCATAGCTCAGGTACAGCGCTCCGGCGTGACGTTGCCACACCAACGGCCGATGCACGAGCTCCACCTTTGCGTTTGCGGGAAGCCGTGCGCGCGTTCTTTCGAAATACGTGGGATCATCATCGACCGAGAGAATGGTGGCGCTCGGAAGATCGCGAGCAAGCGCCGCGGTGGAGGCGCCGCTGCCGAGCTCGACGATGGTCCGCGCATCAGCCGCACGAAGGTGCCGAAGAACCTGCGCATAGGCGCGCTCACCCAAAGCCCACGGCGCGTCTAGCGGAGAAGCGTCGGTCACGCGCGGGGCATGGCTCACGGGTGGCGTCGAGTCAAATCGTGGCCGCGAGCTCCGAGAGGCTTTCGAGCACGGCCTCGCTGACCGTCTGACTCGGCGGCACGCTCTTCGGCACTTCACGTTCCAACATCGCTTCGAAGCGCTCGATTGCTTCGATGTCGACGTGCTCGGCCGATGCTGCAACTGCGAATGCATCGCGCTCCGCCAGCCGCGCGTTGACTTGCTGCTCGACCATGTGCGCAGGCGCCAGCAGAAGAAGGGGCCGACCGAGGGCGGCGCCTTCTGCGATGAGATTCGAGCCCGCAGTCCCTACCACTCCCTGGGCTTCGCGAAGCGCGACTGCAAAGCGAGTCACGTCGGGAGCGTGAACCTCGACACCCTCCGGAGGGCTGGCCACACGCCCGAAGACGACGAGCCGATGCCCGCGCCGATGCAGCTCACGAACATACTCGGAGAGATCGGCCTGGCCGGCGTACACGACCAGCGCATCGCTGCGCGCGCCGTCGGTGGCGAGATCGGCACGCGGATCAGGTCGAGCGACGACCGCACGCGGATCGAAGCAGTCGAGCGCCCCGAAGTGAACCACGATCACGCGTCGCGCGAGCCAAGAGGCGCTCGCTGCATTGAAGGCTTCGCGCAGGCGCTTGCGAAACGAAAGCTCGATGGGGAGACGGCAGTGTGCAAAGAGAAGTCCGTGCCCCACTGCAATACTAGGAATGCGCAGTGATGCAGCCGCATGAAGGGAAGGCGCGTCTCCGTCGGTGATGACGACGTCGGGCCGCAAGTGGCGGAGCATGCGATGGTCGGCCGCCATGCGAGCGGCAAAGCGGGGCGCGAGCCGCGGACCGGGGCCCAGGCAGTCGACCTCCACGCCGTCCAGCTTGCAAAGCATGGCGACAGCGTCACCGCCGGAATGCACATGGACCTCGTGGCCATGGGCACGAAGCATGGGAACCAGGGAAAGTGCGCGCATCGCATGGCCACGACCGTTTCCATGTACGAAATAGGCGACCCGCACGACGCTCTTTTACAGCACTTTTTCGCGCGTTATCAACCCGGCTCCCCGCTCTCGGGGTTTCGTGGAAGCGAGCGCGGCTTCGACCTCCACAGGATTGCGGCCAGAAGGGAGCCGACCGCACCGATCTGCATCAGCGCCGTGTCGGTGAGGAGAGTGGCGGTTACCTGGATCTCGGGCGCGTTGATGGTGTCGGCGAGGCCCAAAGCGAGCGTGAGAAACAAGAATTCTCGCGACGGTATCAACGGCGTTCGCGACACCAGCAAGTCCACGATGAGCAATCCAATCCAGTCCGAAAGGCTCGAACCGGGAACGCCCACGGTCCACTGCAAGCCGAGCAACAAGAGCCTGCTGCCGCTTCTCGCGCCGTGATAGGCGAGGATGCGCCACATGACGGGGCCGCTTACACCGAGAACCTTGCCCCGAAAGCGCACGACGAGCAGGCTCAACACGGCCGTCACGATGGTGACGCCGATGATCGCGCCGAGCACGCCCGGATGAACCGCCTCCATCAGCGATAGATCGCCGAAGGCCAGGTAGGCGCCCAATATGAGAACCGCGACCGCATTCGACGACGCCGCCGAAAGCAGCGTGACGTCCTTCGCAGCCATGAAGGCTTGCCGATATGTCACCCGAAGCGTTCGCACCGACCAAAGGAGGAGATAGACATCGCCGGAGCCTGCTGAAATCGAGCTGTTCAACAGGCGCTTCATCAAGAACGCACCGAAGTAGCGAAAGAGGTTCGTCGCCCAAACCGCGGAGTACGACAGGGCGTCTGCGATCGGCAGGCTGAAGTATCGCGCGAGGAACAAGAGGTAGAACCAAGGAGAACGCGGCACCGAACGAAGAACTTCCGGCCAGTCGAGACCGGAAAGCTGCCGGTAGAGCACGATCCCGATGGCGGCGAAGAAAGCCGCCGAGAGCACGCGTCGAAGCGTCTTTCGGACCGGACGGGGTATGGCGTCGATGATGTGCGCTAGGAGGCCCCTGGCATCTGCGACCCGGACGCTGATGCGATCGGCTAGATCTTCCTTCGATGGGCTCGCATCAGGCGGTTCGCTCATCCTGGCTGGAGACGTAGCGCAAAAGCAGAAAGCCCGCCCCTTTCGGGACGGGCTTCGTCAAGCGTCTCGTCGGCGTTCGCTGACGGATCAGGGGACTAGGATGCCGCCTTGGCCGCCCATGCCGCCTTCGCCGCCCATGCCGCCTTCGCCGCCTTCGCCGCCTGCGCCGCCCATGCCGCCTTCGCCGCCCATGCCGCCTTCACCGCCTGCGCCGCCCATGCCGCCTTCACCGCCTGCGCCGCCCATGCCGCCTGCGCCACCAGTTCCGCCGGTGCCGAGATCACACTCTTCCTCATCGAGCATCATCTCGTATGCCGGTCCGTCGTCGATGGCTTCGCGGCCGCTCTGATCATGGGGAACGGCGACGACGCATTCGCCGTCGGTACGGTTGCCGGCATCATCGACCGCCGTCCAGCCGAGCTTGTAGACGCGGCCGTTGCTTGGGCCCTGGCGTTCCGAGCGAAGCTTCACTCGGTCGCACTCGAGAATGATGTCGGGCTCGGTATTGCCATCGCCTCGAGCGTTGACTGGCTCGTCGCTCGAAGCCGACAAGAACGCGACGCGAAGATCCTGGTCGCATGCATCGCGTACGCAGTCTTCGGGCGTAATGGTGTGGAGCTTGTGGTTCGGTGGCCAGAGCTCGATGACACCGTCGACGGCTTCAGGCGCCTGCGTGTCTTGCACGGTGAGCGTCGTCTCACAGGTCGTCTCGACGGACTGACCGTCGCCGTTGCCTGCTTCGGCGGTGATCACGATGTCGTGAGTGCCCACTCCGAAGGGTCCTTCGTCGTTGAGCGTGAGGTTGATTTCCTCACAGCTTTCCGGAAGCTCGCCTGACGGCTCGAAGTAGATCAGCTCCGGATCGGCTCCGCCGTCCTCGCACTCGACCGTGAGGTCGTTCGGGCAAAGCCAACCTTCGAGGTCGGTGGCGTCTTCGATACACTCCGGAGAGAGCTTGGCCGTGGTGCCGCTCGAGCCATCGCCGCTCGAGCATCCAAGCGCGAGCGCGAAAACCGAGGCAGCGGTGAGATAGAGGGTTTTGCGGTACAACATGGGTCTTTAATTCGCACCCCTCGGGGTGAGCGCCAAGATGGCTAGCTCACAAATTACGAGAAATTACAGTGACATCCCGAATTGTGACTTTCGGCGATGAAACTGTGAGATCTCATACACCGCAGGGTCGAAGCAAGACCGCATCTGTGAACTAGGGCTCGCGTTAATCCATCTCCGCCCCGCCGGCGTAGCGGTCAGTAAGATGGAACACGGCCTCTACACCACGGTTCGCAATGCTGCTCTAATCCTCGTCGCTAGCTTGGGCGTGCTCGCCTCCGGCTGCGGCGATAGCTTCCTCAACCAGGGTGGGGGCATGTTCGACTCCATTCTCGCGAGGCGCATGAAAGAGCAGATGCGCGGCGCAGATGTCGAGCTTCTCGAGTACACCGGCTGCGAGGTGTTGAAGAGCGATGACCCCGAGGCCCGTTGCAAGGGTGTGTCCGACACCAGGATCGAAGTGTTCGTCGACGGCCAGAGCATCATTTTCGACTTCTCCAACGTAGACGAGGATGGCACGATCTCCGAGGCGGCCTTCGAAGGCTATGTCATGTCGCTCGCCGAGGATTCGAATCTACCACCGATCCTCGAGGCCATCGTCGATGCAGCCACCTCGAAGCTCGACTCCAAGACTCTCGACCTCGAGTTCGATGACAGGAACGTCGCGGTGAACCTGCGAGGCCTTCGCTATGACCAGGCGACGTTCATCAAGATCGATCTGGTGTTCGATGAGGCCGTGGTAGACTGAGAAGCGCATGGGCGCATCGGCCACTTCGAGATCGCGGTCGTTCGCAGTCGTTGCGGTGCTGTTCGCAGCCAAGAGCCGAGTCAATTGACCATGCGCTCTCCCAGGTACCCGACGGCGCTGCTGCTAGCTGTTCTCGGCCTTCTCGTTTGGTCAGCGATCGAACCCCATGATCGGTACACCTGGTTTCTCGAAGTGGCGCCGGTGCTGATGGGGATCCCGGTTCTGGCGGTGAGCTTCACCCGCTTCCGCCTCACCCCCCTGCTCTACACGCTGCTTGCCATCCATGCCGCGGTGTTGATCGTGGGAGGTCATTACACCTACGCAGAAGTGCCCTTCGGCTTCTGGGTTCAAGACGCCTGGGGACTG
>DATIUW010000193.1:0-2327 GCA_035466435.1 Polyangiales bacterium | reverse complement strand
GGACCCGCACCGCGACGTCACGGATGTACTCGTAAGGATCGACGTCGTGGAGTTTGCAGGTGCTGCACAGGGTCTGCAGGATCGCCAAGTTGTGGCCGCCTTCCTCGTGGCCGACAAAGAGAAAGTTTTTCCTCCCGATCGCAATGATCCGCAGGGCTCGCTCAGAGGCATTGTTGTCCAAGGGCAGCTTCGGGTCTTTGAGGAAGGCTCGCAGGGCTTGCCGCTGGTTCTTGGCGTAGGTCAAGGCGATGCCGAGCGGGCTCTTGGGCGGGGTGTTGGGGATCCGTTCGTCAACCCATGCGTCGATGGCATCCACAATCACCAGGCTGCGCTCGTCGCGCAACACGCTGTGGGCTTCAGTTCCCAGCACGCCGCGCTCCGCGGCAAAGTGCTCGACGCGGTACAGGGAAACGATCTGGTCCAAAAGCTCACGCGCCTCTGGGGCCGTTGCCAGCGCATCGAAGAACTTGCGCCTAGCATGCGCCCAGCAGCCGACACGCGTGCGCTTTCCGTCCCCCACGACTCCATTGTAGCCAGAATAGCCGTCGGTCAGCAGATGACCCTGTGTGCCCGCAAGCAAGTGGTTTGGTGTGTCCGCCGCGCGGCTCTCGCTGTAAACGTACGCGACGATGTCTTCGCACAGTAAGGTCCAGATCCAGGCGTTGCGAGCGTCGTGCGGTTCGGCAACCCGCAGCTTGGTCTCATCGGCTTGCACGTACGGATTAAGCCGCACCAACTCGACCAGCCGGGCGTAGAGCGGCTCCAAAACGTTTGCTGCGCGATGAAACAGCCCGCAGAGCACGCTTCGGGCGACGGCGAAGCCTCCACGACCCAGGGTGCGCTCCATACGATATAGCGGCATCGAATCCACGCACTTGCTCACGATCACGTGGGCGTACATGCTGGCGCCCCATGCGCCGCCATCGATGACGTTCAGCGGCGCTTGCGCCTGGATGATGGTCTCCCCGTGGCGAGAGACGTACTTGTGCAGGCAATACTCGACAATCACCAGGTGCTCACGTACGTGTTCGATCCGGCGCACCACCTCCGGCTCGCCAAGCGGACGGAAATCAGCGAGCGTCATCCCATCGGGGAGCTGGTCAGCGGTGACATCGACACGCTGCTGGATCACCGGCAGTTTGGCGAGACTCTTCCGCCGCCGCTCGCGAGCAACGGTCGAGACCTTGCGGCCGCGCTTGCGGCGCTCGTTTGCTTTGGCTTTCGCCACCTCCTCTGATGTGGCACTCGCAGGCAAGTCCAATGGAAACGCCTCGGCCTCGACAACATTGCGCACCTCGCTCGAGATGGGCGGCAACTTCTCGGATCGCGGGCCGAAGATCATCTTCTTGAATTTGTCGTTTTGCGCCTGCAGCGCGGCGAGCTTTGCATCGCGCTCCGCGGCCTGCTCACGCAGCTCGCGAAACTGAATCATTTGCTCTTCGTGGAAGTGCCAGAGCAGCTGGACCACCGCCTGCGCTTCAGCCGAAAGCGCAGCCACTAGCTGCTCGATGTGCTCGGGCATCGTCATCGGTCAGGGTAGATCACACTTCGCTGCTACTGTCGATCCCCTTTGGCGACCAGCGCTTCGGCCGGCGCACGCTCTCGAGGTCGATTCCTTCGAGCAACAACACCAGCTGGTCCGGTTCGATGCGAACCTGCGTCGCCTCCTTGCCAATCAAGGGCCGCCGAAACCGGCCCTGCTCAAGTCGCTTGTACCAAAGCACAAACCCGCCACGCTCCCATGACAAAATCTTCGCCCGATCACCCCGCCGAGACACGAACACGAACAGGTGTCCCGAAAACGCGCTGAGTCCGGACGCCTTGACCAACGCCACCAATCCGTCAAAGCCCTTGCGCATGTCCGTCGGGGCCGCGAAGAAGAAGATTTTCACCGACGACGGCAGACTCAGCATCGCGAAGCAAGCTCCGCGAGCCAAGACGTCGGTGGCATCTCAGAAAAGAACTCGATCCTGATGCAGCCCATGTGCACCACCGCCCGTGGGGACCCGCCTCCTGTACTGGAGAACACTTCCACGAAACCCGCCCGCTTCGCGACCGAATCATCCGCCGTGCGCAACTTCGAAAGCCAGTAGCAGAGCGTGCCCCACTTCAGCCCCTGCTGACGTGCAAACTCTACCCGCGTCTTCCCGCTGGCGTGGAAAGCGCGGCAAATCTCTCCCCACTCCTCGCGACTCCGGCGTCTTCGTTTCATCACCACCTCCGTCGAGCATGCGGAGATAGTTTTCAACAACGAACGCCATTCTACAAGGCGGGGTCAGCTGAACGGTTACCTTCATCCGCCGCGCCTCGCACGACGGACAGAGCCC
>DATIUW010000192.1:0-7038 GCA_035466435.1 Polyangiales bacterium | reverse complement strand
AGAACGCGCCACCATCGGCCACGGGTTCCAACCGCGGGCGTCTCAAGTACCGCTCTCGGGTTTGCTCGATGAGCAGCATCCGATCTCAATGCGCGTAGCCGAGCGCTCGAAGCTGCTCGCGAATCGTATCGTCCATGGGCGCGTTCTCCCTTTGCAACTGTGTACCGCCCCGCTGCTCGGCGCTCAACCAGTCTCCCCGGTCGGTCGCGCCGAGGAACTGTCCGAGCAGAATGCGCGCGTAGCGTTGTCCTATGGGAAACGTGCTCGCATCGATTTCGTTCCGCTCGAACGGGTCGTTCTCGAGATCGAACATCGTCGAGGTGAGATTGCCTCGAAGGATGAGCTTCCTACGACCCGACGTGACCACACGGCGATCGTCTTGGAAGTCGCTGAACGCCACGGTCGGCCTCGACGGCTCGTCACCCAACATCAACCCCACCAGCGTATGTCCCTCGTCGTGCTCCATCGCGGGCACTCCGAGGAGCTCCGTGACGGTAGCGGACACGTCCAAGGTGCTCACGGCGTCATTCACCCTCGCGCCCGCCGGAACACGATTCGGCAGTCGGAACATCAAGGGCACGTGCAGAAGCTCTTGATAGACCGAGTGGCCGTGCCCCCAGGACCCGTGATCATCGAATTCCTCCCCGTGGTCGGCCGTCACGACCACGAGGGTGTCCTCGGCGAGCCCGAGCTCGCTCAACCGATCCAAGAATCCACCGAAGAAGTGATCATGTTGCGTGATCTCGCCGTCGTGCAGGGCCTCGATCCTCTGCTTGTCGCGCGCGTCGAACACGACCGCGGGCGGGCGGCGCTTGGCCTTTTCGAGCAAATCGCCGGTCATTCTGGGCTTGACCTGACCGTGGTACTCGGACGCGTCGTACATCTGCAGATACTCGCCTGGCGGGTCGTATGGAACGTGCGGGTCGATGGTCTGGATGTACGCGAAGAAGCGCTCGTCCTTGTTGGCTTCGATCCAAGCCGCAGCCTCGGCGAACACGTCCTTTGCCTCGGTGCTCTTCTCTTCGCGAATGTAGTTCGTGTAGTGATCCCAACCTTGGTCGAAGCCAAAGCGATCGGAGACGTATCCGTTCGCGATGAAGCCGCCGGTCGCGAACCCGTGCTCCTTGAGATGCTCGCTCAAGAGGACTGCCGAGCCCGGCAAGGCAGCGTCGCCGGTCTTCTGCTGGTGCGTCTGCGGGTGGAGCCCGGTCAGGATCGACGCGACCGCAGGCTTGGTCCAGTTCTCCGGCGACTGCGCCAGCTCGAAGACCGCTCCCTCCGCTGCGAAGCGATCGATGGCAGGAGCTTGAACGCGGCTCTTCGGATTGAACGGACGCAGCTTGTCGGCGCGCAGCGTATCGATGACCAACACCACGACGTTCTTAGCCGGCTGAAGGTCGCGTTCCGGCCGTGCGGGCACCAGAATCCGGGGCGCGCTCCATGCCAAGCGCCCGGCGCCTTGGCCGTCTGCGCGCAAATCGATACGCACCGTTTGCCCCGCCAATTGGCTCAGGTCAGCCTTGTGGTCGCTCCACGCGCCGGTGGCCGTGCCAGCGAGCACCTTCGCGGCCGGCTCGCCGTCCTTCGTCACCTCGACCACGAAGGGAACCTCGCCCTCTCCTTCGACGCCCACGCCGACGCCGAGCATCCCGTTGTCGGGAATCAACACGTGATAGCGAAGCACGGATCGGCGCGACAATGCGAGCGCCTGACGTTCCTCTTCACCCAGACGAACGCTCGCCAACAAGGTGTCGTAGGCCGGCGCACGCGGTGATTCGCCGGCACTGGCTGCGCTTCGAATCGAAATCGAATCGACGGCCACCGACACGTCCTGTCCGTCGATCGGCGTCGTTCCACCAAAGGTCAGCAGAAGATAGTTCTCTCCAGGCCGCACGTGATCTTTCGGGAGCTCGATCTCGTAATCGGAGAACACACCGGTCCCGCCGAGGTGGATCGACTTGAGCTGCCGGTTGTTGAGATAAGGCGTGAGGGCTTGGGTCCCGTGAGGGCGAAGACGGATCCGAGCGAGGAGTGTCTCGGACTGGTCGGCATGAAAGTAGACCCGGCCCCGCATGCCCGCATGCGCGTAGGTGGTGTCGCCTTCGGCGCCTTTGCCGATCCACCCGCTCCGCCAATCACCCACCGTGTACTTGGCCTGCGCGGCGGTGCCGAAATCGATGTACCAGCCACCGTCCTCCACCTCGGCTAGGTGGCGGAGCGCCATGAGATCCAAGTGGCTTTGCAGCCCAGCAAACGGGTCATCCTTCGAGCCGCCACGGCTGCATGCCGCCGCCAGGAAAAGGGTCGTCGTCACCACCAAGAACAATCGCATCGGCCGCATTCCTCCCGTGCGCCGGCGATCGTGTTGCCCCTCTTTTCGACCCCGGGCCGCCCTGCTGCGGTTAGCATGCGGCGTCAGCGAGCGTCAATTAAGCCACCCGGTTGGGTGACGACGCGAAGCGCGCGCGTCGCGCCCGGCTTCACGGTGTAGAAGCGGACCGTCGATCGATCACCGAGCCGGTAACGCACCGTGTAACGCCCTTCGTCCAACACGACTTCGACTGGAAGCGACCCATGGTCCACTCCATCGATGTCGACCGTCACCTCGTGCGCGCCGACGAGCTCGAGGACGCCCTGTCCTTCTCCGACTTCGAGTGCCGGATCCACCCCCGGTCGGAGCTCGCCGGAGAACGCAGTGAGGCTCGCCTCCTCTTTGGGCGCGGGCGCCCTCTCGACGGGCACCTCGATCACCACGGGCTCGACCAGCTCGGCGCCCGTCACCTCCACGGGCAACGGACGAGCTGAAGTCGTCGGTCGGACCGTGCCCATCGACTCACTCCACACCAAGACCGCGATGGTGCCGGCCAAGAGCGCGATGAACCCAAGGCCCAAAACCCGTGAAATCACCTGGAGCTCGACTTCGAACCCCGAGCTCAACGAACCTCCGGCCGCGCCCGTTCCGAGATTCATGCGCCAGATGGGATACGTCCACTCCGGCGCACGATTGGCGGGCTCCCGGTGCATGGCGACCGCCGACTGGGCTCGGATGTTTTCGCGCTCGAGAGGATCGACCATCAACGGGGATTCTCGGTCGACCTCCGGCCGATTCAAGCGTCCGCCCACATGCGGCGCGGTCCTCGGAACCGGGCTCTGCTCCGGTGCATCGAACGAGCCCGTGGAGTCACGTTCGATGAGACCTTGCCCTGCCAGGACGTCCAGAAGGGCGTCGAGCAAGGCGGTGGAGCCGGCTCCCGCTTCGCTCAGCGCCTGGGGTGGCTCGCCGCTGCGCGCCGATAGCAGCACCACCGGCACTGCATCGAGCGCATGCTCCCGCCGCACGGCTGCGCACAACCCGAGACCATCGAGCCGCGGCATCGTCATGTCGGCCAAAATCACGTCGGGGAGTGTGCGCCGCGCGAGCTCTAGCGCCTCCAATCCGTCCCTGGCTTCGGTGACTCTCGCGCCCGCGTCGCGAAGAATGCCCACGTACGACCAGCGAACCGGCGCTTCGTCGATCGCCACCAACACGCGCCGCCCTTGTAGGATTGAACGCCCGTGCAACGGCTCGCGGGCCTCCGGCGCCACGGGATGCGTTCCCGAGCGGCTCGGGATGGCGGCGAGCGCCGCGTAGCGTCCGGCGAGCACACGCAGGGCGGAAAGAGCCGAAGCCGAGAAGGCTTCACGCTCGAGCCGCGCCATGGCTTCCAAAATGGCTGCTTCGAGGTGCACGAAACCGAGCTCGGAGACCGCCTGCCGCAGCCCATCGAGGTGCTCGAGCAGCGCGGAACGTGCGCGCGCGTCTTCCGGGTTGGTGATCAACGGCTCCGTGAACTGCACTGTTTCCAATGCCTTGGCTGTCAAAGCTTGGGCTAGCTTGTCGTTTTTGGGCACTGGGAGCGCGTCCTGCGAAGACCTGAGCACCCACGCAGTGTACGCATCTGCCCGATTTGTTCGAGCACCAACTCGGTTGCTTCCCCCGACGCGCCGACGTACGCACCGGCGTGGACTTCGTCGATGAAGTGACGTTGGAGGTCGCTGCCGGCGACGGCGGAAACGGGTGCGTTGCATTCCGGCGCGAGAAGTACGTGCCCTTGGGGGGTCCCGCGGGGGGAGATGGCGGACGCGGCGGCGACGTCATCCTCGTCGCGCACGACCGCTTTTCCACGTTGTTCGACCTTCGGTACCGAAAAGTCGTGCGAGCGGAACGCGGAGAGGACGGTCGCGGCAAGGATCAGTATGGCAAGGCCGGGGCGGACATACGGATCGAGGTTCCGGTCGGGACCCAAGTCTATGACGCCGATGCGGACGTGCTGATCGCAGACCTAAACGAGCATGGTGCGGAGCTCGTGGTTGCACGCGGCGGACAGGGCGGACGGGGCAACATGAAGTTCGCGACGCCCTATGACCGGGCCCCACGGCGTGCGGAGCCCGGACGGCCTGGCCAAAAGAGGAAGATCCGGCTCGTGCTCAAGCTGCTCGCCGACGTGGGCATCGTCGGCTTCCCGAACGTGGGCAAGAGCACCTTCATCGCCACGGTCTCGAGGGCGCGCCCCAAGGTCGCAGACTATCCCTTCACCACTTTGGTTCCCAATCTCGGCGTCGTCTCACTGGGCATCGATCGGACGTTCGTCATCGCCGACATTCCCGGCATCATCGAGGGCGCGTCGGAAGGCGCCGGGCTTGGCTTGCGGTTTCTCAAGCACATCGAACGAACGCGCGTGCTCTTGCACATGCTCAGCGTGGACCCGGATCCGGAGCGAGATCCCGTTTCGGACTTTCACACGCTCATGGTGGAGCTCGAGAAGTTCGACCCGACGCTTCCAACACGACCCATGGTCGTCGCCGTCAGCAAGTGCGACCTACCGGAAGCACGGGAAGCATACGAGACGGTTCGCCAAACGCTCGAGCCGCAGGGTCTGCAGGTCTTCGCCATCAGCTCGGCGACCGGCGAAGGTCTGACTCCGCTCCTCGAGGCGCTCTGGGCTATTCTGAAGCAGCCAAGCGACGTTTGAGCTCGTCGCGGGCCCACTCCGCAGCCTCGCGAACGACGCCGGAGGGGTGGCTGCGCCGCGTTTCTTCCAGCACGGGGAGGTGCCTGCGGTCACCGCGATTTCCCAATACGAGCGAAGCGTTACGAGCCAAACCTTCGTGCCGGGCACGCTTCACGGGCGAGCCCTCGGACCACGCTCGAAACCCTTCCTCGGTCATCTGAAGGAAGCGCTCGGCTTCCATCCCGGACCACCGGTCATCAGGCTCGAAGGCGGCAAGCGATCCCTGCGCGGCGCCCGCAGCCTGGTTGTAGGGGCATACGTCCTGGCACACGTCGCAGCCGAACAGCCAAGGACCCAAGGCACGCCGATGCTCGGCCGGGATCGAGCCTCGATGCTCGATGGTCAAATAGGAGATGCACTTGCGGGCGTCGAGCACTCGAGGCGCAGCGAAGGCTCGGGTTGGGCAGGCATCGAGACACAGGGTGCAGCTTCCGCAACGGCGCCGAATGGGCTGGTCGGGCGCCAACGATGCCGCGGTCACCACACACGCCAGGAACGCATGCGAGCCGATGCCAGGAATGATCAAGCAGCAGTTCTTGCCGACGAAACCCACCCCGGCACGCTCTGCCCAGGCCCGCTCGAACACCGGTTTCGAGTCGACGGCGACCCGCGATGCGTAGCCCTCCTCGGAGAGAAGACGCGCGACTCGCCGTGCCTTCTTCGTGAGGACGTTGTGATAATCACGGCCGAGCGCATACTTGGCCACGCGCGCCGGCGAGGGCCCTTCGTAGCTGCCATGTCTCGGATACGGGGCAGCCATGACGATGACGCTCTTGGCATCCGAGAGCATGCCTCGATGACGAGGATCCGTTCGGACCGAGGCCGTCTCGGCCATCCAACTCATCTGCCCGTGATAGCCGTCGGCCAACCAGGCTTCGAGGTGTGTGGCCTCCTCCTCGAGAGCCTGCGCCTCGGCTACGCCACACCGAATGAAGCCTGCCTCTCGCGCTTCGCTCTTGACCCGGTCGGTCAGTGTGACGTCGCCGCGTATCATCCCAGGCCGGAGCCGGGAGGTGCGGGCGGTGCTTTCGGGGCCTCGCCCTCCTCTCGCCTGGGCTCCGCCGGAGGCGACTTGGCGGGAGGCCGCGCGGGCTCTTCGTCTTCGTCGCTCGATCCCTCGCCACCGCTGGGTTGCCAGGTGGGACGCGCGTCGGCGGGAACCACGGTTTCCCAGTCAGGCTCGTCGGTCAAGCCGTCTCGGCGCCCTGGGGTGCCCCGAGGATTGGGGATGATGTACGGCTCGGCGTTGAACGTCCCGCATTGGCGCTGATTGCGATAGAAGCCCCAGTGGAAATACACGCGCCCGTCCCCGCTGAGGATGGAAGATGGTGCGGGGGGATACGGCTGCCCGCGAAGCACCGAGTTGAACGCACCGAAATCGAAGGGCAGAAGACCGCTCGATCGAACGACGCCGATTCGATGCACCGAGCCGTCGCGATTGAGCACGATTTCGAGCTTGGTCATCAGGGCGGGGTCTTGATACGGGCTGCCCATCGGAAGGCTACGCAAGAACCGGTCCGCGAACTCCGTGTGGATCCGCCGGTGGACGGCAGCGATGTAGGCGGCGAAAGGCGAAGCAGCCGCGTTGAGCGCGGTCGTGTTTCCAGACTTCACGCCGGGCACGTAGTTCTCGATCGCCGCTTTGAACTCGTTCCAGCTCTTTTCGCGCGAGATGCCACGTTGGGAGGACTTTTGTTCCGCGAGGTAGGCGCGGCGATCCTGCTCGAGCTCGTCCGAGCCGACGGCCGCCTCGAACTGAGACCACGCGAGCTGGCCTCCCGGACCGCGTCCCATCGCGCGCTGACCTCCCCCTTGGCTCGCGTTGCTGGGCCGCCGAATGCTGAACGTTCCCGCGGGGTCGGTGATGGTGATCGTGTCCTCCGCAATTTCGCTCGCCTTGTCGCCCGAGGTATCGGCCCGTCTTCCGTCCGGGGACTGACTGGACACGCGCTCCGCCTTGATCGGGTCCGCTTTGATCGCTTTATCG
>DATIUW010000191.1:0-10676 GCA_035466435.1 Polyangiales bacterium | reverse complement strand
GGCCTCTCGACGATGTACAGCCCGTCTTCCAGGTGGGTGTCCGAGATGATCGTACGACGGTCGGGTCGCGCTGGATCGAAAATGTGCACGGGCACACCGCTCGCCCGCACCGGCTCGACGGCCCGTCCGTAGATGTTGCCGGCTTCGGTGGCGAGGTCGTAGCTGAGCCTCGGAATCGTCTGCGCCGCGTCACCGACCAGCATGTCGTCAGCGGTCAGGACTCCCGGTGTTTCCTTGCAAAAGCCGACGTAACGCGCGTCGAGGGCGAGACCCAAAAACGTCGCCGTCAGGTCCGACCCTCCGCGACCGAGACTGGTGCGATAGACGTTGCTGTATTGTCGATCGTCCGCCTCTTTTGCGGACGATTGCATGATCTCCTTGAACTCTTTGCCCGGGTCGTAGATGCCATCGAAGCCCGTCACCACAGGCAATAGATCGTGCTCGAGGTACTGTCCGACCATGACTTCTCGGGCATGCTCCACTGCGCGCGGCCAGTCGATGGCCGCCGAGCCGAAGTTGTCATCGGTATAGATGCCGAGCTCGAGCGCGGTCAGTGGAACCGCCCGAATGGGGAACTTCCCAGCGTCGTGCATGCGATTGAAGTATCCGGCTAGGATCTTGACCGCCAAGCGCTCCCCGGCCGTGACGATGTAGTCGTCGAGGCTCGGGATGCGCTCGTACGCCGTACAGCAGATCTGCACCGTGTCGGTGATGTGATCGATGTTGCGCTGCACATCTTCGACGAGCTCGTGCTCTTCCTCGAGCTTCAAATCGCGCATCAGGCTCAAGTGCACGTCGAGCAAGGAGCTCTTGAACCGGGACATGCCCTCCGCGAAGCTCGGGGCATCGCCCACGACCTTGCGATAGCTCTGCAGCAGGTCGGTTACACTGATGCGATCGCCCGCGCCGCTCCGACCACGGCGATACGCCGAGAACACCGCAACTACCCAATTGCCCTGCTCGATGAGCTCTGCGATCGCCAATCGCGCGATCTTGATGCGGCCCTGTTCCGGGGTGGCGCCGACGGTCGTGCCTCCGAACTTCAGCACGATGATGTCGCGGCTCGCACTGCGGCGCGGCACCGTGGCAAGGGTTGCATCGGAAATTACGTACTTTGATGGCACTTTTCGGACTCTTTAGGGGCTCGGGGCATGACGATAGACTCTCCTGTAGGTCAAACCAGCGCAACGTCCACCCGACGCACGAAGGCCTTCGGCTCGGGAAAGACGCGCAGTTTCGGGCATCTGCGCTGCGACTAGCCGACTCCGCCACAAATATGTTGCAGCACTGATTTGCACGACATTGATTGCTGTAGCAAGGTGTTTGCCACCGTGGGGTCCGAGGAGCCACACCTGAACGGGCATTCCCGGCAGGATTCGCTGCTCGTTCGGATTCGTCGGCCTCGGGCAGAGGAGGGTTCCGCGATTTGGGACCTCGTCCGTCGCTCGGAGCCGGTGGGTCCGGATGCTCGGCACGTCCTTCCGCTGCTCGTGTCGAATTTCGCTGACACGTGCCTAGTCGCAGAGATCGAGGGCGCGTTGGTCGGCTTCGTCGGCGGCTACCGAACGCCGACGCCGCCGGAGTCCGTCCTCGTTTGGCAAATCGACGTGGACGCGGGGTTTCGCGAGCAGGGGCTCGGCAATGCGCTTCTGCATGCGCTCATCCGATGCCCTGGGTGCGCTGGCGTCGAGTATCTCGAAGCCACCGTGAGCTCCGCCAACGTGGCCACGAGGCGTCTGCTCGCGGGCTTCGCTCGTGATCTCGACACGGCTTGCGAGGTCACCGAGGGGGCCTCAGGCTCCCCGCTCGCGTCGGCCTCCGACGCCGACGAGATCCTTCGCGTGGGCCCCATCCACACACACGAAGCCATCGGTCTGGAGAGATTCTATGAAAGCCTTTGACGCGGACGACCCATACGCATCGCGCACGGGCGCGGAGACTGGAATGATCGAGCGAATCGATCCTGTCGTCTGGGGCTCTGGAGAGGGGCCGCTTTCCCGAGACGAGCTCGAGCAGTTCCAAGCAGACGGTTTCATCGTCAAAGAGGGACTGTTCACCGAGCCCGAGGTGTCCAAGATGCTCACCGAGCTCGAGCGTCTTCCGAGCGCCTACGACGAGTCTGCCGAAGAGGTGGTGACGGAGCCGGACACCGGCATCGTCCGGTCGATTTTCCGCGTTCACCGGACCTCGCCGTTGTTGGAAGAGCTTTCGAAAGATCCTCGCCTGGTACGCACCGCCGAGCAGATCGTCGGCAGCGACGTCTACATCCACCAATCGCGAATCAACTACAAACGCGCCTTCGACGGACGCGCATTCCCCTGGCATTCGGACTTCGAGACGTGGCACGTCGAGGATGGCCTGCCTCGCATGCGAACCTTGAGCGCATCGGTGTTGCTGACCGAGAACGTACCGGTCAACGGTCCGCTCATGCTGATTCGCGGCTCTCACAAGTTCTATGTTCGTTGCCCCGGGCTCACACCAGACGAGCACTACAAGGAATCGCTACGCGAGCAGCGCTACGGCGTGCCGCCGAAGGAGGCGCTGACACAGCTCGCAGAGTGGGGCGAGATCGTCCAGGCGCTGGGACCTCCCGGCTCCGTCTTGTTCTTCGACTGCAACGCGATGCACGGCTCGACGGGCAACATGTCGCCCTACGCGCGACACAACGTGTTTCTCGTCTTCAACAGCATAGAGAACCGACTGCGATCGCCATTTTGCGGATTATCCCCGCGCCCGGAGTTTCTTGCCGAGCGTGACGTTGGCTGACGGCCGCGCCCTTCGGAGGCGCTGAGGAGCACACGATGGCGGCAACCATGGCGGTCTTCGCATTGTCGTTGCTGGCCTTTACCGGGCTTGGCTTCGCCTCGTCCGCGTTTCGTCAACGCACGACCGAGGACTATCTGATTGCGGGGAGATCGATCCCCGCGTGGCTGACCGCGCTTTCTTCGGCCGCAACCAACAACAGCGGCTTCATGTTCATCGGTCTCATCGGCTTTGCGTATCGGTTCGGCGTTCAGGCCGTCTGGCTGCAACTCGGATGGATTGCGGGCGACTGGGTTGCATGGAAGTGGGTCCATGGACGGGTCCGTCGCGTTTCGGGCGACCTCGGCGCTTGTTCGGCGCCCGCCCTCATCGCCACCACGAACGGCGGCCGCCTCGTGAGCTCGATCTCGGTCGTCGCAGGTATCCTCACGTTCATGTTTCTGGGCGGATACGCCGCCGCCCAGTTCAAAGCAGGCAGCACCGCCCTACAAGCTCTGTTCGGATGGGACCTGGCCATCGGCGCCGTCCTCGGCGCCGTCATCGTCTTGATCTATTGCTTTTCGGGAGGCTTGCGTGCCTCGATCTGGACGGACGCCGCCCAGGCCTTCGTGATGATCGCCGCCATGGGAGCGATTTTCGCGGCCGCCTGGGGGCGCGTGGGGGATCCGGCCGTGCTCTGGCAGAAGCTCGGTGAGACGGACCCGGCGCTGACGGCATGGGTGCCTTCAAACCTGGCGCTCGGGTTCGGGCTCTACCTCCTCGGATTCGTGTTCGGAGGCTTCGGCGTCGTCGGCCAGCCTCACATCTTGGCCCGCAGCATGGCGATCGAGTCGGTGGATGCGATTCCCACGGCACGACGAATCTATTTCGCGTGGTTCGTCCCGTTCAGCGTTCTTGCAGTGATGGTCGGGCTCTACTCGCGCGTCTTGCTGCCGGAGCTCGCCATGGGCGCGCTGAGCAATGGGGCGATTGACGCGAGCCAGGCGGAGCTCGCGTTTCCGCGAATGGCGCTCACCTTGTTGCCGGACGGCGTCGTGGGTCTCGTTCTGGCTGGTCTGTTTTCGGCGACCATGTCCACCGCGGATTCGCAGGTGCTCGCATGCTCCGCCGCGGTGACGCAAGACATCGCGCCTCAGTGGCGTAGCTCCTACGGGGCCTCGAAAGCGGCTACCACGGTCATCACGATGCTGGCCCTCGGGCTCGCGCTCTCGGCTGCAGATGGTGTCTTCGATCTCGTGTTGAGCGCATGGTCGGCATTGGGCGCTTCGCTCGGTCCGCTGGTATTACTTCGTGTATTCGGCCGCCGGGTGCCGCCCCCTCTGGCTCTCATCATGATGATGTCAGGGCTGGTCACGGTGTGGTCCTGGCAGTCCTCGCCTTGGAGTGGCGCCGTGTTCAAGCTTTTCCCTGGGATGTTGGTGCCGTTCTTGATTTACGGTGCGTTCCAAGCAGCGGACGCGGCCGGTTGGGTCAGCTCTCGACCCCGCTCACCTTGACGTCGACTTCGGGCGTCAGCATCGGCGCCGCATCGATATCCGTGGCCTCCATGAGCTCCGCGATGCGTCGAAGGGCTTCGAGCAAGTCCGTACGCTCCTCGGCCGGCAGCGCCGAGAGGCGCCGCACGAATCGTTCTTGGAGCGGCACGGGCAGCGTCTCGACACGCTCGATGCCTCCCGGCGTGAGAGAGAGGCAGACCTTGCGGCGGTCCTTGGCGCGTCTCTCCCGGACGACCAGCTCTGCGCGCGCGAGACGATCGATGATCCGGGATACGGTCGCCGCCGAGAGCTGGAGCTGCTTGGCCACCATGACCACGGTCACTTCTTCGGAGGTCTCTTCGAGGTCCGCTATGGCCTTCAGGCACATGAGCTGCGGGACGGTGAGCCCGACCTCGCGATACAGGGTCTTCGAGTGCTCCGAAATCTTGCGGACGATCTGGCGAATCGTTCGCAGCACGTCGTGTGCGATCGCGCTGTCTTCGTTCGAATCCATCATCTTCGAAGTCCCATGCCAGGGATAGCTCCACGCACTGTCACTTGACGAGGATACCACAGCGTATAGAAGCGAATTACATGCGTGCCGTGATTCTAGACAGGAACGGACCCATCGAAAGTCTACGGATCGGCGAGATGGATCCCCCCAGCATTTCCGCAGAAGACATCCTGGTGCGCGTTCAGGCAGCCGCCGTCAATCCCGCCGACTTGAAAGTCGTCAGCGGAAAGGACGGCGCGGCGTTCATTCACGCTAGGAATTTCCCGACTGCGATCGGGTACGACTTCAGCGGCGTCGTCGAGCAGGTCGGCGCCAACGTCCGCACCCGCGCGGTAGGAGATGAGGTGTTCGGGTTTTTGCCGTACTCCAGATCGAACGGGCAGGGCAGCTTTGCGGAGCTCGTGTCGGTCGAGGCCCACGCCGTGGGAGCCAAGCCGGCCGTGGTTTCGCACGAGCAAGCAGCGGCCAGCGCCACGGTGGGCTGCACGGCGCTACAAGGCTTGCGCGACAAGGGCGGCTTGAGAGCCGGCCAGCGAGCGTTGGTCAACGGTGCTTCTGGAGGCGTGGGAAGCTTTGCGGTGCAGATCGCAAAGCAGCTCGGCGCGGAAGTCTGGGGTACGGCGAGCGCGGCCAATGCAGATTTCGTGCGCGAGCTCGGCGCCTCGCGGGTCATCGACTATCGAAAAACGCCGCTGCGCGCCCTCGACGCGAAGTTCGACGTGGTGCTCGATGCAGCCGTCACGTCGTCCTTCCAAGAAGTACGGGGCTTACTCGAGGCCGGCGGCGCGTACGTGACCCTCTTACCTTCGACTAGCCTCTTCATGGGCATGTTGGCGAGTCTCTTTTCGAGCAAGCGTTCCGGCTTGGTCATGGTCAAGCCGCGGGCCGCGGATCTCGATCAGTTGGGCCGATGGCTCGCTGACGACGAGGTTCGAGCCTCCATCGACGAAACGTTTCCGCTTTCCGAGATCACGACTGCGCTTTCAGCCCAAGAGTCCGGAAGCATCCAGGGAAAGCTCGCAATCCGACTCGGCGAGGTGTCGCCATGACCGATGCCTACGAGCTCTACTATTGGCCCATGCTTCCCGGCCGCGGCGAATTCGTTCGCCTCGTGCTGGAGGAGGCGGGAGCACCGTATCGGGACGTGGCCCGCCTGCCCGAAGACGAAGGCGGCGGGGTCCAAGCATTGATGCCGTTCATTCGTGGTGAGCGTCCCGGCCTTCCTCCTTACGCGCCACCCATCCTCGTCGACGGCGACTTCGTGTTGGCTCAGACGGCGGCGATCTGCGCCTACCTCGGAGAGCGGCACGGGCTCGCGCCGGACGACCCGAAGAAGCGCATGCAAGCGCTGCAGCTACAGCTCACCATCGCCGATGTGACCGACGAAGCGCACGACACCCATCATCCAGTGAGCGTCGTTCTCTACTACGAGGATCAAAAAGAAGCCGCCCGAGAGGCGGCGCGACAGTTCCGCGAGCAGCGTCTTCCGCGCTTCTTGCCGTACTTCGAGCGCGTGCTCGAGCGCAGCGGCGGCCCGTGGCTGATGGGCGACGCGTTGTCCCATGCCGACTTGTCGCTCTTCCAGCTACTCGAAGGCTTGGCGTATGCATTCCCGCGCGGCTTTGCGAAGGTCACCGAATCGACGCCCGAGCTCACCGCGCTGCGCGCCCGCGTGGCGAGCCTTCCGCGCATTGCCGCCTATCTGGCATCCGACCGCCGGCTCGACTTCAACGAGCACGGCGTGTTTCGGCACTACCCGGAGCTCGATCTCGATGCGTGATCATCGGTGAAGGAAGATGCCCGCGAGCTCGTCTTTGCGCTCGCGGCTCATCAGCCGGGTGGCTTCGTCGAAGAGCGAGGCGCCTTCGTGGCAGACGCGGTACACCGCTTCGGAGATCGGCATCTCCACGCCTTCTCGCTCCGCGAGGAGGTGGACCGCCGCGGACGTGCGATAGCCTTCGGCGACGGACTTCTGTGATGCGATGATCTCCTTGGCGGGCTTGCCCGTCGCGAGCTGCTGACCGAGCTGCCGATTGCGGGACAGCTCACCGGTGCAGGTGAGCGTCAGGTCGCCTACGCCTGCCAGCCCGAGAAAGGTGAGGGGATTCGCGCCGAGTGCGACGCCGAGCCGTGCGATCTCCGCGAGACCCCGCGTCATCAGGGAGGCGACCGCAGAGGCGCCGAGACCGAGCCCGTGTGCTGCTCCGCACGCCACTGCAATCACGTTCTTGAGCGCGCCTCCGAGTTGGACGCCGACGACGTCATCGCTGGCGTACACGCGAAGAAGCGGCGAATGCAGAATCGTCTGCGCATGGCGGGCCGTGTCGATGTCTGCCGAGGCGAGGCTCACGTCCGCGGGCAGCCCCGATGCCATGTCCTTCGCGAAGCTCGGCCCGGACAAGTACGCGGCGTTCGGTGCATGATGGGGGAGCGTCTCCGCCAGCACCTCGCTCATCAGCGCGAGGGTGTCCTGCTCGATGCCTTTGGCCGTCGACGTGATCAGTGCTTCGCTCGGCAGATGGGACGCGAGGTTCGCAGTCACCGAGCGCATGAATCCCGATGGCACCACGAGCAGAACGAGCTCTGCGCCTTGCACCGACTCCCCGATGTCGTTCGTGAAGGGGATGTCCTTGGGGATTGGAACGCCGGGAAGATAGATCGCGTTTTCGCCTTCAGCCTGCACGCGCTCCGGCAAGCCGTCGTCATACGCCCAGACACGGACGCGATGACCGAGGCGGGAGCAGTAGAGGGCGAGGGCGGTGCCAAACGCGCCTGCGCCCACGACGCTGACCTGGGTCGTCACGAGCCCTCCCGTGACCACGACCGTGCTCGGGGTGCTGATTCCGTCAGGTTGCCTCGCAACGTGGTCGCGCAGGTCCCGCGTAGCGTCACCCGGTCACCCTTCAGCACGACCTCGAGCTCGCCGCCGCGCGCCGACACTTGACGGGCGGTGAGCTCGGTCTTGCCGAGGCGGCTCGACCAGAAGGGAGCCAGAGCGCAGTGCGCGGAACCGGTCACTGGGTCTTCGTCGATGCCGAATCGCGGGGCGAAGAAACGCGACACGAAATCGACCTGATCGTGATCACCCGGTGCGGTGATGATCACGCCGCGGGTGTCGACTTCTGCCAAGGCGGCGAAATTGGGGTTGCAGCCCCTGACCGCTTCCTCGTTCGCGAGCAAGAGGAGATAGTCGTCCTCATCGCGACCGATCCATTCCGCCGAGACCCCCAACGACGCCAGCAGCCCGGCGGGCGCGCTCGTCTCCGACGCGGGCCGCGCTGGAAAGTCGAGCTCGATGATGCGGCCGCGGGGTGTCGCGATCAGCTCGCCGCTGAGGGTCGAAAACCGCAGGCCTTTGTTCGGTGCGAGCCATCCCTCCTCCCAGAGCACGTGCGCTGCGGCCATCGTGGCGTGTCCGCAGAGCCGCACCTCTCGGGTCGGCGTGAACCACCGCAGCTCGACGGTGCCATCGGCTCTGAGGATGCAGAACGCGGTTTCTGAGTGGTTCATTTCCTGGGCCACCGATTGCATCCAGTCGTCCGTGGTCGGTTCGCTGAGCACGCACACAGCCGCCGGGTTCCCCGCGAAGGCAACGTGTGTAAACGCATCCACCACCGTGATTCGCTGGCCCATCGTGACCGGTTTCGAGTACCCTAAACAGCGTCAGATGACAATCCGCCCGCTGTGCTAAATGATCTTGCTATCATTGCAGCACCGGAAATGGAACGGGGGACATGTCGATTGAGACACTAGAGCTACGAAACGGATTGAAGATGCCTGCCCTAGGGCTTGGAACTTGGAAGTCCGAGCCCGACGAGGTGTACCAAGCGGTCCGTTCCGCGATCGAGGTGGGATACCGTCACATCGACTGCGCCGCGATCTACCAGAACGAAGAAGAGGTCGGCAGGGCTCTACACGACGCTTTCGCGGCAGGCGACGTTCGCCGCGAAGACATGTGGATCACCAGCAAGCTGTGGAACGATTCACATGCGCCCGAGCACGTGCGGCCCGCGCTCGAAACGAGCCTTCGCAAGCTCCAGCTCGAGCACCTCGACCTCTACCTGATTCACTGGCCGGTGGCGTTGCGCCATGGAACGGAGCTGCCCCGCGGACCTCAGGACTTCATCCCGCTCTCCGAGATTCCGCTCGAGTCGACTTGGGAGGCCATGTTGAAAGTCTCCGAGCGCGGCCTCATTCGTGCAGTCGGCGTGTCGAACTTCAGTCAGAAGAAAGTCGAGCAGGTGCGAGACGCCACGGGCGAGACGCCGGCCGTCAACCAGATCGAGCTCCATCCCTACTTGCAGCAGAGGGGCCTGGTCAACGCTTGCCGGAATCTCGGCATCGCGGTCACGGCCTATTCCCCCTTGGGGTCTCCAGATTCCGCACCGATGCTGGGACGAGACGACGACGTCTTGCTCATCGAGCATCCCACCATCGTCGACATCGCCGATGCGCATGGGGCAACACCCGGTCAGGTGTTGATCGCCTGGGCGCTTGCCCGGGGCACCAGCGTCATCCCCAAATCCGTCCACGCCGGGCGCATCGCGGAGAACTGGGCGGCGCGCGAGCTGAGCCTCACCTCGGAGGACATGACCGCAATCGCTGCGCTCGACACGCATCAGCGCAAGATCGACGGCCGGTTCTGGTTCGTGGGCGAGAGTTACTCTCCGCAGACGCTCTGGGACGAGTAAACACAATCCTTGACGCACCCATCTCCTTCGTGACAATCGTGTGACGCGCGCCGCATGAGGCGCGCCTCGGACCGGGAGTGGGACATGAAGCGTGCCTTCGTTTGGATTGGATTCGTCGCGCTGTGGGGTGGCTGCGGCGATGATGGTGGCGGCCGTGAGCCGCAAGAAGTGGTGGTAGAGACCTTCAACGTGGCGTTGGCGGGCGCTTTCATTCCGTTCGAGACCGAGCGACGCCAGCCCATCACGGAGGCCATCGCCGCCGCCGACTCGGACGTCCTCTGCCTCCAGGAGGTGTGGACGCAATCGGACAAGGAGCTCATCCGGGACGCCGCCATGGAGACTTATCCGCACATCGTGTTCTTCGAGAACGACCTCGACACCCCGATCGACGTCCCCACTGACCAGCAAGGGGAGATACCGCCGGCGCCGACCACCGTTCCCTGCCCCGACGTCGAGGTGGAAGGCATCCCGGGTCTCACCATCGAAGACCAGATGAACCAAGCCGTCGACTGTCTCCGGGACAACTGCTCGACGATTCCCGGTAGTGACGAGGGTCAGACCACGAGCGCCGACTGCGCCGCATCGGAATGCGTCACCGCAGTCGCAGGGCTGCTACTCGGAAGCGCCGAACAACAGCGTTGCTACGCCTGCGTGGTGACGCAGCTTCCGACGGAGCAGCTCTCGGAAATCCGCACGAGCTGCACGACGGTGATCAATCAAGACCTCGCGTTCGACGGACAGAACGGCCTGATGTTGCTCTCCCGGCACCCCATCGACGATGAAGAAGAGCTCGTGTTGCCGGGCACCTGGAACCGCCGGACCATTTTGCGCGCGACCGTCAACCTGCCGAATGGCGCCGAGCTCGACGCCTACTGCAATCATCTCACGCCAATCTTCGACGACTTCACGTTTCCGTACACGGGTCAGTATGGCAACGGGTTCACCGATGCGCGCGGCTGGCAGGCGGAACAAGAGCTGCAGGCCGAAAAGCTGATCGAGTACGTGACCGACACGAGCGGCAACCGGCCGGCGGTGATCCTCGGCGACCTGAACGCAGGTCGTGCGTTTCCGGCACAAGACATCGTAGCCGAAGGAGAGCCGACGCTGGATCTTCTCGAGACGGTATTCGAGCCTGCGTATGCGTCTTCCTACACGCCGCAATGCACTTTTTGCAGCACGAACCCCGTCACCGATGCAGAAACGTCGAGCTGGATCGACCACATCTTGCTCTAC
>DATIUW010000190.1:0-2945 GCA_035466435.1 Polyangiales bacterium | reverse complement strand
GTCGGCGACACCGACATCGCGCTCCGTGCCGGAGAGCACATCGTGACGGAGCACTCCCACAAGTACGACTTGACGCAGTTTCAGGAGATGGCTGCGGCGGCCGGATTCAGGCTCACCAAGCACTGGAGCGACGAGCGCGATTGGTTCAGTGTCTGCTTCTTGGAGGTGGACGGACGGCCATCTCGGCGGATGTCCCTGCAGTGAGGGCAGCTCAACTCGCGAGCTACCTTCGCGAAAGCGTCGGCACCAAATCGAGCTCGGCCGAGTAGACGGTGGCGTAATAGCGAAAGCTGTCGTCGCCGTCGGTATAGGTCAGCTCGAACCGATAGCTTCCCGGCCCTGCCGGCGTCCCCGAGGTATCTTCAAACTCGTCGAGATTGCCGATCACGAAGTGACGGCTCGCCCCCGGCGCAATCGCAACGGAGCCGGTCCGGCACTCCGTCTCTCGGAACGGCTCGTATTGCGCCTCCCAGCCGTCTTCCTTCTTGCGCGCTCGGTAGAACGGCGTCCCACAGACCGTCTTCAGCCAGATCTTCGTCTTCGATTCGTTCGTGACGCGCGTCTTGATCCTGTCGCCGAAGCTCAGTCGCGGAGGCCTCGCTTCGACGCGGAGCTCCCTTGGCTCGGTTCGGACGACGCCCCGGCATCCTTTGCGCGTCCACCGGTGGCTCGACGGGCATTCGCAGGGCATGCACGACTTGCACGGCTCGTTCGGGGGGCATTGCGGGCAGCCTACGTACGTCCCGCGAGACCCCTCGCATGCGGCTTGGACGCTGCGCCCCCGTCGAAAGAGCTCCGGCGGCTCGCTGGTGAGCACGCAGGCGCCCTCGAAGCACTTGCCGAAAGGCGTCTCGCATTCGGACTCGCAGACCCGGAGCTCCTTCTGACCCCGGCATTCGGCAAGCCGTTGCTGGTAGTCGAGGAGATGGGCTTCGTGGACGGCGACCCCGCACTCGCAGCCCTGCGAGGTACAGCTCGTTTCGACGACACCGCAGGCCTCGCCCTCTTCGCAAGAGCGATGCGCCGCGGCCACTTCGATCCGCTGAGGAGCCGTTTCCGCCTCCTTGCATCCGGCAACCGAGAGCCACAGCAGCCCGATTGCGCAGATTGAGATCCGCCACCCCATGCCCCACCGTCCTACCCTAGGGCGCAGGACGGTGGCAAGAAGCTGAGCTGTGGCGGGGCCGCGTCGGCTGGGCTAGAGGGCCTGAAGCCGCGCGATTCGCTCCTCGAGCGGAGGGTGCGTCGCCATCAGCTTGAGCATGCCCTCGCCGCGAATCCCAAGGGCGGTCATGTTCTCGGGAAGTTGCGATGGGGCGTCGCGCATGGCCCGAAGCCGGTTGAGGGCCGAAGCCATCGCCTGAGGGCTCTGCAGCTTGGCTCCGCCGGCGTCGGCGCGAAACTCACGCCGCCTCGAAAACCAAGCCACGATCATGCTGGCGGCGATTCCGAACAGCATCTGCAGCGCGATGTAGATCATGAACCGGCCCCGTTCGAACTGGCTCGCGATGATGCGAGCGAGGAAAAAGACGAACGTATTGAGCACCCCTTGGATGAGCGTCAGCGTCACCATGTCGCCGTTGGCGACGTGGGTCACTTCGTGCGCGAGCACCGCCTCGGCTTCCTCTCGACTCATGAGCCGCAGGAGCCCCGTGCTCACGGCGACGAGCGCGTTGTTGCGGAACATGCCCGTGGCAAACGCGTTCGGGTCCGGCGAGTCGTAGACAGCCACCTCGGGCATCCCGATGCCGGCCTCTTTGGCCTGGCGCTGGACGGTTTCGATCAGCCATCGCTCAATCTCGTTCGACGGCGACTCGATCACCCGAGCTCGGGTCGTGGTCTTCGCGACCCACTTGGACATGGCAAGTGAGATGAATGCGCCCCCGAACCCGAAGATCGCGCACCAAATCAGCATCTGCAGATAGGGCGCGTCGGGCGGGATGATGCCCAATGCGGTCAGGACCGCCATGGCGATGGCCGCCACGAACAAGACGGCGAGGTTGGTCGCTATGAACAAGGCAATTCTCAGCATTCACGTACTCCTAGCGCAGAAACTTAAGGCCCGCCCGTTCCGAAGACAATACTGCCGGTGCCGGTTTCCGGCGGCCGCGCGGTGGATTGTCGGAAACGCCCCGTTGCAGCCTCCGCAGAGCTTTTCACGCACCACACGAGGTCGGGACTTCACCTCTTTGGGGTTTCGGTTCAATTTCGTCGGCTTCGGCCGATCCTATGGGGTCGAGGACCGGATGAGGACCCCGCTCGAAGCGCCAGAGCCGGCCTTCGCGTCTGCCTCCTTCGAGGACTTTGCCCTCGCCGCGGAGTGACGCGCCTCGGCGGGGGCCGTTCCCAACTGTAGGAGCTGGCCGCTGTAGATGGCGTTCGGAAGCACCTCGCACTCCGCCCAGCATCCGGGGCACTGGCGTACCCATCTTCGCTGCTTCTCGGTGGTGCCGCTGCGCCAGAGCTCCTCGAAGGGTTGGTGACGCAGGTTCCCGACGATCTTCGAGTTGAACTGGCACGTCGGCACGTCGCCGTTCGGATAGAGACGCAAATGAGAGGAGAGGGCGACGCAGCGTTCTTGAAGAAGGTCCGCGTGTAGCTGAGCGTGCGGCGTGCGGAGTAGGCGAACTCCAGTGGAGGCAACGCGCGAACTTCGACACCGAGAGGCGCACAAGCCGGCTCGAGCAACGAAAGCGCCTGCCCGTAGCTGTAGACGACCACGCGGTGGCACTCGCAAAGCTGCTCGATGAGCGCCAGCGCCCGAGACGCGTGCCCTCGGCCTTCACCCGCTACCCCGTAATAGACGGTCCTCGACGTCATCACTCCCGCTACGACCGACTTTGGGGGACGAGCGCGGTCGATCGGGTTGAGCTGGCGTTACAAGGAGGTGGAAGCGATCACAGTTCGGTGACAACCGAGGATCAATCCTCGGTCAGGTCGCTTCG
>DATIUW010000189.1:0-56295 GCA_035466435.1 Polyangiales bacterium | reverse complement strand
GCGATCCCGGTCAAGCCATCTGGAAGATCGATCGGCTCTTTTGGATCGAACCAGGATCGGAACGTGCCGTCGGAGGGAACGACCGCCGAGGCCGCCGGCTTCGGATCGAGCGCGACGCGGCGCCCGTCGTTCGCGGTGAAGAGCACCGACGTCGCGTCAGGCCAGCGCTCGGCCGTCTTGACTTCGATCCTAGCGGACGCTTCTCCGGTCAGGCGGGCGATGGGCTGCGCACCCGGCTGGTAACTGCGGCCGACGCGCGCCGAGAGGTCGGTGACGATTCCAGAGACCGGCGCGTTCAGCGTGATCACGCCGCTCTCCATCAACTTCGAAGCATCCTTGGGGTCGACACCCGAAGAACGAAGCATCGCGATGGCCCTGAGACGGCTCGCCCGGAGCTCGGCGGCCGTGGTTCGGTGCTCGAACACTTGCGCGCGGCGCACCAGCCCCTCGTCGAGGAGCGCTTCGAGTTGATCGGCTCGTTCGTCGTGAGAGCGGGCCTGCGACGCCGCGGACAAATATACGGCGGCCGCGTCGAGCACCTCGGGTGCGTAAGCGTCCACGATCGGATCTCCGGCGGAGACCGTTTCGCCGACCCTGACGTGCACGCTCGCGATTCGAAGCGGCGCCGGCGCCGTGACTTCCCCCGACGCCGCGGGAGCGGCTCGCACCAAGGCGGGCGCTTGCAGGATCGAGGTGTCTCTCGGCTTGGTCACTGCGACGAATCGAGAAGGGGCGCTACCCGCGCTCGGCGCTGGTTGCTCTCCTTCCATTTCTTGCTCCGGCGAGCAGGCGTAGAACGCGACGCACAACAGAGCCCATCGAGCCGCGGTCACTGGTCGTGCTCCGTGCTGGCGAGCTCGGCGAGCAAGAGCCACATGTGGACGCGAGCCCAACTGTTTGCACCTTGGGCTCGATGCATGGCTTCGATGGCGGCGAGCTCTCGATTGCGCGCTTCCGTGAGCGCGTAGCTGTACTCCTCGCCGAGCTCGACCGCGCGCGTCCGGCTCACGACCAGGCGGCGGAGCGCCGGCAGCGTGCGTTCCTCGATCAGCTCCGCGACCGCGGCGGTGTGTTTGAGCTCGTGCAGCGCTTCCTCGACCTCGGCGCGAGCGCGCAATCTCGCGCTCTTGGTGCGTGCCGCGATGCTGGCCGCTTCAGCCTCGGCAATGGCGACTGAACGCTGGTCCTGGCCGAAGCCGTGGAAGGTGACGCCGGTGACGCCATACACCACCCAGCTTCCAAGGGCTCCACGCTCGCCCTGCGCGCCGAGGTTCAGTACGGGCGCATACTGCGCCGAAGCCTCGACGGCTCGCGCGCGAGCCGCGCTTTCCCGCAGTTGCTCGACCACCACTTCGGGTGCCGTGTCGATGTCTTCGATGCGACTTCGGATCTCCCGTTCGTCGGGCACCGGCGGGCGTGGAAGCGGACCTGAGGGGCTCAGCCGCTGCCCCCTCGGCTCTTTGCCGACGGCGAGAGCGAGCTGGGTCGCGGCGGAAAACTCGTCTCCCTCGAGGTCGAGGCGCCTCTGTTTCAGCTCCGCGAGCAGCGCCTCGGCCTCCGCCCAGGCCTGCATCGTTCCAACGCCGTTGGCCAGCGCTCGCTCCCGTCGCGAGACGAGCTCCTGCGCCGTGTCGATCCGCTGCTCGAGCGTTTGCTGAATCTTGGTCAGCGTGGCCAAGTCGATCCAACGACGAGCGGCTTCCAACCGTGCCCGCAGCGCCTTTGCGCGCACCCCTGCACTCAGCGCTCCGCGTTCCTGCCGCGCGGCCTCCCGACGCGCGCCTCCGAGGTCACCGAGGTTCCAACCCTGTGTGATCGCGGCCTGCATGTCGAAGCCCTTGTCTTCGCGCGGTGCGACCAGCGCGCCGGGCATGAACATCAGCGTGGTCGGACCCGCTGTGCCCCCGATTGCTTCGTCGGCCGACTCGCGCACCTGTAACGCTTCGCGCGAGCCCACGACCTCTGGTGTCTCCTCACCGAGGGCCAGTGCCTCGTCGAAGGTGATTTCCTCCGCCCCCGCTCTCTGGGCGGGCATGGCCTGGGCTGCCCACAGTGCCAGGCCTGCAAGATAGACTGCCCTCTGCGGCATGCTTTTTTCCGTTGCTCTTGCGCGCTCCATTCGACTACCTCGCCGGTGCTCCGTTCGTCTGCGCGCATGAAAGCACAATGTCGATCCGCCGGATGTGGGATTCCGCGGTTTTACGTCAATTGATCCGTGATCTTCCCTGAATTTTCGTCCCGCGTGATCCTGGCGCGCCCGTCGTCCGAGACGCAACCCTTTCACCCGGAGGTCGACGCAAACGCGGGGTGAACCATCGGGGTGCGGCGAAGCTGGCATGCGGTATGCAAAGAGAAAGCAGAGCACTTGGCAGACGAACACGGGAGGTGGGTATGAGACTTCAAGCAAGGATTTTTGGCGTGTTGCTGTGCGCGGCTGCGGTGGCGGCCTGCGGGGACGATAGCGGCGACAATGGAACTGGTGGCACCGGCGGCGCCGGAGGGACCGGTGGCACCGGCGGTAGCGCCGAAACGGCCACGGTGACCGGTATCGTTTATTTTTATGAAGAAGGATTTCCCGTTGCCGGAGGAGCAACCGTGGAGGTGCAAGGCACGGATCTCTCGGCCACGACGGACGAAAACGGGATCTTCACCCTGGAAGACGTGCCAGTTGGGGATCGCTTCTTCATCACGACCCTGGCCGGAAGCTGGAGCGTCGTCGACTATTGGGTGGTGCCCGAAGAGACGCGAAACGGCGCGGATCTCCTAGTGGTACGCGACGGGGAGGTCGCAGCTTGGGAAACCGCCATCGGGCGCGCCATCTCTGACAACCACGCGATGGTGGACATCATTTTCCTAGCAGGTGCCCAAGGCGGAGAGACCGGGGAGATCGATACGGATAGCGATCCTCCGTTTACGTTTTCCGGCTGGGATGCAGTGAACCAGCAAAGCGTCATCGCCGATGGTGAAGGATTTGGCGAGCTCGTTTTTCCAAATGTCGACCCTCCATCCGGTACGGTCGACGCGACGGTCATGCCGTCTGCATGTGACATCGACGAGTCCGAGGGGCTTCGGTATCCGATCTTCCCAAAGACCGTCACCCTCATCTACGCGATCTGCGAGTAACGCGAACGCCGTGGGCCACGCCCGCGCCCGGTTCCCGCGAGGGCGCGGGTGTTTGCCGCAAGCATGATCCAAATGGCACACCTTGGCTCATTCCGGACAGCGAAATCACTGCACTTTTCCTCGGCACGCGACTTGCTAGTCACTTAATGCGTGTGTAGGAGGAAGGTCATGATTCGTAAATTCACTTTCGCGTTGCTTACCCTGGCGGCAATCGGCGCCGCTGGATGCCAGACGAGCTCGGAGGTCAGCGAATACGAGGCTGCGCTCAGACAGGCGTCGAGCTGTGACGAGGTGCTCCAGGCGATCCAGGAGGATGCGATCGCGAAGGTCGATCTCGAGCTCCAATCATTCATCGATCAGGATTACTACCGATGGGGCGGGCCGGTGTTTGCCGTGGATGGGGCCGGTGCAGGCGGTGCAGGCGGCGTTCCATCTGCGCCCCAGGAAGACGGTGCAAACGGCGGGGACGCTCCCTCCGGTTTCTCGGATACGAACCGGCAGGTGGCCGACGTGGACGAAGCCGACATCGTCAAGGTGGGTGACGAAGGCCGCAAGCTCTACGTGATCCGTGGCAACGGCTTCCACGAGTTCGATTCCTGGCCCGCTCCGGACACCTCGAAGGTTGCTGATCTCGAGATCGAAGGCGGACCCATGGAGATGTTCGTGGAGGGTGATCGCGCGGTCGTCTTCTCGAGCGTCTATGGCGTCGAAGCGCTCGACGATGGCGATCTATGCGAGGGCTACGGCTACCCGGAGCCCGGTGCTGCGGACGTGGCGTTCGAGGGTCCGTACTACTGCGGACGCTCCTACGTGAAGATCACCCTAATCGATCTTGCCGGCGACTCTCCTGAAGCCGTACGCGAGATCTACGTCGACGGCTGGTATTCTTCGTCTCGCCGTCATGACGGCATCGTCAGGGCCGTGGTCCAAAGTAGCATGCACCGTCCCGGCACCGTTCCAGACCTGTGGCAGGTCGTCTGGGGTGGCGATGCGCAGCCACAGACGCGAGAAGAGGAGATCGCACTTGCTCGCGCCTGGGCCGTTCAGGCCAAGGAGGCCATCGCCCAGACCACCCTCGAAGAGTGGGTTCCCGCATGGGGAGAGCGCGTCGATGGAGAGATCCAGGAGCGGCCCGTGCAATGCACGGATTTCTACGCTCCTGCGCCCGGTCTCACGAACTACGGGCTCACACAGATCGTAGGCATCGACATCGGCAGCGATACCTCGACGGCCATCACGTCGATCCTCGGCCAAGCCACGCAGGTGTATGCGAACCGCGAAACCTTAATCCTCGCGCAGCCCGACTGGACTTGGTTCGAGCGAGACAACAACACCGACCGGACGGCGGTGCACCGTTTTGCGGTATCATCCGGCGCGCAGCGCACGCCCTATCAAGGCTCCGGGTTCGTGCCGGGCACCGTCCACGATCAGTTCTCCATCGACGAGCGCGATGGCATCATTCGCATCGCGACCACCCGGACGACCTGGCATCACCAGAGCGGCGACGTCATCACGGACGACGTTTGGGTTCCGCCCACCACCGACAATCTCGTGACCACGATGCGGCTCGCGGGTAGCGCGCTCGAAATCGCCGGCTCCACACCGGGCCTCGCAGAAAACGAGCAGATCTTCTCCGCTCGGTTCGTCGGCGACATCGGCTACATCGTGACCTTCCGGCAAGTCGATCCGCTCTTCGCGATCGACCTCAGCGATCCCGAAAACCCCGAGGTCTTGGGCGAGCTCAAGATTCCCGGGTTCAGCGATTACATGCATCCGCTCGGTGACGACCATCTGCTGACCATCGGCCGCGACGTCGACGAGGTGACGCAGCGCGACAATGGCACGGCGCTTCAGATTTTCGACGTCTCCGACCCTGTCAACCCGGTCTTGGCGCACAAGGCACTGGTGGGGGAGGGCTTCTCCGAAGCCAATCACAACCACAAGGCCTTCAATTTCTACGCTGACAAGGGCCTGCTGGCGTTTCCGTTCGTGTCCTACCAGGGCGACTTCTCGAGCACCCTCGAGCTCTGGGACGTGAGCGCGGCCGATGGGCTGAGCCGCCGCGGCGCAGTGGACCATTCCGACCTAGTGCTCGATGATTGCGGCGGCGTGCCCGTTGCGGCCGAAGACTTTTACTATTACTGCGGCTATCAGCCTCAGATTACACGCGGTGTCTTCATCGACGACTTCATCTACTCCATCAGCCACGGCGGCGTCCGCGTCCACGACGTGAACGACTTGGCCGCGCCCGTGGCAACTGCGAAGTACTAGCCATGGTCGAAGAGGTGGTGTGAAAGCGCTGAAGTGGATTCTCGTAGCGCTTTCCGCCGCCGCCGCGTTGCTCGGTATCGTCGCTGTAATCGTTTGGTCGCAGCTCCGCCCGTCGCCGCCCGGGCTTCAGGTCTGGCGGAACGGCCACGTCCTGACCATGGATGGCAATGGGCGGCGGGCGACTGCGCTGGTCATCGCGGAGGATCGCATCGTCATGGTAGGCGACGACCACGAGGTCGAACCTTGGGCGTCGAGAGCGGACGTGACGCTCGACCTCGACGGCCGCACGGTCGTCCCCGGATTCATCGAGGCGCACGGCCACTTTCCGGGCGCAGGACTCAGCGCAGTGGCAGCCGACCTGAACAGTCCGCCGATCGGTCAGGTGACCAGCATCGCAGAGGCGATTGAGGCCTTCCAGCGAGTCGACGTCGAGCAGCCCGGTGATGATTGGCTGATCGGCTTCGGATACGACGACACCATGCTTGCCGAGCAGCGACACCTCAGCCGGGCCGATTTGGATCGGGTATCGACCAAACGACCCATCGTCGCAATGCACATCTCCGGGCACATGGTCGCCGTCAACTCGCTTGCGCTCGAGCGATTCGGGATCGATGCCCGCTCGCCAGACCCGGTCGGAGGAGAGATTCGCAAGGACCAAGCCGGCGAGCCGACGGGCCTCTTGCTGGAGACCGCTTCCCGCCCGATCATCCTCGAGGCGCTCGAGCTGCCTACGCTGAAACAGGTCCGTGTGGTGCGCTCTGCAGCTGCGACGTATGCACGGCAGGGCTTCACGACGGTCCAAAACGGACTGGCCACGCTCGAGCAGATGAAGGGCATGCGGATGGCGTCCGAGCTCGGTCTGGTCCCGCAGCGCGTCGTGGTGTGGCCCCAAGGCGAGGTCGCAGTCCAAGCGATCGCGGGCGCCGTCGACCTCGATCAATACCGCAGCGAACGTGTGCGCATCGGCGCCGTGAAGCTCGTCGGGGATGGTTCCATTCAGGGCTACACGGGCTTCTTGCGCGACCCGTACTACGACACCGGGGAGCATCCATCTGGCTATCGTGGCTATCCGAGCATGGATGCCGAGACCATGAACGCCGAGGTCGAGGCCATTCATTGTGGGGGTCACCAGATTGCGGTTCACGGAAACGGCGATGCCGCCATCGATCAGTTCCTCGACGCCTGGAGCGAAGCACTGCAGGCCTGCCCGTCCGAGGACTCTCGACCGATTCTGGTGCATGCACAGATGTCACGCCCCGACCAGCTCGAACGGATGAAGCGCCTCGGAGTGACTCCCACGTTCTTCAGCGCCCACGTGTACTACTGGGGCGATCGCCATCGCGACGTGTTCCTCGGTCCGGCGCGCGCCGCGCGGATCAGCCCTGCAGCGAGCGCCCTCGCGTTGGGGCTTCCGTTCACCACTCATTTGGACACGCCGGTGGTGCCTATCGATTCCATGCTCCAGCTATGGGCGCCGGTGTCTCGTGAAACATCCAGCGGCCAACTCCTCGGCGAAGAGGAACGCATCAGCGCCGAGCAGTCCTTGCGGGCAATGACTGCAGACGCTGCGTGGCAGCTCCGGATGGAAGATCAGGTCGGAACGATCGAGTTCGGCAAGAAGGCTGATCTGGTGATTCTCTCGCACGATCCGCTCGACGAAGAGGTCGAGCTGCGTGACATCCGCGTGGAGCGCACCGTCGTCGGTGGCGTGACGATCTACGAACGAGCCGACCGCTGAGCCCGCTGCTCGGCGGAGCATTCGCTCACTCCGTGAGTCCCAAGGCGTCCCGATAGGCGGCGTCGTCGCCGGAATTGTGATTCCAGTAGTCGTCCAAGATCACGTGGGTGCGCACTGCCGTGGTGCGCTGGGGTCCCACGCTTTCCTCCCACGCTCGAATCACATGAGGGAATTCGGGCTCGTAGTAGATCGTGAGCGTTCGGCCCAGCGCGGGGTATCGGAGCTCGAGCGCAGTCACGGGATGATCGACGAGATCGGTTTCTGCTCCCGCGGTCCGGATCACGCTCACAGGATAGGCGCGTAGCGCTTTGTGACGCATTCGAATGTAGTGGAGGCCAGGAACGATCTGTCGCTCGCCTTCTTCGATCTTGGATGGATCGATGCGAATCTGAGCCCAAATGCCATCCTCCAAGGGTGCGTCGGGCAAGACCATCTTCTGATCAGCGTCATCCTGAAAATACGAATGCAACACCGCGTGCAGACCGTCCTCGCGTCGGTTGATCTGGCTGTACACGTGGCCGCACCACTCCTGCACCGTGCTGCTCACTTTCAGCGTCGCTCCATCGGAGGCGCGAGCCGGGGTGAACGACGACGTCATCAAGGTGTAAGGGTAGATGCCCGTGTAGAACCTCCGGTATGCGTTGAGCTTGAGCACCGAGATGGCGTCGGGCGAGTCTCCATGCTCTTGCTTGACCTGCAACTTCGGCAGAAAATCCTCGGTCACGAAGATCAACACGGCTTCGCCCTCGTGCTGATCACCATAGCGTGCCTGACGAAGCTCGTAGCGGGTGAGCTCGGCGACACCTTGATACCAATAAGTATCGAACGTGGGATGCCGTTCGGCGAACTGTGCCGGCCGCGGCGGCTTGAGAGCGCTCGACTCGGCGGGTTTCGACTCCACCGATGGCGCGCCTTCCTGCTTGCCCTGACACCCGAGGGCGAGAAACGAACAGAGCGCGGACCCAATGAGGAAACGATTCATCAGCTTGCCTTAGAGAAGCGGCTGAGGGTCGGCAAGCACATGGCTCTGGCAACCCTTCGCTTGCTTTACGGAATGAAAAGTCGAATGTGCGCGAACTTCGCGCACTTGCACGGCCGTTTGATTCCGGCGGGCCGAATTGTTTACACGGCGCGTCATCGACCCCAAATTGAAACGAATGAAGGTCGAGATACACGGTGAGTATGAGGCGCGCTTCGAGCCAGTCGTTACCGTGCTCCGTAAGCAAGTAGCGAAGTTTGGCGGCGGCGGAGCCGTGTCGGTCTTCTTGGATGGAAAGCCCGTGGTCGACGTTTGGGCGGGCCGGGCTCGGCACGATGGCGCTCCTTGGGAGCGCGATACCATGTCGATTTGCTTTTCCGGCACCAAAGGCATCGCAGCGACCGCCGTGCACATCCTCGCCTCGGAAGGCGCGATCGACTACGACGCCCCGGTTGCGCGCTACTGGCCGGAGTTCGGGTGCAACGGAAAAGAGGCGATCACCGTGCGTCAGGTGCTCGCGCACCAGGCAGGCCTGCACAGGACGGTGCCATTGGTCGATCAGGTCACGGACATTCTCGATTGGGAACGCATCGTCCAGCGCGTGGCCAAGGCCAAACCAGATTTTCATCCGGGCACCGCCAATGGTTACCATGCCGTGACGTTCGGCTGGCTCGTCGGGGAGTTGGTCCACCGCGTCTCGGGAATGACCTTTCCAGACTTCGTGCAGAGGCGCATCGTCGAGCCGCTCGGTCTCGATGGCATGTACGTGGGGGAGGCAGACGGCCAGATGGACCGACTCGCCGATTTGGTCGGCCTGCCAGCGTTGCGCCGGTGGGGTGCGGAGCCTCTGCCAAGCTCTTATCGCGCTCCCGCTTGCATGCCGAAGGGGCCGCTGCGCAGCCTGGTCCGGCGCGGGCTCACACCCGCCAAGGTGACCGAGCTATTTACCCACCCCGCATTCTGGAAAGCTTGCCTGCCCGCGATGAACGGCGTTTGCACCGCTCGTTCACTCGCCAAGATGTACGCCATGCTTTCGGTCGGTGGCGAGCTCGAAGGCGCACCGTTGGTGAACGAAGAGATCATCGAGCGTGCTTCCAAAGTGCAGATGAAGCGCCCCGACAGGGTAGTGCTCTATCCCTTGCACTGGCGGCTCGGCTATCATCGCGCCGACGCGCTGCTCATGGATGTTCCGAGGGCGTTCGGTCATTTCGGAATGGGTGGCGCCGGAGGATGGGCCAACCCAGAGCTCAAGCTCAGCGCGGCCCACGTTCACAACGGGTTTCCACTCTCGCTTGCTGGGCAGCTCCGAACGGTGAACGTAACGGCCGCCATCTACGAGTCGCTGGGTCTCTACCACGGCATTTTTCACACGCTGCGTCACGGCCCGGTCATCGAGCTCCTGCCGGCGCGGGCAGCCTGAGGCCGAGGCGGACTCAGCGAATCCGGTCGGTGGTCTGCTGCTCTGCGGCTTCCGTGGCCTGCTCGCTCTTCTTCTCGGCTTCCGCGACGAGAGATTCGGCTCGCTTTCGCGCTTCGGCGACGGCCTGGTCTGCCTTCCGATTGGCTTCGTCGATCATCTGATCCACTCGCTTGTCCGTCTCGCTGCGGATGCGCTTGGCTCCTTCGCGCGCCGCAATCTCTGCCAAAGGGTTGCCTCGTGCTTCCCGTTCGACCTGGTCGGCGCGTGCATATCCTTCCTTGCGTATCTTTTCGGCGGCGCGCTTGGCTTCTTCGCGAATTCGATTCGCCGTCTTTTCCGCTTCTTCGATCAAGCGCTCGGCTTGCGCTCGTGCTTCTTGCACAGCGCGCGCCCGCTGCTCCTCGAGCTCTGCGGACACGGCGTCGGCCACGACGCCTCGAAGCGCGCTGGTATCGACTTTGACGGACACGCGTGGGGAGTTGATCGATCCGGTCAGGTTGGCCTCCACGCCCACCTTCTCCACTTTCGACAGGTCGACCCCCAAGCCACGCACTTCGGACGCGAGCTTCGAGGTGAGCGTCTCGATCGGGACGTCCGTCGACAGCTGGTACTTCATGTCCTGGTCGAGGCCGTGGCGTCCGCTCACCTGAATCGTCAGTCCAGCGGCGCTCGCGGTGAATGGCTTTACCTCGACAGCACCGTTCTCAATGGCAAATCGTGTCTTGAAGCGTTCGATGTCCAAAGGCTTCGAAATTGCAGGCACGGCGCTCGCGAGCTCCTGCAGTGGTTTGAAGTCACTGCTGAGCTTGCTTTGCACGGCTGCCACCATCCCGCTGGCGTCGATCGAGTCGAGCTTCGGCTCGAAATCGTCGCCGAGCGTGCCGGCTGCACGCAGCTCGGTCGAGAAACGGCCGTCCAAAAAGCGGGCAATGGGCGCATAAGCGCGCATCGACGGAAGAGCTTCGAAGGCCGCGGCAAAGCTGGCTTTATCCACGCCATAGCTCATGTCGAATTCGGCCGGCCGATCGGGATGCGTCGTCAGGGTCCCGTCGAGCTTCATCGAACCGCCGAGCGCGTTCGCTCGTATCCCGTCGAGAATGAGCTTGCGGTCTCTGATCCGGCCGGAGCCTTTGAAGCTCTTCAAAACGAGATCGCCGTATGTCAGCTCTTGGACGTCGAAGTCGAGCCTTGCATCGAGGTCTTCGGGCAGGACGAAGCCTGATTGCGAGACTTTCTCTTGTTCCGGCTCGGCCTCTGACTCACCGAGGAAATCCTCCACACGCAAGTGCTTCGAGGAGAGCTGCGCACTTGCCGTCACCTTTTCGTCGTCACTCAGCAAGGTGGTGAGCGGCGATGCCACGCCGCGGATGCTGACGTCACTCGCTCCGACCTGCGCCCGAAGCTCGTCGATCTTCGTATTCTCGGGAGAGAGAGTCAGGCGTGCTGCGGGGACCTGAATTTCCTGGCTTCCCGAGGCCTGATATCTCACGTCGCTTGCTTCGATGCGGCCGGTGAGCTTCGCGATACGCTCTCCCTTGGCGCTGAGATCGACGTGCGCTTCGACGAGACCGGCGAGGGTATCGACATCCGGCATCGGATACGCATTCGCGATGTCGGCCAAATCGAATCGACCATCCAACACGAGATCGACGTGGGCCTGCGAGAGCAGCCGAGACGCGCGCAGGCTCCCTCTGGCGTGGCTCTTTCCTGCAGCGAGCGCGTACTTCGGCACATCGACGGTGACCCGGTCCAAGTTGCCTCCGGGATGATCCACCTTTGCATCCAGCTCGATGTCGGAGATGGCGAGCGGGAGGTCCGGATATTTCACGCTGCCCTCTCGAACGCGGGCGGTGAGTGAGAACGAAGGAATGTCATCGTCCTCCGGCCCTAGCTGTCCCTTGGCCTGCGCCTTCATGGAAAAGGTTCCACTGGCTTTCATTCCTTCGAAGTCCGCCGCGTGGGCATTGGGAATGGCCGAGACCAAGGCTTTGACCGAAAGGCCCTCTTCGGAGGCCACTTGGACGTCGAGCGTGGTTCCTTCGCCGCCCCACTCGATGAAGCCCGATCCTGCCAGGGCAAGCTGATTGATGCCGAGCCGAATGTGATCGAGCGCGAGCCGCTCTTCCTCGCTCTGCAAGGTCGCGTCGAGATCGAGCGCTGCTCCGGCTTCGTGGAGATACCTGACGTCTCCTAGCACCGCGGTGAGCGCATCGACGGAGGTCTTCGAGCTCAGCTCCTGGGCAGGCCCGGCCACTCGCAGGCGTCCTCGATGGCTCAAGCCGTTCGCCGTGATCCGAGCGCCAGGCGCTTCGTACAGGATCGCGCCGCCATCGATCCGATATCGCTTGATCTCGAAAGCAAGCTCTTCGGCCGGCTCTTCTGGCTGCGGCGCGTCCGCCATGATGTCGTAGTTGGCAGCGCCTTCCTCGTTGATGACGACGTGCACGTTGGGCTGGTCGATTTCGATGGACTCGATCTCGATGTCGTCTTCGGTGATCAGGGTGAAGAGCCCGATGCCAGCGCCGATCGACTCGACGGAAAGGAGCTGCGTGCCTTCGAACGCACCCTTTCCGGTAATCGTGAGCTTGGAGATTTCGATGGTCAGATTTGGAAAAGTCGACAGAAGCGAAAGATCCACGTCCTCGAAATCCACGTCCGCATCGACGCGTTCGTTGAGCTCGGACCGGACGAGCTCGACGATTCGATCCTCGAAGAGTACCGGGACGAGCACGAGGCCTGCGATGAGAAGGAGAAGCAGCGCGCCAACGGTGATGAGAGAAATCCGTAATGGCTTATTCATTGCTACGTGGTTGTAGCACCATCACGGTTTTGATCCGTTCGCGCCGTTCCGTCGCGTTCGCCCGAAACGTGGTTAGACCCGTATTTCGGGCTAATTGCGCTTCGGCATCTTTTTTCGCATGCGCGACATGCCGGCAAACAGCGCCAAGACGTCCGGCTGCGTGCCGTCGCCGCTGAAATCGCGGTAAAGCGTGTGAACGTTCGTGTAGACGCGTTCGGCATCGAGCCACTGATCGAACTCGGAAAGGTGGATGTCCAGCACGGCCTCCTCGACGCTCATGCCGGCATCGTAGCGCTTTCGCGCCTCGCCGCTCAGCACCTCGAGATAGTGCAAGATCTCGCGCAGCCCCGACTTGTCGGTGAGCGGACCGTGTCCCGGCACGACAGTCTCGATGTCCATCTGCAACAACTGGTGCAGGCCGGTGATCCAATTCGAAACTGGCCCTTGCCAGATGACTGGATGCGCGTCCTTGAACAAGATGTCTCCCGTGAAGAGGATTCTGTCGCCAGGGACCCAGACCACGGCGTCACCGCTGGTGTGCGCCGGCCCGAGCTCCATCAGCACGACCTCCTTGTCGCCGACCTTGACCTTCAGCTCGCCCCGAAAGGTTCGGTCTGGCAGGACTGTCTCGGACGAGAAGTCGAACTCCTCGAACAGAGGTAGCGCGAGCTCGCTGGCCTCGGCCAGATGTCTGAGCTTGTGGATTCCCACCGCATCGAGGACGCGGCCGAGCACGCGGGCGACGGGACCGAGCGCCTGCACGACCTTGCCCGCGCGCATCAGGAGCTGATTACGGCTTGCAGGTGTATCGCGGAGCTCCTCCAAGCAGCCGACGGTACCGATGATCTGGGCATCGGCCACCAACGAATTGCCGTAGCAATGGTCGCCATTGCCGTGGGTATTGACGACACGATCGATGCGCTTTGCTGCAGGCGTCGCCTCGCGCATCGCGGCCAACATCTCCGCCGTGATCTTCTCGTCGAACAAGGTATCGACGAGCAAGCTCTCGCCACCGTCCGTGACCAAGCCGGAATTGCTCCAGCCCCAAGAGCCGGGTAGCTGCGTGTAGGCAAAGACGCCATTGCCGAGCTCGTGAAGGGTCTTTTCGACGGCCGTGCCCATCCTGAGACCTTTATCGCAGCCTCGAGCGAGAATGTGAAGCCGGGGGTCCCGAGATCTCCGTTCGAACGTGCGCGTCACCCGATTTCGTTGATCTCCGCGCGTGCTTCCTCGAGTCTCTCGTGCGCCTCCGTCCACTGCTCGAGCGACCTTTCGAGCGCTGCTTGTGCCTCGCTGACCTCGCGGAGCAAAGTATCGCGACGCTCCGCATCGTCATACATCTCGGGATTGCTGAGCATCTCGTTGTGCTCGGCGATGGCGTGCTCGAGCTCGGAGATGGCCTGCTCCAGCTCGCGCACTCGTTTTTCGAGAGGCTTGACCTGCCGGTTCTGCGCAGCGCGAAGCTCGGCTTCTTTTCGGCGTTCGTCCTTGCGAGCCTGGCGGCTCTTCTTTTGCGCTGCGGGTCGAATCGCAGCATCGGTGGCTGGCGTGACCTCGCGGTCTTGGCAGGACCAAAGATAGTCGTCGAGCGTGCCGGCATAGCTCTCGACCCGGCCGTCGTGTACGACCCACAGCTTGGTTGCGAGCGTGCGGATGAACGCCCGGTTGTGGCTCACGAAGAGCAGGGTGCCGTCGTAGCTCACGAGCGCGTCGGTCAGGGCCTCGGTGGTCTGCAAATCCAGATGGTTGGTCGGCTCGTCCATGAGCAGCACGTTGCCTGGACGCACGAGGATCTTGGCAAGCGCGACTCGGGCCCGCTCTCCGCCCGACAACACGGAGACCCGCTTGTCGACGGCGAGATCGCCAAACAGCAAGGCCCCTAGGACCGCGCGGACCCGCTCCATGCTGGTTCCGTCACTGGCATAGTTGACCTCCTGCAAGACGGTGTGCTCGAGGTTCAAGGCTTCCGCGTGATGTTGAGCGAAATAACGCACATCGGACTGCCCGGGGAGGTGCACTCGCCCGCTCGACGGCTCGATTTCACCCGCGAGGATCTTCAGCAGCGTCGTCTTTCCGGCGCCATTGGGGCCGACGATTGCGATTCGGTCGCCGCGTTCCACCGAAAGCGACACGCCATCGAGCACCACGTGTGACCCGAAAGACTTGCACAGGTCGTCCACGCGCATCGGGATGCGGGCGCCGCGCTCCGTCGAAGGGAACGAGAACCGCGCTTGGCGCGCCGATCGATGCAGCTCCACCGTATCCATCTTCTCGAGCTTGCGGACGCGACTCTGAACCTGGGCCGCCTTGCTGGCCTTGGCGCGAAAGCGCCGAACGAACTGTTCTAGGTGAGCCTTCTCACGCTCGAGGTTCTTGGCCCGGTTTTCGAGCACTAGGCGCTCCTCGTCGCGCTGGACGAGGTACTGCTCGTAGTTGCCTCGGAACGTGCGAACGCCCTCTGGCTCGAAGCTCACGACGCGGTTGATCTGCTCGTCGAGGAACTCTCTGTCGTGGGAGACCAGGAAGAAACAGTGGTTGTACCCGCTCAAGAATTTGGAGAACCAAGCGACCGACGGCATGTCCAGGTGGTTGGTGGGCTCGTCTAGAAGCAGAAGCTCGGGCTTTTGAAATAGGAGCGACGCCAACACCGCACGCATCTTCCAGCCACCGCTCAGCTCCGAGAGAGGACGGCCTTGGTCCGCTTGTGAAAAGCCGAGGCCGTGCAAGATGCGTTTTGCTTCGTGCTCCGAAAAACGGGCATCTAGAGCGGCGATGCGTTCGTGCAGAAGAGCAATCTCACCGGCCGTTGCGACCAGATCGTCTTCACTCGCGCTCGCGCCGTGTTGCATCTCGGCCAGACGCGACTCGCACGCCGCTAGCTTCTCTCGAAGCTCGGGTCGGTCGGGAACGCTGTCGTAAACGAAGTGAAAGAGCTTCTGATCTGGAAACGACTCGATCTCCTGCGGAAGGAAGCCGATGCGTACGCCGGGAACCGTCCGAACCACTCCGGCGTCGGGCTCGATCGAGCCTGCGAGAAGACGGAGCAAGCTGGACTTTCCGGACCCGTTGGGGCCGACGAGGCCAATGTGGTCGCCCTGGTGCACCTGAAGAGAGAGCCCATCGAAGAGCTTTTCTCCTCCGAGTGCGAGGGAAACGCCGTCGAGCGTGGCTAGTGTCGTCAAACCAGCTCCGACCGAATCTTGATCTCGTTGATGAGCGTGCGGTGCACCGGACAGCGCGCCGATATTTCGAGAAGCCGCTCGCGTTGCTCGTCGGTGAGATCACCCTCCAACTCGAGCTTCTTGTCGATGAAGTCGATCATCCCGGATTTCCTGTCGCAGTCCTGACAGTCCTTTGCATGCACCCGATCGTGGCGGAGCGTGACCCGGACCGCGTCGAGCGGCCAGTCCTTGCGGCCGGCGTACATCTTGAGGGTCATGGAGGTACAGGCGCCGAGGCTCGCCAGCAAGAGATCATAGGGATTCGGACCGAGATTGGTGCCGCCCTTGTCGAGGGGCTCGTCGGATGAGAAGACGTGATTCCGGGCGCGTATCCTCTGCAGGAAGCTGGTCGTCTTCCCTTCGACCACCACCTCGCCTTCCGGTGCGTCTTCGGGCACTTCCGGCTCTGGCTGCTCTGGTAGATAGCGGCCGGCCCACGCTGCCAGCACGTCCGCGACGTACCGACCGTCGCTCCGGCGGCTCAGCAAGTGGTCCGCACCATCGAGCGAGACGAAGCTCTTCGGATGCCGCGCCGCCTGGTAGATGAGGCGCGCGTTGTCGATGCCGACGGTGTTGTCCTGCGGCGAGTGAAACAAGACCAGCGCCTTGTCCAAATCACCGATGCGCTCGGCATTGCACTGGCTGCGAAGATCGTCGAGAAAGCTCTTCTTCATCTTGAAAGGACGTCCGCCCAAGTCGACCACCGCTTCGCCGCTCGATTCGATCTCTTCGAGTGACGCGCCGAATAGCTTCGCGACGTGCTCCGGGTCGAACGGAGCCCCGATGGTCGCGACCCCCACCGCCTCTGGAATCCTCTTTGCGGCGCCCAGGACCGCCGATCCTCCGAGGCTGTGGCCCACGAGCAGCGCAGGGGCGCGATAGGTCTCGCGAAGGGCATCGGCCGCGGCGACGATGTCGTCCACGTTGTGTGAGAAGGTCGTCGCGCCGAACTCTCCCTCACTCTCGCCGAGACCGGTGAAGTCGAAACGCAAGGTCGCGATGCCACGTTCGGCCAACGCCGAGCTGATGTATCGCGCCGCTCTGCTGTCCTTCGAGCAAGTGAAGCAATGTGCGAACACGGCCCAGGCTACCGGCTCGACCGCCGGGAGATGGATCCGAGCAGACAGGGTCTGCCCGTCACTTCCCGTAAACTCGAATCGTTTCGCTTCCGTCGTCATGAGGCCTCCTCGGAGACCCCACTGTACAACGCTCGCGCCCGTCCGTTACCCGGCGCCCCCGCGTTCTATTCGGCGGCTTCCGCGTAGTCGGAGCGGGTGGTCGCGTCGTAGCCGAATTCCTCGAATACCTCGCGTAGCTCCTCGTGGACCTCGCTTCGGCTGATGCCGAAGAAATCGAGCTCGACCGTACGCGCGCTTTCGTAGTCGCGCTGCGAAATCAACGCGTGGTCGAGCCGCGTGGCGAATGCTTTGCTCACCGGCATCCCGAGGCGCTCGTAGAGTCGGAGGATCGTCTTCTTGGGGTCGGCGACCAGATCTTCGTAACGGATCACGATGAACTGGTCCTCGGGAATTTCCCTTCGGCACTCGAGCGCGTAGCGGTAGTAGTCGTAACCCAGTCTCTTGAGTGCCTGAATCTCTTCGCCATCCGGACGAATGCTCGGCGAATGCGCCTTCCAGGCCCGGTAGAACATGTTGAGAAAGGACGGAAGACAATCGTGCGGGTTTCGGACCAGATAAACGAATACCGCGTCGGGGAACTTCTCGTGAACGGCCCGTACGCGCGTCGAGAAGAACACGTTCTTGTTCAAGAATCGCTTTCCGCCCGCTTCGAAAACGTGACGCTTGATCGTGTTTTCGTAGCAATCCATGAATGCCCGTCGTTCCTCGGGTGGCTGACGGTCGATCCAGGTCTGGCTCGGTAGGTCCTCCATGAAGGGAAAGAGCAGGCCGGTCGTGGGCGAGGTCAGGCTCCAAAGGAGCGTGCACACGTCCTCCTCGGGCTGGTCGAGGCTGAGCTTGTGCACGTCCTGCCAGCGGCTCTCTAGAGGCGCGTTCACAAACTCGTATGCCCGACGCAGCACCGAGCCGGCCGGGCTCTTCGAAAGCTCCACCAGCCGCTTGAACGTACGCGTGGCGGTGACCGCCGGGTAGATCGTCTGGTAGAGCTTCACCGTGGTGAAGACCTCGTCGTCCATGCTCAGCAGGCGATGGGTGAGGGTGGTTCCGCTCCGCGGGTTGGCGAACACGAAGACGGGCCGTTCCACCTTTTGCTCGCGGTACTCCGGACACACGACTTCATCGAGGGCGCGAAACACCGCGGCGCTCTGCCGGAGCCCGAGATAGATGGGCGCGATCCATGCGGTCGTGACCAGACGGCCGACCGTCGGTCGCTTGAAAAGGACGTTCCTGATCTCTCGGAGTCCCCGTTTGTTGAGATACATGGTCGATCCCTTTCCCTGAGCCCGCCCTGCTCCCACTCTAGGGTCGACCCACGGAATTGCTGAAGAAAACGGGTCAATGGTGCCCCGGCCTGCATGAACGGTCGCGGGGTCGGGGTGAGCGGCGCGCTTACTCGTCCGTGACGCAGCCCTCGGAAGCCGTCTTCACATTTTTGATGTACTTGTAAAGAGTTCCGCGTTGGGCTTTGAGCGGAGGGGCCTTCCAAGACGCACGTCTTTTGGAGAGCTCCGCCTGGTCGACGCCGACGTCGATCGAACGTTGACGGGCGTCGATGGTGATGACGTCGCCGTCGCGCACGAGCGCGATCGGTCCGCCCTCCTGAGCCTCCGGCGTGATGTGGCCGATGATGAAACCATGCGAGCCGCCGGAAAACCGACCGTCCGTGATCAACGCCACGTCTTGGCCGAGACCTGCCCCCATGATGACCGAGGTGGGCGAGAGCATCTCGGGCATCCCGGGTCCGCCTTTTGGTCCCTCGTACCGAATCACGACGACGTCTCCCTTGCTGATCCGTCCACGCTCCATTGCGGCGAGCATCTCTTCTTCGCTGTCGAAGACCTTCGCTGGTCCTCGAAAGTAGAGACCTTCCTTGCCCGTGATCTTCGCCACGGCGCCGTCGGGCGCGAGGCTGCCGCGCAGAATCGTGAGATGGCCGGTCTCCTTGATCGGGTCCTCCCATGAATGAATGACCCGCTGACCGTCTGCGAGCCCCGGTAGCTCGGCGAGGTTCTCTGCAAGCGTCTTGCCGGTGACGGTGAGGCAATCCCCATGGATCGCCCCGCGCTCGAGCAGGTAGCGCAGCACCGCAGGCGTGCCACCTACATCGTGCAGATCCTCCATGACGTACTGGCCGCTCGGCTTGAGATCTGCGAGCAATGGCACCTGATCGCTCACGGCCTGGAAGTCGTCGATCGAGAGCGGCACGTCGACCGCGCGCGCCATGGCGATCAGGTGCAAGACCGCATTGGTGGAGCCGCCGAGCGCCATGATCGTGACCATCGCATTCTCGAAGGCTTTGCGGGTCATGATGTCGCGCGGCTTGATGTCGTTTTCGAGCAAGAGACGAATCGCCTCACCCGCTCTCAGGCACTCCTCGCGCTTTGCAGGATCCTCCGCGGGCGTCGAGGAGCTGTAGGGCAGGGACATGCCCATCGCTTCGATGGCGGAAGCCATCGTGTTCGCGGTATACATCCCGCCGCACGCCCCGGCGCCAGGACATGCGTTTTCGATGATGTCGAGCCGCTTGCTCTCATCGATGCTGTGGGCCAGCAATTGCCCGTACGATTGGAATGCCGAAACGACATCGAGCTTTTCACCGTCGCTTCCGCGCCCTGCTCGAATCGTGCCGCCGTAGATCATCAGCGAAGGGCGGTTGAGTCGACCGATGGCGATCATGCACCCGGGCATGTTCTTGTCACACCCGGGAATCGAGATGTTGGCGTCGTACCATTGGGCACTCATGACCGTCTCGATCGAGTCCGCGATCAAGTCACGCGACTGCAAGGAATAGCTCATGCCCTCGGTGCCCATCGAGATGCCGTCGGATACCCCGATGGTGTTGAACCGCATGCCGACCAGATTTGCTTGCTCCACCCCCTCCTTCACGACGGCGGCGAGGTCGTTGAGGTGCATGTTGCAGCTATTGCCTTCGTACCAAACCGCGGAGATGCCGACCTGCGCCTTGTTCATGTCTGCGCGCGTGAGACCGGTCGCGTGGAGCATGGCCTGGGACGCGCCCTGCGACGGCGGCTGGGTGATTCGACTGCTGTATTTGTTCAACTTGGCGCTCATTGGGCCCGGGAGTCTAGCACCGCGGCTCCTCCTTGCGGCCCGGAGCGGTTTACTTGACGGTCGGCTTCCGGGGCCCTACGAACCTTCAAGAAAATTTGAAGGAACTGAGCCCTCTGCGTGTCCATCGCTGCCGCAAAACGACAAGAATCCAATGATTCCGAGCCTTTGTGGCGCGAAGCCGAGCTTGGTGCGGCGGACGCCATCGGCAGGCTGATGGAATTCTGGGGGTTTCGCCGCCACATGGGTCGCTTGTGGACGATCCTCTATCTATCTCCCGAGCCGCTCACCACGGCGGACCTGAGCGAGACGCTCCAGCTCAGCAGCAGCGCCGTCAGCCTTTCGCTCGGCGATCTGGTGCGATGGGGTGCGGTTCGCAAGACGTGGCGCCCTGGAGAACGCAAGGACTTCTACGAGGCGGAAAGCAGCGTTTGGAAGTTGCTCCGGCGGGTGTACGAGCGTCGCGAGCTCAATCTGATTCGCGAGGCCAATGATGCCCTCAACGAGGCTCAGCGGGTTCTCGAGTCGGTGCGGGGCAGGGTGGGAGCTGCCGAGAGGCGCCGTGTGGATTTCATGCGCAAGCGACTTTCGCGGCTGAGTGCGCTATCAAGGGCTGGCGAGCGGCTCGTCCGCCTGCTCGTGGCGGGCCGGGCGATCAACCCGAGCGAGCTGCGCTCGGCAGAAGAAGACGACGAATGAACGAGGGGAGACGCAACGGAGGCTCACGACGATGTCTCTGATAGCCGCAGTTCGGAGCGATTCCTCTTCGGATGTGCTCGCCAATCTACAGGCCGTGTGTGATTCGCAGGGCCTCGGAGACCTGTCCGCGCACTTGGCCGACCTGGCCGAGCTGGTCAAATGGGACATGTCTTCCCTAGAGGAAGGGATCCAGAGCATTCCGGTCGGCGACAGCGTCGTCCACAAGAGCGCTCATCACTTGCTCGAGATCGCAGGAAAGCGACTGCGGCCCATGTGCGTCGTTTTGGCGTCGCGGCTCGGGCATGGCCTCGACGAAAGGACCCGCGAGTTCGGCGTCGCCGTCGAGCTCGTTCACTGCGCGACGCTTTTGCACGACGACGTCGTGGATGCTGGCGACCAACGCCGAGGTGTACCCGCAGCGCGCACTCTTTACGGCAATGCAGCGTCGATTTTCGCTGGTGACTGGCTCTTGGTCGATGCCCTTCGGCGGGTACGTGCCGCAGAAATGCCGGACGTCTTGGTGCGCTTGCTGGACATCATCGACGAGATGATTTTCGCAGAGGCGATTCAGCTCGAAAATCGCGGCCGCGTCGATGCACGGATGCGCACTTACATGCAAGTGGTCGAAGGCAAGACCGCGGCGCTCTTTCGGTGGGCCATGTTCGCTGGGGCGCGGGCGGGCGGCCTCGCCGACGGCTCCTGTAAGGCGCTCGAAGAGTACGGGCTTCACCTGGGCGTTGCATTCCAGTTGATCGACGATCACCTAGACTATGCCGGCGACCGCTCGACGATCGGCAAATCACCTTTCACCGATCTACGCGAGGGCAAGATGACTCATCCGGTGATCGTGGCTCTCGAGCGAGACCCATCGCTGCATCCGATTTTGGAAGAAATCGTCGCGAGCCCGATCGACGATGTTCCCGAGAGCGCCAAGGCGGAGCTGCTATCGGCGCTCCATCGGACGGGCGCCCTCGAATCGACCAGGGAGGTGGCCGTGCGCGAGGCAGAGGCAGCATGCCATGCGCTACAGGGCCTTCCCGACAGCCGGGCGCGAGACGCATTGTTTACGGTGGCGCGTGCCACCGTTCACCGGGAGTCCTAGCGAGTAATCAGAGAGAGGCATGATGTCCAAGCAACCACCAGCCGTGACTAGCCGAATCCCGGGCTTTTACCGAGACCACATCTCGAACCGGCTCCGCGTCATGATCGAAACCGGCCTTCTTTCCGAAGAGTCGGTTGGGCACTTGAAGGACGGCGGACAGCTCACACTAGACGTCGCAGACCGCATGAGCGAGAACGTGATCGGGGTGCACGGGCTGCCCCTGTCGATTGCGCTCAACTTCCGCGTCAACAATTGCGACGTCCTCGTTCCCATGGCGGTCGAGGAGCCGTCGGTCGTTGCCGCGGCCTCGAACGCCGCCAGACAGGTGCGTATGACCGGCGGGTTTTTCGGCGAGGCGACCGCGCCAATCATGACCACGCAGGTTCAGTTCGACGACGTGCCCGACCCCGGGCGGGCCAAGGCGCTCGTCGAAGCGGAGCGAGAACGGATCTTTCAGATCGCGGACGCGGCGATTCCGGGCATGGTCCGCCGCGGTGGCGGGTGCCGCGACCTGGACGTCCGTGTGCTGGACGAGGACCACGGGGTTCTGGTCGTACATCTCTACGTCGACGTGGGAGACGCCATGGGCGCCAACGTGGTCGATGCCGTCGCAGAAGCCGTGGCCCCACACATCCACGTGCTCACCGGAGGAACCGTCGGGCTTCGGATTCTCAGCAATCTGCCCTTGCGCCGCCGCGTGGTGGTCCGCTGCGACGTCAGCGTCGACGCGCTTGGCGGTCCGGAGCTGGCAGACGGCATCGTCAAGGCAAGCCGATTCGCCGAGCTCGATCCGTTCCGCGCCGTCACACACAACAAGGGCGTCATGAACGGCATCGATGCGGTCGCGCTGGCGATGGGACAGGACTGGCGCTCGATTGAAGCCGGCGCCCACGCCTTTGCTTCGCTTTCTGGGTCTTACAAGCCGCTGGTCGTGTGGCGTCGCACCGAGAGCGGCATTCACGGCGAGCTCGACATGCCCATGGCGGTCGGAACCGTGGGTGGCTCGACGCGGGTGCATCGTGGGGTGCGAGCGGCCTTCGAGCTCATGGGTGTCAAGAATGCCGGCGAGCTCGCCATCGTGATGGGCGCAGCGGGTATGGCGTCCAATCTCGCAGCGCTTCGCGCGCTCGCAGGCGAAGGGATCCAGCGGGGGCACATGCGCCTGCACTCACGCAAAGAAGAGGTATTGGAAAATGCCCGCCTCCACGCGCAAAAGGTCGAGCGGGGTGGCACGTGAGCGAGGCGGTGCATCAAACCCCGCCCAAACCCGGCTCGGGCGCGATGTTCGATCAGATCGCAAGTCGCTACGACTTGCTGAACCGTCTGATGTCGATGGGCATCGATCAGTCGTGGCGTCGCAAGACCGTGAGGGCGATGAACCTCCCAGCGAAGGCGCGGGCACTCGACTTGGCGACCGGCACTGGAGATCTAGCCTTGATGATCGCCCGTATGCACCCCGATGCCGAAGTCGTCGGTAGCGATCCATCGGTCGGCATGTTGGAGATCGGAGTCGAGAAGGTGGAGCGCAGCGGGCTCGCCAACCGGGTGCGCTTGGAACGGGGCGACGCGCAAGCGCTTCCCTACGAGGACGATTCGTTCGACGCCTGCTGCATCGCGTTCGGCATTCGCAACGTGCCGGACCGTAGGGCGGGGCTCTCGGAGATGGCTCGGGTCACGAAACCTGGCGGCCGGGTCGCCGTCCTCGAGCTGGGCGAGCCCAGCGTCGGCTGGTTGAGCCCACTCGCGCGCTTTCACGTGCGTAAGGTCATTCCCCGGCTCGGAGGCATGCTGTCGGGCTCGCGGGAGTACCGATACTTGCAAGAATCGATCGCCGCCTTTCCTCCGGCCGACGAATTCAAGGCCCTCATGCAGGAATGTGGAATGCGGGTGCTCGAGGTGAAGCCGCTCACTTTTGGGGCTTGCAATTTGTTCGTGGCGGAACCGGAGGAGGCCTCATCGTGAGATCCCACGGCGCCGCATTTGCATTCGATGGGCTTCCGAGTCGGGAGACCTCGCGTGCATTCCTCGGGCGAGCGCTCGAAGCGCGGGCGACCGGGGCCGACCCGATCATCGTGACCGTTCCTGCGCCGGTTGCGCCTCCGGATGCATTGCTTCGCGCATTCCCGAGCGAGGCGAGCCTCTTGTGGGCTCATCCTCAAAGCGCCTCCTCCTCGGGCCTGGGCATGGCCAAGATGCTTCCGACCGACGAAGAGGCCGTAGTTCGCTTTTTCGATCGGACGGACCACGTGGCGGACGCCGCGAGCCCCTCGCCCCGACTATTCGGAGGCACTTCGTTCGCACCGGGGGCGGCCCTCGACCACCCTTGGGACGGCTTTGGGGACGGCTTTCTCATGCTGCCCAAATGGACCTACCACGTCGACGAGCGAGCCTGGCTGTCGTTCGCCGTGTGCACACGGGAGCAACCAGTCGTCGCGGAGGTGCTCGACGTATTCGACACGATCTGGGGCAGCCTCGAGCGTCCGATCGGGGTGATTCCCTCGCCGGTTTCGGCGCGTCGCATCGAGGAAGCGGATCGCGATACGTGGTCGCGACAGGTCGAGCGAATTCGACACGAGATTCGAAACGGTACGTTCGAAAAGATCGTGGCCGCCAGACACTGTGTCGTCGAGCTGGAGACCGGAGCCGGATCGCTCGACGTCCTGAAACGGCTGGAGCAACGCTTCCCCGGCTGCACGCGGTTCGCGTTGTGGCGCGACGAGGCGACGTTCCTCGGAGCGACGCCCGAGCTCCTGGTTTCACGTCGCGGCGCGTCGGTGCTGAGTGAAGCGCTCGCGGGAACGACCGCGCATGGCGACGCCGCGCGAATGATGGCCAGCACCAAGGAACGCGAAGAGCATCAGTTGGTGGTACGGGCAATTCTCAAGGCGCTCGAGCCATTTTGCGATGCGCTTCGGTCCGCTCCGGACCCGCGCGTTCGGGAGCTTCCCAACATTCTGCACATGCAGACCCCCATCGAGGGGCGCCTTCGTGAGCCAACGCACGTCCTCGCGCTGGTTCGCGCGCTTCATCCAACACCCGCCGTCGGAGGCGTGCCGACCGAACCAGCCATCCGCTGGATCAACGAGCACGAAGCGCTGGCACGTGGTTGGTACAGTGCACCGGTAGGCTGGGTCGACGCGGCCGGTGATGGAGAATTCGTGGTAGCGCTTCGTTCTGGGTTGCTACGCGAAGGCAAGGCGTGGGTCTACGCCGGCGCCGGAATCATGGCAGACTCCGATCCCGACGCTGAATACGCGGAGACGGAGCTCAAGATGCAGGCGCTTCTAGGAGCGCTCCATGGGGACAGCCGCTGATAGACAGACCCAGTGGGCGCGGCTCGTCATCGACAGCTTTGCGCGCGCTGGAGTAGATCACGCCGTCATCAGCCCGGGATCTCGTTCGACGCCATTCGTCATCGCTGCCCTCGAGAACGAGCAGCTCGAGTGCATCAGCGCCATCGACGAGCGATCGGCTGCGCACTACGCGTTGGGGCGCGCACGCGCCACGCTTCGGCCTTCGCTGCTCGTCTGTACGTCGGGAAGCGCAGCGGCGAATTACTTTCCCGCCGTCATGGAGGCGAACGAGGCGGGTGTGCCGGTCATCGTGCTCTCTGCCGACCGTCCCCCGGAGCTTCACCACTGCGGAGCGAATCAAACCACGGATCAGATCGATCTCTACGGAAAGCACGTACGGTTCTTCGCGAATCTGGGCGAACCGCAGGAAGACGAGCTCAGCTTGCGCGCCGCACGCCGCCTGATTTCTCAGTCCGTGCTCGAAGCGACCGGTCCGCGGCCCGGCCCGGTTCACATCAACGCGCAAGCGCGCAAGCCGTTGGAGCCCGTGCCGCCGAGCGACTCGCTCCGCACGCGAGTGGATCAGATCTCGTCGGAGCCGATGACGAGACTAGAGAGCGCGCGTTCTCTCGATCCCAAGCAGGTCGAGCAGATCCCTGCAAGGGTCGTCGATTCGGTGGCCGAGGCTTTCGCCTCCTCGGCCCGCCCTATCATCTTGTGCGGCCCGGCGGATTTGCGCAGCGCGATGTCGAGCGATGCAGTGCAGCAGCTCGCCGAACGCACGGGCGCGCCGATCCTCGCGGAAGCCGCGAGCCAGCTCCGGTATCGAGGTCTAAGGCAGGTCATTGGCGGCTTTGATACGGTGTGGAGGACCCGCACCGGGCAATCCACGTGCGTACCGGACTTCGTCCTGCAGCTCGGCGCGGCGCCGATCTCGAAGGGCTGGGAGCTGCTATGCGCCAGTCGCAGGATTCGCCGCGTGGTCGTCCATCCCTGGAAGTGGGCCGACCCGACGTCGGACGCCGAGGCGGTCGTCCGGTGTGACATCGGCTCGTTCGTTGCTGAGCTGTGTCGCGCCGACCATCCACGAGATCGGCGTGACGATGCGTTCACCAGGCGTTTCGAGCTCGCGGAGTCAATCGCTTGGAGCGCTGCCGACGCCATCATTCGCGAAACGGGCGATGCGCTGACCGAGGGCGCGGTTGCGCGCATGGTGGTCGACTCCGCCCCGCACGGGAGCGCGCTGGTCCTCGGGAACAGCCTTCCCATTCGGGACGTGGACACCTGGGCCCCACCAAACGACAAGCTACTTGCCGTCCACTGCCAACGAGGCGTGAGCGGTATCGACGGCGTGGTGTCGGGCGGGGCCGGTGTGGCGTCGGCCGTGGACGGGAGCACGACGTTGCTGATCGGTGACGTCAGCTTCGTGCATGACCTGAACGGGCTGCAATTGGCGTCACGCGTACGTGGACCGCTGGTCATCGTCGTAATCCAGAACGGAGGCGGCCGAATCTTCGCTCAGCTCCCCGTCGCGCGGGATGGAAAGCCATCCTGGCTTCCCTATTTCACGACTCCTCACCACGTCGATCTGGCGAGCGCCTCAGCCGCCTTCGGATGCGGTTTCGTGCGCGCTGATACGTCGACCGGTTTGCTGGAGGCGCTTCGGTCGTCTCACGCACGCTCTGGATGTACGGTCATCGAGGCCGTCGTCCCTTCGGACAGCGCGCAGGAGCTCGGACGGGAGCTCGTCGATCGAGTCGAGCGCGGGCTTCGACGCGAGGCTCCCTGATGTGGGTGCTTCTGCACGGGTTCACGGGCTCGCCCGAGAGCTGGCATCGCGTCATCGAAAAGGCGGAGCTGCGCGATGATCCTCTCATTCCCGCATTGACCGGGCATGGTCCGAAATGGCGCGACATCGAGGCGCATTCGTTCGAAGGGGAGGTCTCCCGCTTGGCCGACATGGTTTCGGAGCTCGAGCGGCCAAGGCTCATCGCAGGCTATTCGATGGGCGCCCGGTTGGCGCTGGGTCTCCTCGTCACCTACCCAGGGCTTTTCGATGCCGCGGTGCTGATCGGCGTCCACCCGGGGCTTGCCGACGAGTCGGCAGTCACCGCGCGCAGGGCGCTCGACCAGGAGCGCGCACGCTTCTTGAGAAGCGAAGGCCTCGACGCATTCGTGCAGCGCTGGGAGCGGGAGCCGCTGTTTCGCACCCAGCGATCGCTCCCTGCGACGCTCATCGAGAGGCAGCGAATCCTTCGTCTCAGTCACGAGGCCGAGGGCCTAGCCCATGCCCTCGAGGTGCTCGGGCTTGCCGAGATGCCCAACTATGGAGCGGCGATGGATCGGATCGACGTTCCGGTCATCACCATGGCCGGCTCGCACGATTCGAAGTTTTCGCAACTCGCGCGGGCGATGGCACGTGAGCATGCCGTGGTGCAGGAACGCATCATCGATGGAGCGGGCCACAACCTGCTCCTGGAAGCTCCCGCCGCGGTGGCTCAGGCGCTCGCCGACGCGGAGGGGGAGGCGCCGTGAGGACGGTCAGGCCGGGATCCGTGCAAGCGTGGATGTTGGCCGCGCGCCCGGCTACCCTCACGGCTGCCTTTGCGCCGGTGGCCGTGGGCACGGCCTGCGCCTTCGATGCGGGAGCGTTTCGCTGGGATGCAGCCGTGGCCGCGCTGGTGGGAGCATTCCTGATTCAGATAGGCACCAACTTCGCCAACGACCTGTACGACTTCCAAAAGGGCGCGGATGACGCGGGACGTCTAGGGCCGGTCCGCGCTGCGCAGGCCGGTCTGCTCGACGTGCGGCAGCTCCGGCGTGGTATCTTCGTGACCTTCGGAATGGCGCTCGGCGTCGGTGTCTACCTCACCTGGATCGCAGGTCCCGTGGTGGTGGCCATCGGGCTTGCTTCGATTGCCGCAGGCCTCGCCTATACGGGTGGGCCTTTCCCACTTGCCTACAACGGCTTGGGAGACGTGTTCGTGATGGTGTTTTTCGGGTTCGTGGCCGTGTGCGGCACGGCATTCGTGCAGGCACTCCACGTCCCACGGATTGCCTGGGCCGCCTCGATCCCAATCGGTGCTCTGGCGACGGCGATTCTGGTCGTCAACAACGTGCGCGACGTGGAGGGAGACAGGCGGGCTCGGAAACGCACCCTGGTCGTGCGCTTCGGGAGGCGCGGGGGCGTCCGCGAATACGCGCTTCTGCTCGTCGCCGCGTACGCTACTCCGGTGGTGATGTTCTCGTCCGGCGCTTCCGACGCCTGGGTATGTCTTCCGTTGCTGACTTTCCCATGGGCCGTGCGTCTTTCCCGTTCGGTCGTGCGCGACCGGGGCCCCGCCCTCAATCAGACCCTTGCCGGCACCGCAAAGCTCCTGTCCGTGTTTGGTTTGCTGCTTGCCATCGGTATCGCGCTGTGACTGATCTGCATGCGAGGATCGACCTGCTCGAGGGAGAGCTTCCGAGGCCGTTGATCGGCGCTGCGACTGGGCTTTCGAAGCGCGCCTTCGCCATCCTTCGGCTGACGCGCTCTGACGGCACCACCGGTCTCGGAGAGGCATCGCCACTGCCAGGGTACTCGCCTGATTCGATCGACGACGTGGCTCGAGACCTCGGCCCCTTGGCTGACGGCCCCTTGCATGCCGACCCGCTGGCGACGCCGGCCGTCCTTTTGACGGAGGCCTTTGCCGCCCACTCCGTCCGATGCCCGTCGGCGCGCTTTGCGCTGGAAACCGCGCTGCTCGACTGGCTGGGTCAGACGCGCGCCGAGCCCCTTCATCAGATCATCGGAGGCCGCGCACGGCGCGCGCCCATCCCGATTGCCGACTTGGTCGTCGAGCCGAACCCAGCGTCTTGGCCGTCGCACGTCGATGCGCTCCTCGAAAGCGGTGCCACTCACCTCAAGCTCAAAATCGGCCTAGACCCGGATGCGGAGATCGACGCGCTTCGAGCGATTCGTCGCGCTCACCCGGCGCTTCCCCTTCGGCTCGATGCCAATCGACGGATGACGACGAAGGCGCTTCACCAGCATGCGGACGCGCTCGAGGCGCTCGGGCTGGAAATGCTCGAGGAGCCCGTGGGGCCTGCGCATTGGCTCGATGTGGTCGAGCTCCCGCTCCCCTTTGCTCTAGACGAAACCCTCGGCGACGAAGCGCTCGCGCAAAGGCTGCTCGAATCGGGGCGCATCGATGCGGTGGTGCTCAAGCCCATGGTGCTCGGCGGGCTGCGCGCATGTTTGGAGATGGCGGAGCGGGCTGCCGAGCACGGCGCCCGGGCGGTGGTTTCCCATACTTTCGACGGACCGATCGCCCGCGCGGCCGCAGCGGAGCTTGCGCTCGCGCTTCAAACCGACCTTGCCGCAGGATTGGGCGCACACCCCGCGCTTGCGCTCTGGCCGTCTTGCGAGATCGCCGCGATTGCAGGACGGAAGCTCGTACCTCACGGCGCTCCGGGGTTGGGGCTTCGTTTGGGTGAGGCGCTCGGTGAATGAGCTGAGCATCATCGCAGCAGCCCGGGAGGCGCCTCGGCGAGATTGTCTCGTCGCGAACGGGAGGGTTTGGTCCTACGGGGAGATCGCCGAGCGAGTGTGTGCAGCCATTGCGGCGCTTCGGGCGCGCGGCGTCCGGAGCGGAGAGCGAGTCGCGTTGGCGCCCGACGTCGATCTGGATTCGGTTCTGTGGATCTACGCGCTTTTCGAGCTCGGATGTCCGGCCGTTCTGCTTCATCCGCGAACGACCGAGCGCGAGCGTCAGGCCATGATCGATCGGTCGCGGCCCGCCCACCTCATCAACGGCCCCGTTCCGGCAAACACTCCGGTCGCAACGGCGCTCGCCCAAGAGAGCTGGGGGCAGATTCCTGAGGACCGATGCCTGGCCGTCGTCTTCACCTCGGGCACGAGCGGCGAGCCGCGGGGTGCGCGACTGTCCCGCCGTGCGTTCATCGCATCCGAGCAAGCGCATGCGGCGAATCTCGGATGGCAGAGCCGAGATCGGTGGATGCTCTGCATGCCCCCCGCCCACGTGGGAGGTCTGTCGATTCTCACCCGATGCCTGATCGCGCGACGCTGCGCCGTGTTGAGCCCAGGACCGTTCGAGCCGAGCCAAGTCATCGAGGTGATGGGACGAGAGGGAGTCACGCTCCTGAGCGTCGTCCCCACCATGCTGCGGAGGCTCTTGGCAGCGGATGCTCCGCGTTGGGAGCCAAGCGCGGATCTTCGCGCAGTCTTGGTTGGCGGCGCTCCGTTTCCCGACGGCCTTCGTGCCGAGTCGGTGAAGCGCGGCATCCCGGCCTTGGCAACCTATGGATGCACCGAGGCTTGCTCCCAAGTCGCCACGCAAAGGCCGGATCAAGCAGGGACACCGGGTTGCGGTGCTCCCCTCGGAGCCATCGAGGTCCGGATCGAGCGAGGTGAGATTCAGATTCGCGGCGACGTGCTGATGGATGGGTATCTCGAGCACGAAAGCGCCGATTCGCCCTTCACGCCGGATCGCTGGTTTCGTACGGGAGACGCCGGTTCGTTTCTTCCCGATGGGCAGCTCCTAGTGCACGGACGCATCGACGACATCATCGTGACCGGCGGTGAGAACGTCGCGCCTCTCGAGGTCGAAGCATGGCTGGAGACGATCCCGGGTATTCGCTCGGCCTGCGTGTTCGCGGTGCCGCACGAGGAATGGGGCGAGGAGGTCGTAGCCGCGATCGTCTCGGAGCCGTCCCAATACGATGCCGGCGTGCTTCGTGACCGGCTCCGGCGAGAGCTAGCGCCGTACAAGCGTCCGAAGAGGATGTGTGTGCTGAAGTCCATGCCCCTCAATCGATCCGGAAAGATCGATCGCGCCGAGGTCGCGAGGCGCTGCGCGGAGAAGCTGCGCCCGATTTAGCGCATGTGGCGTCCAAAGAATTCTGTTAGGGTGCCAGCCCAGAGGGAGGCGGCATGGCCGACCAAATCAGCGCTTCACACATTCTTCTCATGTACGCGGGCTCGGAGCGTTCCTCCGCCACGCGAAGCAAAGAGCAAGCCCAAGCGGAGATCGCCGAGATCGCGCAGCAGTTGACGGACGGCGCCGACTTCGCGACGTTGGCACGCCAGCATTCCGACTGTGGCTCTGCGCAGGCGGGAGGCGATCTGGGCAGCTTCGGACGCGGTCAGATGGTCAAGGGATTCGAAGACGCGGCGTTTGCGCTCGAAGTCGGTGGCACCAGCGGGGTCGTCGAAACGCCCTTCGGCTTCCACCTCATTCGCAGAACCGCTTGAACCTCAGCGCGCCGTGTCTGGCTCGGCGAGGAAATCCTGGACGATGTCGCGGTAGCCGTCGCGAAAGCTCGGGTACTGGAATCGGTATCCGGTCTCGCGAAGCCGTGCGTTGCGGCAGCGTTTCCCCGAGTGTTCGAGGGACTCTGACGGAGGCTCTTCCACGCCGAGCTCCCGGCTGAGCCAGCGCACGACCTCGGCGGTGGTGGCCGGCTCGTCGTCGGACCCCAAGTACAGGCCCGCGGGCTCTTCGAGGCGCATCAAGTGATGCAGCGCGCCTGCGCAATCCTCCACGTGGATACGATTGGTCCAACTGCCGGTGGCCTTGGCTTCTCGTTGCCAGACTTTGCGCACGAGCCTGGTTCGTCCGGGGCCGTAGATGCCGGAGAGCCGCACGTTGATGCCGGTTTCGGGAGCTCGTTCGATGATCGATTCGGCTTCCAGCAGCACCCGGCCGTTGAATGCCGCTGGCTTCGTCGGTGAGCTTTCGTCCACCCATTCCCCGCGACTCTGTCCGTAGACTGCCGTGCTCGAGGTGAAGAATACCCGGCGAAGCGGACACCCTGCCGCCCGCAACGCATCGAGGAGGTCACGTAAAGCGTGGACGTAGATCGAGCGATAGTGCTCTTCGTCTCGTCTGTCGGCGCTGGCGGTGTAAAACACGTGGTCGAACGCGCTGGGCGGTGACCCGAAGCCCGTCGGATCCAGAAGATCGATTCTCCACGGCCTCACGCCGGCGGCCAGCGCTTCGACGCGGCGCCGGATGCCCCAGACCTCGCACCCCTCGGCGAGCAATCGGGTTGCCAGCGCGTTTCCCACGTCGCCGCAGCCCGCGATCAAGACCTTGTCGTTCATGCCTAACCACAAAGACGGTTTCCGCCTTTGCTCTTGGCGGAGTATGCGAAATCGTCGGCCCGTTTCAAGACGCTGGCGACCGTATCGCCGGGGCGAGCGATGCTGAGTCCCGCGCTCGCAGTGACGGGGTTGCTGGGGTCGTACTTCATTCCAACCTCGCGAATCGCCGTCACGAAACGGTTTCCGGCCGCGCGCCCCTCTTCTTGGTTGGTGTCGGCGAGAACGACGACGAACTCGTCACCTCCATAGCGCCCTGCGACATCGACCTCGCGGGTCGATCGCCTGAGCGCGTCGGCGACACTCTGCAGGAGTTGGTCCCCTCGTAGGTGCCCGTGGCTGTCGTTGACGCGCTTGAACTGGTCCAAGTCGATCATGACGATCGCCATCGGACGCCCGCGATTCAACCAGGCCAGGCCTTGCTCGATGTGGCTCAGGATGTGCCTGCGGTTCCATAGCTTGGTGAGCGGATCCTGGCGGGAAAGCTCAGCCAGCCGCTCGTTTGCCACGACGAGCTCGGTTTCGCGTTGATTGATCCTCCGCACCAGAGTCGCGACGATTGCGGTGCCGAACATCAGGAGCACCGTCACCATGAGAGCCTGCAGAAATCCGTCGACTGCACCCGGCCGCCGCGACTGAAGCCACATCGGTCCATCGGGCGCGAACGGAAGCTCCCCGCGCACTTCCATGATCACGACCGCCGTGTACATCGCGGCGCCGATCCCCGAGAGCACGACTCCCATCCGGGGCGTGACGACCAACGAGTTCACGATCCCGGCGACGAAGTACAACGCCACGATCACCGTTCGGGAAGACCCGACCCGCTGGACGATGAAGGTGAGAAGCGCCATATCCAGGATGCCGCCGAGAAAAGGACGCCAGGGACCTCCGATGTCCCGCCAGATCAAGAACTGCTCGACGACGGCGACCGCGGCATAGGCGACGAACACCCAACGGTGTGCGGCCATCGGTGGGTAGACCAGCGGGACGAGCCAGATGCCACAGGCCGCCAAGAGGAAACGAACCCATGCGGTACCAAAAGCCAATCGGTTGGAGTTCATCGGCGGCGCATCCGTTCCAAATAGTCTACCTTAACCCATCAGGCGCACGGCACTCGGAACGCCACAGAGTGCCTTCCACGGGCGCGAGACCGCTTTTCGGGTCATTACGCCAGGCCAACCGGGAGGGCTTTGAAGGGGCATGAGCGAAGACGCAACAATTCGTGAGCTGACACGGCTACTCGACCAGCGGATCGTCTTTTTCGACGGCGCGATGGGCACGATGATCCAGCGCGCCGGCCTGAAGGAAGAGGATTTTCGCGGGGAACGGTTCCGAGACTTCCCTGGCAACCTGCAGGGCAACAACGACCTGCTGGTCCTCACCCGCCCCGACGTGATTCGCGAAATCCACGAAGCCTACCTCGACGCTGGCGCCGACATCATCGAAACCAATACCTTCAACGCCAATTCGTTCTCCCAGGCAGATTACGGGCTGCAGGAAGTCGTCCACGAGCTCAACGTCGAGGCAGCGCGGTTGGCCAAACAGGCAACCGCGAGCCGCACGGACCGACCCTGCTACGTGGCTGGCGCCATCGGGCCGCTCAACAAGACGCTGAGCCTCAGCCCCGATGTCAACGATCCGGGCTTCAGGGCACTGACGTTCGATGAGGCGCGCGAAGCGTACGCCGAGCAGGTGCGAGGCCTGATCGAAGGCGGATGCGATCTCTTGTTGGTAGAGACGATCTTCGACACGCTCAATGCGAAAGCCGCGCTCTGCGCGATCGAGGACGTGTTCGCCGAGAGGTCCGTGCGCCTTCCTCTCGTGATCTCGGTCACCATCGTCGACAAGAGCGGACGGAATCTCTCGGGACAGACGGTCGAGGCGTTCTACATCTCGATCGAGCATGCGCAGCCGCTCGCGGTGGGAATCAACTGCTCGCTGGGCGCTGCGGAGATGCGGCCCTTCCTCAAAGAGCTTGCCGGCATCGCAGATAGCTACGTGCACTGCTATCCGAACGCTGGTCTCCCCAATGCCTTCGGGGGCTATGATCAGACCCCCGAGGAGATGGCGTCGCTGCTTCGAGAATTCGCCTCCGACGGCATGGTGAATCTGATCGGCGGCTGCTGCGGGACCACGCCCGAGCACATTCGAACCATCGTCGATGCCGTTCGCGGCGTGACTCCCCGCAAAAAACCGGAGGTAAACGGTCACTATCCCAGGTTCAGCGGGCTCGAGCCCTTGGTGGTTCGGCCGGAAACCAACTTCATCATGGTTGGTGAGCGCACCAACGTCACCGGCTCGGCCAAGTTCCGAAAGCTCGTCACCGAGGGAGACTATCCCGAAGCGGTCTCGGTCGCTCTACAGCAGGTGCGCAACGGCGCCAACATCATCGACATCAACATGGACGAGGGAATGCTCGATTCCGAGCAGGCCATGACCACGTTCCTCACTCTGATCGGCAGTGAACCGGAGATCGCTCGCGTGCCATTCATGATCGACAGCTCGAAGTGGAGCGTGCTCGAAGCCGGTCTGAAGTGCGTGCAGGGCAAGGCCATCGTCAACTCGATCAGCATGAAGGAAGGCGTGGACGACTTCCTCGACAAGGCCCGGAAGGTCCGCCTTTACGGTGCCGCAGCGGTCGTGATGGCGTTCGACGAGGAAGGACAAGCGGACTCAATCGAGCGAAAGGTCGAGATCTGCGCGCGCGCATACCGTCTTCTCATCGAAGAGGCAGGCTTCGATCCCACCGACATCATCTTCGACCCCAACATCTTTGCGATCGCCACCGGTATCGAAGAGCACGACGAGTATGCGATCAACTTCATCGAAGCGACGAAACAGATCAAGGAGCGGTGTCCCGGCGCCTTGATAAGCGGCGGTGTGAGCAACTTGAGCTTCTCCTTTCGCGGGAACGATCGAGTCCGTGAAGCGATGCACTCCGCTTTCCTCTACCACGCGATTGCCGCGGGCATGGACATGGGCATCGTGAACGCCGGCCAGCTGGAGGTATACGAGGAGGTACCCAAAGACCTGCTCGAGCACGTCGAGGACGTCCTGTTCAACCGGCGTCCCGACGCCACCGAACGGCTCGTTGCACTGGCTGAGAGAGTCAAGAGCAGGGGCCGCAAGCAACAACAGGACGTCTCTTGGCGCGAAGCCTCGGTCGAGGAGCGGTTGAAGCATGCGCTGGTCAAGGGCGTGATCGAATTCATCATCGAAGACACCGAAGAGGCACGGCTCAAATATCCGCGTCCCTTGGACGTGATCGAGGGTCCGCTGATGGGCGGAATGTCCGTCGTCGGCGACCTCTTCGGGGAAGGCAAGATGTTCCTTCCACAGGTCGTCAAGAGCGCCCGTGTGATGAAGAAGGCGGTCGCGCATCTCGAGCCCTTCATGGAGGCGGAAAAGGAGGATAGCGCCGGGCCCTCCTCGCAGGGCAGGGTCCTTCTAGCCACCGTCAAAGGCGACGTGCACGACATCGGCAAGAACATCGTGGGCGTGGTGCTGGGCTGTAACAGCTACGAGGTGGTCGACCTCGGCGTGATGGTGCCGGCCGAGCGAATCCTCGACGAGGCCATCGAGAAGAAGTGTGACATCGTCGGGCTCAGTGGATTGATCACGCCATCACTCGACGAGATGGTCTACGTCGCATCGGAGATGGAGCGACGCGGTTTCGAGATGCCGCTGTTGATCGGTGGCGCCACGACCAGTCGGGCACACACTGCCGTCAAAATCGCGCCAGCCTACCGAGGCAGCACCGTGCACGTGCTCGATGCGTCGCGCGTCGTCAACGTGGTATCCGCGCTGCTCAGCCCGGAGCGGAGCGCGGAATTCGACGCGAAGAATCGGAGCGACCAGGAAAAATCGCGGAAGCTGTTCGAGCATCGTCAAAATCGCGAGCTGATCTCGATCCAGGTTGCGCGCGAGAACGCCACGCCGATCGAATGGCGAACCGAGGACGTGCCTACTCCTTCATTCCGCGGCCGGAAGGTCGTCGACGACGTCGCGCTCGAGGAGATCGCACCCTACATCGACTGGACTTTCTTCTTTTCGGCATGGGAGCTCCGGGGCAGGTTCCCGAAGATCCTCGAGCACGAGGTGCACGGAGCAGCCGCACGCGAGCTATACGACCATGGTCGCACGCTTCTCGATCGCATCATCTCCGAGAAGCTCCTCACGCCGCGAGGCGTCTACGGATTCTGGCCAGCGAACCGTGATGGAGACGACATCGTGTTGTGGACCGATGAGGCGAGAAGCCGGGAGCATCTGCGGTTCCACATGCTGCGGCAACAGGCCGCAAAGTCCAACGAGAAGCCGTATTATTGTCTTTCGGATTTCGTCGCGCCGCTGTCCACCGGGCTGCAGGACCACGTCGGCGCGTTCGCGGTCACCACTGGCATTGGGGCCGACGAGCTTTCGCGCAAGTTCGAGGAGGATCACGACGATTACAACGCGATCATGGTCAAAGCGCTGGCGGACCGTTTGGCGGAAGCCTTCGCGGAGCTGCTTCACGAGCGCGCGCGCCGGGAATGGGGCTACGAGCCCGAGGGCGGCCTCAGCAGCGAAGACCTCATCGCGGAGAAGTATCGTGGCATCCGGCCTGCCTTCGGCTATCCGGCCTGCCCGGACCACACTGAAAAGGCAACCCTGTGGGAGCTGTTGAAGCCAGATGAAGTCGGGATCTCGTTGACCGAGCATTTCGCCATGAGCCCGGGCGCGAGTGTCAGCGGTATCTACTTGGCCCATCCTCAGGCTCGGTACTTCTCGGTCGGTCCGATTGATAGGGATCAAGTCGAAGACTACGCGCGGCGAAAGAACATGACGCTCACCGAAGTTGAACGTTGGCTGCAGCCAAACCTGGGTTACTCACGGAACGGGTGATGCAGCGGCCGCGTATCCGAGATCTGCTTCCGGTGACCGTCCGTGTGTTCGATCCGGAGGAAGTGACCATCAAGAGTCACCGTGAGGTCGATCCGCGTGGCGTGGGTTTGACCAAGGAAGACGTGGAGGCGATCTGGGACGCAGTCGTACGTTTCTACAAGGCGGGGCTCCATCCCGCCATCGCGCTGTGCATTCGTCGCCGCGGAGAAATCATCATGGACCGCGCGATCGGACACGCCCGCGGAAACAGCCCGGAGGATCCGGAGGACGCTCCGCTCGTCCCGGCGACGCCCGATACGCTGTACAACTTCTTTTCGGGCTCGAAAACGGTGACTGCCATGCTGATTCACCTCTTGCAGGAGGAGGAGCAGCTTCACGTCGACGAGCCGGTGGCTACCTTCATTCCGGAGTTCGCGAAGCGCCGAAAGCACAACATCACGATTCGGGACATACTCACCCACCGCGCAGGCATCCCGGCTACGCCGGAGGAGGCGATCGATCTCGATTTGTTGTTCAAGCCAGACGAGATCGTTCGCGCATTCTGCGACTTGGAGCCCACCCATCGCCCCGGAAGCGTGCAGGCTTATCAGGCGATCACCAGCGGTTTCATTCTGGGAGAGATCGTTCGACGCGTCACGGGAACCGAGATCCAAGACTTCTTGAGAGTGAAGATCCGCGACCCACTTCGCATGAAACACTTCCAATACGGAGTTCCGCCGGAGCAACTCGACCGTGTCGCCGTGGACGCGTTCACCGGGCCCATTCCGACGTGGCCCTACAAGAACCTGGTCCAGGTGGCCTTCGGGGCATCGATGCGCGAGCTCGTCGAGATGGGGAACGATCCTCGGTTCCGCACGGCCGTGGTACCAGCGGGAAACATCATCGCGACGCCCGAGGAGATCTCTCGCTTCTTCGAAACCTTGCTTTGCGGAGGCACCTATGAAGACACGCGCGTTTTCGATCCGCGAACGGTCGCTCGAGCCATCAAGCCGCAGGTCACCGGTCAAGTGGACCGCGTCCTGATGATGCCCATTCCCTTGTCGATGGGGTTCATGTTGGGCGGACGTAGGTTCGGTTTCTACGGTCCACGGACCGCGAACGCCTACGGCCATCTCGGCTTCACCAACGTCCTCGGTTGGGCGGATCCCGATCGGGACATCAGCGTGGCCTTCATGAACACCGGCAAGCCGCTGCTTTCCGCGAAGATGCTCGCCTGGTTGAACGTCACCCGCGTGATCGGCACCAGGATCCCCCGCGATCGGGCGTGATTGGGCTCCTCCCTATGCTAGGCTCCGGCGCATGAAGTTCAGCGTCTCCATCGCCATGGCGCCACCAGAGCACTACATCCCGGTTGCGCAGGAAGCCGAGAAGCTCGGCTATCATGCGATCGTTCTGCCGGATTCGATCTTCTTTTCGGAAGAGGTGAGCAGGCCGTACCCCTACACGCAGGATGGCAGCCGGATGTGGGACGGCGAGACTCCCTGGATCGAGCCGATCGTCGGCGCAGCCGCGATGGCAGGCGCGACCGAGCGAATCTTCTTTTACACCAGCGTGGTCAAGCTGCCCGTTCGTCATCCCGTGTTGGTGGCGAAGCAGGTCGCCTCGCTGGCAGCAATTTCGAACGGGCGATTCGGATTCGGATGCGGGCTCGGATGGCTACCTGAAGAGTTCAAGTGGTGCGGCACCGACTTCGAGACCCGCGGCAAGCGGATGGACGAATGCCTCGAGATCCTTCGTCTCATTTGGGGTGGGGGCATGGTCGAGTACCACGGCCAGCATTACGACTTCGGCAAGATTCAGATGAGCCCGGCTCCGGCGAAGACCATTCCCATCTACATCGGTGGTCACACCAAGCCCGGTCTTCGTCGGGCCGCCAAGTACGGTGATGGCTGGTCTTCGGCGATGCTCACCTCGAAGCAGTTGCTCGATCTCATCGGCCAGATCGAGGCGTTTCGCAAAGAGTACGGACGGGATCATCTCCCGATGGAGTACCAAGCCGTAGTGACCGACGTCTGGGACGCAGAAGGCTACGCGCGCCTCGAAGAAGCGGGCGTCACCGACATCATCACCGTTCCTTGGCTCATGTACGGCACTCCCATGGTCGGGGGTGCTTTGGAGGGGCGAATCGACGGCTTGAAACGGTTCGCAGACAACGTTATCGCCAAGATGAAATGAGCCCCGTGTCGCGGATTTTGGAGCAAGCGAGCGAGGTGCCGGTATCCGATCCGGATGCCTATCGCTTGATCGACATCGACACGGAAAGCCTTCTTGCTGCTGCGTGTGTCCGGCGTGATCGCGCGTACGAGCAGACCCTCACGTTTTCTCCCAAGGTCTTCCTTCCCATCACCAATCTTTGTCGCAACCGCTGTGACTACTGCTCGTTCCGGCGCTCGCCCGGCGATCCTGGAGAATGGACGATGAGCCCGGAGGAGATTCGCTCATGGCTCCATCGGGCGCGCGACCAGGGCTGCGTCGAGGCGCTCCTGTGCCTCGGTGACACGCCAGAGACGGGCTTTCGGGAGTACCGAGAGCTGCTTCGTTCTTGGGGCCACGAACGCACCGTCGACTATTTGCGGTGGGCTGCAGAGGAGGCGTTGGCGACCGGTCTCTTGCCGCACACCAACGCAGGCATCCTTTCTCGAGAGGACATGATCGCGCTGCGGCCGGTCAACGTGAGCCTGGGGTTGATGCTCGAGAACGTGAGTGACCGGTTGTGCGCGAAGGGGATGCCCCATCATCGCGCGCCGGACAAGCGTCCCGCAAAGCGCATTCAAATGACGCGAGAGGCCGGGGAGCTGCAGATCCCCTTCACCTCGGGTCTGTTGATCGGAATCGGCGAGACGACCGAGGAACGCATCGATACCATTCTCACGATTCGGCAGTTGCATCGGGAGCACGGTCACATCGGTGAGGTCATCGTGCAGAATTTCCGGGCTCATCCGAGAACGCCGATGAGCAACTCCCCGGAGCCGACCTCCGACGAGCTTGCACGGACGATCGCCTTGGCGCGCCTTCTACTGGACGACGACGTCAGCGTACAGGCGCCGCCGAATCTCAATCCTGCGTCCGTAGCGACGCTCATCCGGTCGGGCATCAACGATTTTGGGGGCATCTCTCCAGTGAGCCCCGACTACATCAATCCCCGTCACCCCTGGCCTTATCTCGATTTGCTCCGGGAGGCATGTGTCGCGGAGGGCTTTCGACTAGAGCCTCGTCTCCCGATATACCCCTTGCACCTAGAGGCCCCCGGGTTCGTCGACGCTTCCTTGAGGTCCCGGATCGACCAAGCTCAGATGGAGCTCGCAACGCCATGACGAATGCTCTCGAAACCTCTCTGCGAACCGTGTCGCCCACGGTTCGTGCAATTCTCGAGCGAAGCCTCGAGGGCCGCGAGCTGGACGTCTCCGAGGGCGTGGCGCTCAGCGATGCGCGAGGCACCGATCTACATGCGCTGTGCCTGGTCGCCGATTCGCTTCGGCGGCAGCAAGTCGGCGATCGAGTGACGTATGTCGTCAACCGCAACGTCAATTTCACGAACGTCTGCATCAAGAACTGCAAGTTCTGTGCTTTCGCTCGGACGGTTCGCTCGGAGCAGGGCTACTTTCTGCCGCTAGACGAAGTCGCGCGCCGCGTCCGGCAGGCGTGGGAGATGGGCGCCACCGAAGTGTGCCTTCAGGCCGGCTTGTCGCCGAATCTGACGGGGGACAGCTACATCGAGCTCTGCCGCGTCGTGAAGGAAGCAGCCCCCGAAATCCACATCCACGCATTCTCGCCGGAGGAGGTGAAATTCGGGGCCGCACTGAAGCGCGTTTCTCATGCCGAGTACCTCGCCGAGCTCAAAGATGCGGGTCTCGGCTCACTTCCCGGAACCTCCGCCGAGATCCTCGATGATCGACTTCGCAAGACGATCGCCCCAACGCGCATTACGACCAGCGAGTGGCTGGACGTGATTTCCGCGGCCCACCGTCTCGGCATCCCCACGACGTCGACCATGATGTTCGGTCACGTGGAGACGATCGAGCAGCGCATGCGCCACATGGATCTGCTGCGGCGGGTACAGCGAGAAACCGGGGGATTCACCGAATTCGTGCCACTTTCTTTCGTGCACGAGGAGGCGCCGCTTTTCGCCTCGAGCGACGTGGCGGGAGTCCGACCGGGACCAACTGGAGACGAAGTCTTGCGTCTGTATGCGATCGCGCGCCTCATGTTGGGCCGGGACATTCCAAACCTACAAGCGTCGTGGGTCAAAGAAGGCCTGCGAGTTTCCCAGTTTCTTTTGAGCTGCGGAGTCAACGATCTCGGCGGCACGTTGATGAACGAAAGCATTTCGACCGCCGCCGGCGCCCGACACGGTCAGCTGATGACCCCGGCAACCTTGCGCCGGATCATTCGCGATGCAGGCCGCGTCCCCGCGCAGCGCTCCACGGCCTATGACGTGATTCGGGAGTTCGGCGTCACAGCCGCCTCCGACCCCGTAGAGCCGCTCGATACGGTGCTCGATTCCGAGGCGGTATTCGGCTCATACGATGCGCTGACGCGGGATCCTCGATTCCACTACGAGCCTCGCGGTTTGCGGGTCGTGAGCTAGCGCGTTCGCAGCCGCTCGAGGTCGCTCGGCTCGTCGACGTCGAAACCGAGTCCGTGACGGAGCTCGATGCCCACGGTCAGGCCCAGGCTTTGCGCTCGCTTCTGATGGCGTCGCAGGCTGTCTTCGTGACCGAGACAGCTTGGCAGAGCCGTGGCTGGCTTGATCGCGACGACGTTCGTCCCGCGTTGCGCGAGATCGGGCGCGAGAACCACGTCGGCCTCATCCATTCGGCCCGAAACGGTCGCGACGTCCTCGATGGCGAGGTCGGGCAGGTCGCTCATGCAGATCATCACGCTAGTCGCTCCGAGGCGTTCGAGCTCCGCGAGCGCGCGGTCCACCACCTCTGCGAGCCCTCGGCTGGCTTCGGCATCCGCCAGGGGAACCGCGCCCCGACGTCGTGCGATCTCACGGACCTCCGGTGAATCACTCACCACGGCGATCGCGTCAATCGTGGGCGAAGCACGCAGGACGGTGATGACGTGCTCGAACAAGTCTCTCGCCAGCATCGTACGCTCGGCTCGAGGAAGCACCGCGGCGAGCCTGGATTTGCCACGCTCAAAACCCTTGGTTGGAACCAATGCCCAACGGCTCATTAGAGCCTCCGAGCAAAGTCGATCAGCTCGCGGGCCAATGTCAGCCGTTCCGCCTTCGGTGAGATCAGGATGTTGGTTTCGAGCACGGGGAAGGGCGCTCGGAAACCATCGCCATGATGGACTGCAAATCCATCGAGCAGCCCCTCGTAATGCATTGCGACCGCCTCTGCGGACGGCGCACGACCATCGATCTCTTCGATCATGCTTGCGAGAGGGCCTTTGACGGCCTTGCGGGCGATGATCGGGCTCACGGCGACGGTGGTGGTCCGTCGAACCCGCTCCGACACTCCATTCAGGATCAGAATCGGGTCGATGGAGACGTACGGATTCGAAGGGCAGATCACGATCAGGTCGGCGGCGTCGATCGCGTCGAGCACCTCGTCGGTGGCTCCGTGGCGCCTTTCATGGCGGACCTCGCGCACGGCCGGCGCGGCGCGCTCTTTGATGAGCCAGTCCTGAAATGCAAGCTCCTCACCGAAACGGGTGACGATGATCGTGGGGCATGGGTCATCGCTCATGGGCAAGATGCAGCGGTCGACGCCGAGCGAAGCGCAAAGATTGCTGGTGATCTCGGTGAGGGACTGCGCCTCGGCGAGCGCGGCGGATCGCGTCAGGTGCGTCACGAGATCCCGGTCTCCCAGAAGGAACCAATCGGGTGCCCCGCGCCGTTTTGCTTCTTCGAGCACGGCAAAGGTGTCGCCCTCGATGCCCCAGCCCCGTGTCTCCGGCGCCAAACCGGCAAGCGTGTACATGATGGTGTCGAGGTCCGGGCTGATGTGCAGTCCCCAATGACGAAAATCATCTCCGGTGTTGACGATCACGGTCAGCGCTCCCGGTGGAAGCGCGCGATCGAGGCCGTCGACGAGCCGTGCGCCTCCGACGCCGCCGGCGAGCGCAACGACGTTCAACGGATGCTGCGATTGGGAGGTCATGCGTAGAGGTCGGCTTCGGGTTCCCGCAACAGTGCCTGGGCAGAATCGGACGAAACGTGGAAGACGAGGCCGCGGATCAGGGTGACCGGGCGTCCTTCGTCGGCCTGACCGGCCACCAAGTCGGCCGCTGCCGCCAGCGAGTCGGCCACCGCGGGCTCGGTCGCTTCGAGGACGCGCCCGTAGCGATCGCTCGCGCCTCTTCGGTCCCACACCGCAGGGACTCCTGCGACGCCGATTGCAAAGCCCACGGTCCCGCGGCGAAATGGTCTGCCCCAGGAATCGCTGATCACCACGCCGATCTCGACGCCGAATCGCTCGGACAGCTTCGTGCGCAGCTCTGCAGCGCTCGCATCGGGATCGCGCGGCAGCGTGAGCACCCACGGCCCGCCGTGGCGTGGGGCATCCGAGCGGGCGGCGTTGCTGGCATCGATGCCAGCGTTCGCACAGACGAACCCGAGCCGGTGGCGCACGATGAGAGCACCGGGCTTCTTTCGCGAAATCCCGCTGCTTTCCCGCAGGATGAGCTCGACGAGCCGTGGATCCTTTTCCACTTCCTCGGCAAGCCGCAGGGCCGCGTCGCCGGGCGTGACGGCGCCGAGATCGACGAAGCACCCCTCGGCGCGGGATATGATCTTGCTCGCAATGACCAGCACGTCGCCATGGGCCAGCGCGACGCCAGCCCGGGAAAGGCCCGAGGCGATGATTTCGTACAGATCATCGCCCGGCTCCACGGTCGGAATCCCGTCGATGGCGCGTACCGTCAGCTCCGATCCGACTCGTAGGCCGCTCGCAGCCGACGCTTGCGGAGTCATTCCGTCTCCGGGATGCCCGTGATCCGCAACCCCGAACCGATGATCTTGTAGTGGCGATTGATGTGAAGAAGAACCGGCGTCATGGATTCGAGAGCGATGGCGTTCTTGAGCACGCCTGCATCGACGCCGCGGAGGCCCAGATCGGAAATGAGCGAGATCACCGTCGCCCGTGCTTCCTTGTCGTCGCCGCAAACCAGCACGTCGCAATCGAAGGGGTGATTCGGGTCGCTCAGATGATCGGAGCTGATGTGGTGCAGGCCCGCGACGAGTCGCGTTCCTTCGGGCAAGAGGGCGCGCGCCTCGAGGGCGGCCGCCTCGCCCTCGGGCAAGTTGACCGACCGAACCTTGGGTGGCTTGAGTGGGACCGTGATGTCGACGACGATCTTGTCCCCGACCTCGTCCTTGATCGACTCGAACGTCGCGCGGTGGGCGCCGTATGGGACGGTGACCACGATCAACTCGGCCTCTTTGCAGGCCGCCGAGTTGTCGGCGCCCCGTATTTGCAAACCCAGCTCCTCCGAAAGCTCTGCGGCCTTCGCAGCTCCTTTTTCAGTCTGCCGAGACCCGATGAACACGTCGTGTCCGGCCTTGGCCCAGCGAATCGCCAAGCCGCGTCCCTCGCGCCCGGTTCCACCTACGATTCCAATTTTCATTGCTCCCTCACGAGTTGAGCTCGGCCATGAACCGAAGCGTATCCATGTCCTGTGAGCCGACCATCAAAGTTCCCACCGGGGAATCCTTCCATCGCTGGAATCGGTCGCGAATGCGATCCTTGGATCCGACGAGATACAGGGCATCCACCATCGCGTCCGGGACGGCAGCGATGGCCTCGTTGCGCTTGCCATCCAAAAAGAGCGTCTGAATCTTCTCGCAGGCCTCTTCGAAGCCCACGCGGCTCAAGTAATCCTTGTAGAAGTTCTTTTCTTTCGAACCCATGCCGCCGATGTAGAGCGCTAGCTGCATCTTGCAAGGCATCATGGCGTACTCGGGATCGCCGATGATGACCACGACCGTCGGGGCGATGTCGAAGCTCTCGAGGCTCTTTCCGTTGCCAGCCTTTGCGAAGCCTTCGTCGAAGTTCTCCATGAGGACTTCAGGGCGTTCCGGATGCATGCAGGTGAGCAAGCAGCCGTCCGCGATCTCGGCGGACATCACCTGTGACTTGGGCGCCATGGAGCCCGTATAGACGGGGATGTCCGGCCTGCTCCGGATCATGCTGCGCAGCGGCTTGCCCTGGCCCGATGCGCCTTCGCCCTTGTAGGGGATCTGATAACGCACACCATCGAATTCCAAGGGAGCCTCGCGTGCGAAGATCTTCTTGACGATGGTCACGTACTCACGAAGCCAAGTGAGGGTCTTGTTGAACGGGACGCCGTGCCAGCCTTCGACGACCTGAGGCCCGGAGGTTCCCAGCCCCATGATGAATCGCCCATTCGACAGGACGTCCATGGTCATGGCGGTCATCGCCGCGTTGGCGGGCGAGCGCCCGGGAAGCTGCATGATGGCGGTGCCGAGCTTGATGGTCGAAGTCTGCGACCCGACCCACGCGAGCGGCGTGACGGCATCGTTGCCCCAAGATTCCGCAGTCCAGATCGAGTCGTACCCGAGGCGCTCGACCTCCCCGATCTTTTCCATGTTCACCAGGTCGTGCACCGTCGTGTTCAGTTGGGGACCCGCGTATCCCAATGTCAGTCCGAGCCGCATCCAGTCTCCTCGCGCAAAAGGGAAGTGTTCCGCTTCGTATCAGGAACTGAGCACAGCTTCAATTTGATGAGTCGGGTCGCACGAGTCAGCTTCCGATTCATGCGGGTGTTGGTGACCGGCGCATTTGGACGGCTGGGCCAGGAAGGCCTCGAGCGCTCGTTGCAGGAGGGCCACTCGGTCATTGCTTTCGACGTCCCTAGCCGGCGAAACCGGAGGGCTGCCCGTCGCTATGCGGGCCGTTTGGAGACCGTTTGGGGAGACATCCGTTCATTCGAAGACATCCGCCCCTGCGTCGCGGAATGCGACGCAATCATTCACAACGCCGCGGTCCTCGCGCCGGCCTCGGAGAAGCACCCCGAGCTCGCGCATGCGGTCAACGTCGAAGGCACTCGCAACATCCTTCGTGCGATGAAGGAACGGGAGGATCCCCCGGTTCTCGTGTTCTCTTCGTCGCTCTCGGTTTGCGGCCCGCGAGCTCCCGGAGGTCCGCCCTTGACGGCCGCCGATCCTGCGATCGGTACCGACAACTACACGACGAACAAAGCCGAGTGCGAAAGGCTCTTGCAGGAGTCCGGTCTGCCGTACGTCGTGCTCCGAATCGGCGTTTCGGTTGGCGCCAAGACGGCAGCCGGAGATCTGTCGCCCGACGTCTTTCGCCTTCTGTTCAGCATCGACCCGGCGACGCGACTCGAGTGGGTCCACCCCGAAGACGTAGCGCTCGCGCAAGTCCGGGCCGCCGAAACGCCTGACGCGATCGGGAAGACGCTGATGATAGGCGGCGGAGAAGGCTGCCGTCTCACCTTTGGCGAGCTGTACGGCGCCATGTTCGAAGCGAGGGGCGTGGGACGCTTCCCCCCGGAAGCGTATGGCAAAGACGCATACTACTGCGACTGGCTCGATACGACGGAGAGCCAGGCACTCCTCGGCTACCAGCGTCAGCGCTTCGAAAGCTTCATCGCGCATCTTCGCCGTGAGTCGCGCTTCACGCGACCGTTCACCAAGATGCTCGCGCCTCTGATCCGGTGGTTCATGTTGCGGTACTCCGAAGCCTGGCAGAGGAGGCAGACGCCGGCGTAGCTTCTTTCACGCATGCTGATTCGAGACGGAGACGACCTCGCCGGTCATGTAGGAGCTGTAGTCGCTCGCGAGAAACACCATGACGTTCGAGACTTCCCATGGCTCGGCTCCTCGGCCGAAGGCCTCGCGTTTTTTGAGCTCTTCCAATAGACCGGGGGGTGTGACTTTTGCGAGGAAGGGGTGCATCGCCAGCGATGGCGCGACGCAGTTGATGCGGACGTTGGCCTCGGCGGCTTCGATGGCTGCGCACCGGGTCAGCGCCATCACCCCCGCCTTGGCCGCCGCATAGTGAGCCTGGCCCTCCTGGGCGCGCCATCCGAGAACCGAAGCGTTGTTCACGATCGCCCCCTTGCCTCGGGGCATCATGTGTCTGAGTGCCGCGCGGGTGCACCGGAAACATCCGTTGAGCGTCACGTCGAGGACGACGCTCCATTGATCGTCGGTCATGTCGACGAGCCTCGCGTAACCTCCGAGACCCGCATTGTTCATCAGCACGTCCACGTGCCCCATCTCGGCAGTCGCGAAGTCGAACATCGCCTGCACTTCGTCTTCTTTGGTGACGTTGCAGAGGACGGTGGCCGGCCGCACGCCAGTTTCGCTGGCTATTTTGTCCGCCGCCTCGCCGAGGCGCCGTTCATGGATGTCGCTGATCACCAGGGCCGCTGCGTTCTCCTCTGCGCATCGGACTGCGGTGGCGAATCCGATGCCCGTACCGGCCGCCGCGGTGACCAATACCGTCTTGCCTTTCAGCAGTCCGTGCCCGCTGACGTATGAGGGGTCCTTGCTCATCTTGGTTCCTTTGGCAGACCGAGACCTCGTTCGCCGATGATGTTTCGCTGAATCTGGTTGGAGCCGGCGTAAATGGTGTCCGCTCTCGCAAAGAGATACCACTTTTGCATCGAGGTCAGCTCATAGGGCGGTCCTTCGATCAACTCCGCCCGAGGTCCGAGGACATCCATGGCGAGCTTGCCCAAGTCGCGATGCCAGTTCGACCAGTAGAGCTTGCTAATCAGGGCCTCACGGCTGAGGTCGGCGCCCTGGTGCTCGAGGGTCCGAAGCGCGTTGACGCGCATGATCTTCAGGCCGATCCAGGCCGCAGCCAGACGCTGGCGAAAGATCGGATCTTTCGAGGCGCCGTTGCGCTTCGCAGCTTCCAGAACCTGCTCGAGCTCCTGCTGGAACAAGTACTGCTGGCCAAGTGTCGATGCGCCGCGCTCGAAGGCCAGGGTGCCCATCGCGACCTTCCAGCCGTCGTTGACGCCGCCGACGACGTGGTCCTTCTGCGCCTTCGCACCATCGAAGAAAACTTCTGCAAACTCGGAAGCACCGCTCAGCTGCTTGATGGGGCGCACCTCGATGCCCTCTTGTCTCATGGGTACGAGGATGTAGCTCAGCCCTCGGTGTTTGGGGGCATCGGAGTCGGTCCGGCAGAGCACGAAGCACCAGTCGGAGTGAAGCGCGCCGGAGGTCCAGATCTTCTGTCCTTCGATGATCCATTCGTCGCCGGCCAGGATCGCCTTGGTCTGCACGTTGGCGAGGTCGGAGCCCGCGCCCGGCTCCGAATAGCCCTGACACCATATTTCGTCTCCAGCGACGATTGGGGGCAGGAAGCGCCGCTGCTGCTCCGGAGATCCGAAATGTATCAAGGTAGGCCCGAGCAAGGTCTCGCCGATGTGACCCACTCGGCCCGGGCCGTTCGCGCGAACGTACTCTTCGTTGAAGATGGCCTCTTCCTTGATGGTGCAGCCCCTTCCGCCGAGCTCCTTCGGCCATCCGATGCAGTTCCATCCGGCGGCGCCCATCACTTTGCCCCACGCGATTCGTTCCTCGACGTGGGAGTCTTGGTCGCCCGACGCGCCACGTCCTCGCAGATGCCGAAAGGGGCCGTCGAGCTGCTCGGCCAGCCACGCGCGCACCTCGTTTCGAAACGCTTGCTCTCGCTCGGTAAGCTGTAGCTCCATCACAACCCCAAATGCTGCGCGACGCGCTCGCGGTGAAACGCCGGATCGCCGAAGAGAACCTCGGAAGACTTGGCCCGCTTGAAGTACATGTGGGCCGGATGCTCCCAGGTAAAACCGATGCCGCCGTGAATCTGAATGTTCTCGGCGGCGCAGTGAAAAAACGTATCGGAGCAATAGGACTTCGCCATCGAGGCGGCTTCGCTCAAGTCGGTCTCGCCCTGAGACGCGAGGGCACTCGCATAGAAGGCCGCCGAGCGTGCGGATTCCACCATCGTCAGCATGTCGGCGCACTTGTGCTTGATCGCCTGAAACGACCCGATCGGACGTCCGAACTGGTGTCGCACCTTGGCGTACTCGACCGACATCTCGAGCGTCTTTTCTGCTGCGCCGACCTGCTCCGCCGCGAGGGCGATCCTCGCGAGATCCAAGGTTCGGTCACAAAGCGCCCAACCGCGGCCCTCCGGCCCGAGCAGCGCATCGGCCGGAACGACCACCCCGTCGAGCTCCACCGACGCAAGCCGGCGGGTCTGGTCCATCGTAGGAAGCCAGGCGCGTTTGAGGCCCGATGAATCGGCCGGCACCAGAAACAAGCTCACTCCGTCCCGGCCCGCGCTGCGAGCGGAACGGGCCGCGACGACGAGTAGATCCGCGGTGTGCCCGTCGAGAACGTAGTGCTTTGCACCTTCGAGGACGTAATCCGCTCCGTTCTTGACGTAGGTGGATTGGATGCCGTCTGGCCCAGGTCGGCCGTCGTCTTCCGAGTAGGCGAGGGTGAGCTTCGTTTCACCGGCGGCGATGCGAGGAAGATGGGTCTCCTTTTGTTCGTCCGTGCCTCCGAGCAGCAAGGCGTTGGCGCCGAGACAAATGGTCGATAGGAATGGCGCGCACAGCAAGGCACGACCCATTTCCTCCATGAGCGGATGGAGGTCGAGATAGCTCATGCCGAGGCCCCCGTACCGTTCGGGGATGGTCAGCGCAGTCCACGCGAGCTCGTCCGAGAGCTGCTCCCAGAGGCCCGGGTCATAGCCTCGTTCGGTTGCCATCGCCGACCGGACGCGTTCCTCGGAAGAGGCAACCTCGAGGAAGCGCCGGGCGGCCCTTCTCAGCTCGTTCTGATCCTCTGAAAAAGAAAACTCCATCGGGCTCACTCTTCGCGATTTGCCGTCGCCGCTGAAAGAAAGGCAGGTGTTTCGCCTCCACCGTGAAGCAACAGATTCGCACCGCTGACGTAGGAGGCGAGCGGGGACGCCAAGTATAGACAGGCCGAAGCGATGTCCTCAGGGGACCCGAGCCGTCTCAGAGGTACGGTTTCCGCGACCTGCGCCATCCCCGCATCGTCTCCGTAGTGAAGGTGCGCCTGCTCGGTCCGAATCAGGCCCGCCGAGATTGCGTTGACTCGCACCTTGGGCGCCCACTCGATGGCCAGTGTTCCGGTGAGATTGATGAGCCCTGCTTTGGCCGCACCGTAGGCCGCGGTTCCAGGGGAGGGCCGAACGCCCGATACGCTCGCGATGTTGATTATCGAGCCACCGGACTCTTGGTTCTGCATGATTCGATTGGCTTGCTGCGCGCAGTGTAGCGCCGCAACGAGGTTCAGCTGAATGACCTTCTCCGAGAAGCGAGGTGACGCGGTGGCAGCTTCGGCGTAGGGCGCTCCCCCGGCGTTGTTGATCAAGACGTCGAGCCGTCCGAGCCTATCGTGCACCTCTTCGACCATTCTCTCGACCTGATCGGCATCCCGGACGTCTGCTACGACGAACGAGGCTCGCTTGTGGCCCGCGCTTGGCAGCTCGTACGGCTCGCGCCGTCCGCATACGAACACTTCGGCGCCTGCGTCGAGGAATGCTTCCGCGATTCCCCGCCCGATGCCGCGGCTGCCGCCGGTGACCAAGACCGCTCGATCGGTGAAGTCGAGGCTGTGACTCATGTCCCGTATACCTTGACCAGCGGGCGCGCTTTGGAAAGCAGATCTTCCACCGCGGGACCTATCTCGGCGGGGCTCCATCGCTTCTTGATGTCGACGGTTTGCTCCCTGCGATAACCGTCGAAGACGGTAATGGTTCCACCAAACACTTCCCATACGCGTCCCGTGACGCCACGGGACTGCGAGCTGCCGAGCCAGACCACGAACGGGGAGACGTTGGCGGGATCATTCTCATCGAAGCCTTCGTCGGGTGCCTTCATCGCGTCGCCGAAGACCTCGGTCATACGCGTTCGCGCGATGGGGCAAATGGCGTTTGCGGTGATTCCGTAGCGGCCGAGCTCGGCGGCCTGTACCAAGGTCAAAGTTGCGATTCCCGCCTTCGCAGCCGAGTAGCTCGATTGCCCGACGCTGCCCAGCACGCCGGCGCCGGAGCTCGTGTTGATGATGCGGCCATCGACTTCATCGCCCGCTTTGACCCGCTCCCGCCAGTAAGCGGCGGCGTGCCGCGACACGCAGAAGTGCCCCTTGAGGTGCACCCGGATCACGGCATCCCACTCTTCCTCGCTGCAGCTGACGAACATCCGATCACGCACGAACCCCGCGTTGTTCACCACCACGTCGAGCCGTCCGAACTGGTCGACCGCCTGCCGGACGAGTGACTCGGCTTCGTCCCAGCTCGCCACGTCTGCACCGTTCGCGACCGCCTCGCCGCCCATGTCGCGAATGGCGCGGACGACGTCGTGCGCCGGTCCCTCGTTCGGTCCTTCACCGCTGTTGCTGACGCCGAGGTCGTTGACCACGACCTTCGCGCCTTGTCTCGCGAATTCGAGGGCATGCTCCCGGCCGATACCGCGTCCCGCGCCCGTCACGATCACGACTCGTCCTTCACAAATCCCAGCCATAGTCACACCTCTGCGTCCGCCACCTTGACCATCAGTTTTCCGCGATGCTCGCCGCTGAAGAGTCGAAGCAAATGCTCCGGCGCGTGGTCGAGCCCCTCGACGATGTCGTCGCGATAGTGAATTTTGCCCTCGAGGATCCATCCGGCGAGACGCTCTCGGGCTTCACCGTAGCGGCTCGCGAAATCCAAGGTGGTGAAGCCTTCCATGCGGGCGCTTTTGGCGAGGAGCTGGAGATAGTTACTTGGACCGGGTGGCAGCTCGGATGCGTTGATCTGCGAAATGGCGCCGCACAACACGACACGTCCGCGATGTGCGAGACGGGTCAGGGCCGTATTGAGGATCTCGCCTCCCACGCTGTCGAAAAAGACGTCGATGCCACGAGGGCAGGCCTTCGCCAGCGCGGCGCGCAGGTCTGCAGTCTTGTAATTTATGGCGAGGTCGTAGCCGAGCTCGTCGAGCAGCCAGGCGCACTTGTCGCTGCTTCCGGTCAGTCCCACGGTTCGGCAGCCCTCGATTTTGGCGATCTGACCGGCGATCGAACCCACGCCGCCAGCCGCCGCGGATACGACGACCGTCTCCGCGTCACGGGGCCTTCCCACTTCGAGTAAGCCGAAGTAGGCGGTCAATCCAGTGCCGCCGAGCACGCTCAACATGGCATGGAGGGGGATGCCTTCGATCGGTCGCACCTTTCCGTGCAGGTCGTGTGCTGGCACGACGCTGTGCGACTCCCACGCTGCGAGCGCTTGTACGATTTGTCCCTCGGGCCAGCCATCGGCGTTCGATGCGATGATCTGAGAAAGGGTTCCGCTTCGGATCGGCTCCCCGATGCGAATCGGCGGGAGATAGGATTTCGCATCGCTCATCCATCCGCGAATCGCCGGATCGATCGAGAGGTACAGATTGCGGAGCAACACCTCCCCCGGTCCGGGGTTTCCCACGGGTCGTTCCGCAAGGGCGAAATCCTCGGCCGACGGCACTCCGACAGGACGCTTCCTCAACAAAATCTGTCGGTTGACACCCGTCACTCGCCCCTAGACTGAAACATGTTCCACTTTCTGCAAGGGGGACACGCTTCCCCACCAGAACGCAAGTGTTCCCATGGGCTTGCCGCCCGTACCGCGAAAACCCGCTCGCCCTCCGAAGCGCAGGCGGTTTCTGGTTCGATTACCGCGCTGTGCATCGTAGGTGGCCGGAAAGAAAGGCTTTTTCGAGGCGCTGCGTGTCCCCTAATGCCAGATGATGTTGCGGTGCCACAGCACTGCGAGGTCCATGGTGAGGGCGATGGACCAGTGGAGAAGGGCGCCCAGAAAAAACGAACGGTGCCGCAGGGCGAGATATCCGAGCACGTAGCCTGCCACGATCGAGCCGTTCACCTCCAGGATCGGTTTGGCGTAGTGGCCGATGCTGTAGAGCATCACCATCCATGGAAGGGCCAAGACGTCGAGGTCGCGCCCCAGGCCGAAGCTCATGTACCCGCGCCAAAAGCTCTCGCCTGACAAGAACATCATGAAATAGGCGGCGTGGTAGAGCAGAAACAGACGGATCGACGCGTGATCGCCGACGACCACGCCGCGTCCTTGCGGATAGCTCGCCTGAAAATCCGACAGCGTCGACGCCCACAACACCAGCGGCACCATCACCGCGAACAAGCCGAGGTACACCCACCGCCATCGGGTGCCACCGCGCACCACGTAGCCGTACTCACGCGGAGGCTGTCGCAGATGGAATCGCACCAGGAGGTAGGGGACGACCAAGCGCAGCAGCACGCTGCACGTGGCGAAGTACATGAAGCCCAAGAGGGGCCACTGCATGTCGAGGGGTACGAGCTCTTTCCAGAACCGCTGGTAGGTGTTTGCTCGGCCAAAAGCCAAGAACACGATGAGCAACAGAGTCGAGCTCACCACCACGAACCTGGCCTCGCGCGACAGCTCTACGAAACGAATCCCGGTGAGCCATCGCAGCAGCACGAAATAGAGGGCGCTGCCCGTGACGATGTAAAGAGGAAGCGACCCGGGGATCTCCCGCGCCCATGCATACCAACTCCAATTCAACGGCAAGAGCAGTGCGGTGCACGCGGTTGCCAAACGCCAAAAGGCTCGCCGCCGTTCGTGGGGGTTCGTATTGTCCAAGGGGCCTCGCGCCGCGATCCTAGCATTGCGAGTGGCCCGGCCCTGCACTAAAGACCGCGACGATGTCTTTGAAAGTCATTCAATGGAGCACCGGCAACGTGGGCCGCTACGCGCTACGCGCCATCATCGGCCACCCCGAGCTCCAGCTCGTGGGCCTCTTCGTGAGCAGCGAAGCCAAGGAAGGACGAGACGCCGGAGATCTCTGCGGCATCGACCCCGTGGGCATACGAGCGACCCGAGACGTCGATGCATTGCTCGCCTCGGATGCTGACTGTGTTTGTTATACGGCCGATGCCGGCATGCGTCCTGGCGAGGCGATCGAGGACATGGCGCGCATACTGGCCTCCGGCAAAAACGTGGTTTCCTGCTCGATGGTCGGGCTGGTGCATCCAACCACGCTGAATGATCTGTTCACCAAACGACTGAGCGAAGCATGTGAAGCTGGAGGCACGTCGTTTCTGACGTCCGGCATCGACCCAGGCTTCGCGAACGACACGCTGCCTCTGGTGTTGTCGGGCTTGTCCGAGCACTGGAGCGAGATCCGCATCCAAGAGATCATCAACTATGCCACGTACAATCAGCCCGAGACGATTGTCGAGATCATGGGTTTCGGAAAGCCCCTGGACCACACGCCTGTCCTGTTGATGCCAGGGATGCTCACGTTTGCTTGGGGTGGCACGCTGCGGCTGCTCGCAGAAGGAGTGGGCCTGCAACTCGACGAGATCCGTGAGGTGCACGAGCGACGACCGGCCATCAAGCCGTTGCAGTTAGGCCCTTATCGCATCGAGGAAGGGACCACCGGGGCGCTTCGCTTCGAGGTTCAGGGCATCGTGAACGGCCGCCCGGCTCTCATCGTCGAGCACGTGACGCGTCTCGACGACGAGTTGGCGCCCGAGTGGCCGCAAAGCAACGGCTCGTACCTGGTGCTCATCGAGGGCGTTCCCAGCATGCGCGTCGAATACGAGTTCGAGGACGAGCACGGAGATCATGCCGTCGGCGGCGTGGTTCTCACGGCCACCCGAATCGTCAACGCGATCCCGGCGGTATGTGCAGCGCCTCCGGGTCTCCTCTCGGCGCTCGATCTGCCGATGATCACGGGTAAGGGCCTCTACAAGCCCGGCGAGTAGCTCGCTCGACGCGACGAGAGGCTCGGCGGCGACGCTCGCTCCGATCGACCGGTGCCGCTGGCTCGACTCAGCCCAGCCGTTCGATCACTGCGGCCATTCCCTGGCCGCCGCCCACGCACATGGTCTCGAGACCGTAACGCCCGCCCCGAGACTGGAGGTTGTGGATCAGCGTGGTCATGATCCGGGCGCCGGTTTGTCCGAAAGGATGACCGAGGGCGATTGCACCGCCATTCACGTTTAGCTTTTCCATCGGTACCTCGAGTTGGCGCGCCGAAGGTATGACCTGAGCCGCGAACGCCTCGTTGATCTCGACTAGATCGATGTCCCTCATCGTCAAGCCCGCTCTTTCGAGCGCCTGCCTGCTGGCTTCGACGGGACCGAGACCCATGATCTCCGGATTGAGCGATGACACACCGGTGGACACGATGCGCGCCAAGGGCTCGATGCCCAGCTCGTCGGCCCTCGTATCGCTCATGACGATCACGGCAGCTGCGCCGTCGTTGAGCGGACAGGCATTGCCGGCGGTCACCGTGGCACGCTTGCCCATTTGCTCGAGGAGAACGGGCTTGAGCCCGGCCAACTTCTCGACCGTCGTTCCATGCCGCGGGCAGTCGTCCGCGTCGATGACTTTGCCGCTCGGCGTGGTGACCGGCGTGATCTCCTCCGCGAAGAAGCCGGACTTCTGTGCCGCCTCCGCCCGCTGCTGGGAGAGCGCCGCAAACTCGTCCTGCGCCTCCCGGGAGACCGCGACGTATTGGGCGACGTTTTCCGCCGTTTGGAGCATGGTGATGTACACGTCCGGGAGCCCGGGCGCGGGCTCCCAATTGCCCCGGTCCGGCGACATGTACTCGGCCATGCGCGCCTCGGCCGCACCGAACTTCGGGTTCTTGGTGTTCTCCATGCCGTCGGCTTTGCCGAGCGCAAAGCGGCTGACGCACTCGACGCCGGCGGCGATGAAGCAGTCGCCTTCGCCGGCCTTGATTGCGTGTGCAGCCATGCGGATCGTCTGCAGCGATGAGGAGCAATAGCGATTCACGGTCGTACCGGGACAGCCCACGCCCGACAACAAGCTGACCACGCGGGCCATGTTGTAGCCGTGCTCGCCGGCCGGCTGTGCGCAACCGAGCATCAAATCCTCCACCATGGCCGGGTCCAAATTGGGAATTTTCGCGAGCGCTGCCTTGACCACGATGGCGGCCAAGTCGTCGGGACGCATCTCGACCAGGGAGCCCTTGAACGCACGCCCGATTGGAGTGCGCGCGGTAGAAACGATCACGGCTTCGGGCATGATTTACTCCTCGATGAACATCGAATCCTGCGGGTCGCGCAGGGCGTTCTTCAGCACCTTTCCAGTTGCATTGCGTGGTAGTGGGCTACTGCGGCGTTCCCACTGCGTAGGGACTTTGTAATAGGCGAGGGTCTCTGCAACCCAACGCTCCAACTCCTCGTCCGAGATTTCGTGCTCATCCTCGAACACGACGATCGCCTTCACCTCTTGACCCAGCTCCTCGTCATCGACCCCGATCACGGCTGCCTCCGCGACTGCCGGGTGTGTTTCGAGACGCTGCTCGATTTCGAATGGGTAGACGTTTTCGCCACCGCGCAGGATGAGGTCGCGCTTGCGCGACGCGATGTACAGCTTGCCGTCCTGCAACCTCCCGACGTCTCCGGTATTGAGCCATCGGCCCGGTTTGATGGCGGCTTCGGTG
>DATIUW010000188.1:0-4404 GCA_035466435.1 Polyangiales bacterium | reverse complement strand
TCTCTGACGTGGGCGAACGAGACTCTGGTGAGGCTCGAACGCCAGGCGCTCGTGCCCATGTTCGGAGAGGATCCCGTCGAGCTCGGCATGGCCAACCGCGAAGACGAGTTGCTCGAGCGCCTGCGTGGCGACGCGCGGTATCCGGAGATGTTCGCGGCGGCATTCCCTGACGAACGAGATCCGATCAGTCTCGACAGCATCACCAAGGCGCTCGCTGCTTTCCAGCGATCGGTCACCAGCTTCAACTCCAAGGTGGATCGGTGGCAGCAGGGTGATCGGACCGCGCTGAACGAATCGGAGCAACGGGGGATGGCGTTGTTCTTCGGCGGCACCAACGCGGCCGGCGTCGCGGACGCCTTCGAGTGCTTTCATTGTCATGGCGGCTTCTTGTTCTCGCAGTCATCGGATGACGCGGGGCAGGTGTTCGATCAGAAGTTCTTCATGAACAACGGTCTCTACAATCTGGATGAGCAGGGAAGCTATCCACCCGGAAACGAGGGACTGTTCGACACGACGGGTGAGGTGACCGACAAGGGGCGGTTCAAGCCGCCGAGCCTTCGGAACGTCGCTCTGACCGCGCCATACATGCACGACGGTTCGATCGAAACGCTCGAGCAGGTCATCGACCACTACGCCCGCGGCGGCCGTTTGATTGAAAGCGGTCCGTATGCAGGTGACGGTAGGGACAACCCCAACAAGAGCGCGCTGTTGAACGGATTCGCCATCACGGAGCAAGAAAAGCAAGACTTGATCGCGTTCTTGCGGGCGCTCACCGACGAAGAGCTTCTCACCAACCCTGCGTACAGCGATCCCTTCGCAGACCCTTGATCGAGCCGTAGCTCTCAGGCCAAGAGCTGGGGCTCGCGCTCGAGGGTGATGCCGAAGCGCGCTGCGACACGCGCCTGGATCTCCGAAGCAAAGGCGAGAAGCTCGGCGGTCGTGCCTCCCCCATGGTGCACCAGACAAAGCGCGTGGTTGCTGGAAACGCCGACCGCTCCGCGGCGTGTCCCTTTGGCAATGCCCGCCTTTTCGACGAGCCAGCCCGCTGCGAGCTTCACTCGGCCCGGCTCGGCAGCGAAGCGCGGGCAGTCGCTCGGCTGGGCCACCAAGCCCTCCCGCGCAGCCTGCGCCGCGATCCGATCGGCGACGGCGACTGACACCACGGGGTTCAGAAAGAACGAGCCGGCGGAGCGTCGATTGGGATCGTTCGGATCGAGCACCATCGACTTGCGGCGGCGCAGCTCGAGCACGATGCGCCGTATTTCTTCGAGGGAGGCCCCGGCTGGCAGCGCGTTTTCGAGCTCCGCGTATCGGATCGTTCCGCGCCCCCCGGGCCGCAGCGCGAAGCGAACCGAGCACACGACGAAGCGATCCGGTTCGCGTTTGAACCGGCTGCCGCGATAGGCAAACGCGCAATCCTCCGGGCCCCAGGTTTCGAAGGAAAGCGTGTCTCGACGCAGGACGCGCACGCTCTCGATGACCTCTGCGACTTCTTGCCCGTAGGCGCCGACGTTTTGAATCGGCGTCGCGCCCGCAGAGCCGGGAATCCCGGTCAAGCACTCGAGCCCAGCCCACCCGCGCGAGACGGCTCCATCGACCACGGCTTCCCACGGCACGCCTGCGCCTACTTTCACCATGCCGAGCCGTGAGAAATCGAGACCGCCGATCTGCATGTGGATAACCAGGCCGTCGAAACCATGGTCAGGCACGATCAGGTTCGAGCCGCCGGCCAACATCGCGGAACGAATCTCGCGCTCGGCAGCCCAGCGGAGGGCTTCGACCAACGTTTGCTCGTCGGCGACGCGAATGAAATGCTTGGCGGGACCTCCCAGCTCCAAGGTCGTCAGCGGAGCGAGTGGAACGTCTCGCTGAATCGCGAGGGCGGTCATGAGACGGGGGGGATGCGCTCGATGCCGCCCATGTAAGGGACCAGCACCTCGGGTATGGTCACCGAACCATCCTCTCGTTGGTTCTGCTCGAGAATCGCCACCAAGGTCCGCCCAATCGCCAGACCCGACCCGTTCAGCGTGTGCAGGAGCTGCGGCTTGGCCTTTGGATCGGGTCGAAATCGAGCTCTCATGCGACGGGCCTGGAAGTCGCCGAACCAGGAGCAGCTCGAAATCTCGCGGTACGCGTCTTGCGCCGGCAGCCAGACCTCGAGGTCGTACGACTTCTGTGCGGCAAATCCCATGTCGCCCGCACAGAGCTCGACGACCCGATGGTGCAGACCGAGCTTCCGAAGAATCGCCTCGGCGTGTCCCGTCAGGATCTCGAGCTGCGCCTCGCCCTGTTCGGGGCGGCAAAACCGCACGAGCTCGACCTTGTCGAACTGGTGAACCCGAATCATTCCTCGTGTGTCCTTGCCGTAGCTGCCTGCCTCGCTCCTGAAACAGGCGGTGTACCCCGTGTAGGCAAGCGGCAAGTCGGAGCCGGCGACGATCTCGTCGGCATGCAAGTTCGTGATTGGAACCTCGGCCGTGGGCACGAGATAGAGATCATGGCCCTGCGCTTCGGCCTGCGCCTCCCACTCCTCGTCCTTCGCGATGCGAAACGCGTCTTTGGCAAACTTCGGAAGCTGGCTCGTTCCCCTCATGGCGCTGTCTTTCACGAGCACGGGGGGCCAGACCTCCTCATAGCCGTGCTCGGTGGTGTGCACGTCGAGCATGAGCTGCATCAATGCTCGGTTGAGCCGCGAGCCGAGCCCTTTGAGGACGACGAATCTGGATCCGCTGATCTTGGCCGCTCGTTCGAAGTCGAGAATCCCCAGCTGCGACCCGATCTCGACGTGGTCACGCGGTTGGAAGTCGAAGGACGGCTTGTCGCCCCATACGCGAACCTCCACGTTGTCTCGTTCGCTCCGGCCGTCCGGCGCATCCGGATGAGGAAGGTTCGGTAGGTTCAGGAGCATCGTTTCGAGCTCGGATTCGAGCTCACCTTGCTGGGCCTCACCATGCTTGATCTCGTCGCCGAGGGCGCGCAGCCTTTCGCGCTTCGCTTGAAACGACTCGGACTTCTTGTCGGCGATCTTGGCCATCGCCTGACTGGCCTCGTTGCGTTCTTGGCGCAGACCTTCGACCCTGGTGATCAGGTTTCGCCGCTCCTCGGAGAGTCTGCCGAGTCGGTCCAAGAGCTCGGCATCGGCAAACCCACGGCGAGACAGGGCCGCTTTCACGTCGGGCAGATTTTCGCTCACGTAGCGCAGATCGAGCATGAGCCGGGGTCTACAACACCCTTCCATGATGCACCAGCCGCGCGGGTTCTTGGCTTGCCCCGGGAAAGCGCCTAAGTTGAAGGCGTGAGCGACACGGGCATGCTCGGACGGGCAGGGGTCGTCGGCGATGTGCACTGCGAGTCCGAAACACTCGGCCGGGTGCTCGATGCGTTCGAGAGCATGAACGTCGACGCGGTGCTCTGCGTGGGCGACTTGGTAGACGGTCCGGGCGACGCGGACGCGACCTTGGCCATGCTGCAGGAACGAAACGTGCAGTGCGTTGCTGGCAACCACGAGCGTTGGTTGTTGACGGGTGAGCATCGCAATCTCGAGCGTGCGACCCAGATGGTGAACGAAGCGTCCCGTGCTTTTTTGCAGAAGCTTCCGAGAGAGCGTCGGTACGTCACTCCCGCCGGCAAGGCATTGCTGTGTCACGGGGTAGGCATGGACGATGAAGCCTGGCTGCTCCCCGACACGCGGGGCTATGCGCTTCAAGACATTCCCTCGCTTCGCGAGCTCATGCTGGACGACGAGGTGCAGTTCATGATCGGCGGACACACGCACGAGCGCATGGTGCGGGTCTTTCCCGGTCTCACCGTGATCAACGCCGGGACGATCTACCGCGAAAACGAGCAAACGTTCACGCTGATCGACTTCACGGCGATGCGCGTCGAGTTCTACTCGGCCGCGGAGCCCACGACCGGCAAGCTCCTCGAAGCCACAGCGCTTCCAATGCCCGATCCGGTCGAGTAGGCCGTAAGCACCGGGCTCGGAAAAACGCGACACGAGGTTCCACGGAACGGGGCGGCTTGCAAAGGTGGCCCGGTGCACTTGTGAGCTTGGGCCACGCAACCCGCCCCTCGGGCGGCGCGCCGATCGGAGCTGGTTGCTGTCTTGCCGATTGGCACTTCGCACGTCCGCTCCACCTCATGTCGCGTTTCTCCGAGCCCTCCGTACGTCGACTTCTACGGAGGAGGACGGGTCGGGATGGGCAGCACAGCGAACGGGCCGGCGCCTAGTCGTAGGTGGACTTGAGGCGGTGGGGGCGACGGGGCGCCCGGGCGCGAGCACGCCCGTCGCGACCCGTTCTCCGGGGTTCGATTCAACGAGCCGCCGGGGTCGTTACTTCGCTTGGCGCCAGAGCTCGGCGAGGGAGGGGCGGGAGCCGGTGAGTAGGAAGCCGACGCGGAACA
>DATIUW010000187.1:0-4074 GCA_035466435.1 Polyangiales bacterium | reverse complement strand
TGGCTGATCCCGATTCGCCTCTGGGTCGCTGCCTGGTCGAGCGGTGCCGCCGTCGGCATTGGCGCGCTGATCGGCATGCGACTTCGAAGGGTGTCGCCCGGCGCAGTGGTCAACCCGCGGATCGCGGCTGCCAAGGCAGGCTTAAACATCGACACGGATACGCTGGAGTCGCACTACCTAGCCGGGGGCAACGTGGAGCGCGTGGTCAAGGCGCTGATCAGCGCCGACAAAGCGGGACTCGGCCTCAAGTTCCAGCAGACCGCAGCGATCGATCTCGCAGGTCGTGACGTGCTCGATGCCGTGCAGACGAGCGTGAATCCGCGCGTCATCACCACACCCAAGATCACCGCTGTCGCCAAGGACGGCATCCAGCTCTTGGTCGTCACGAGGATCACCGTTCGATCCAACATCGACCGGCTGGTGGGCGGCGCGACCGAAGAAACGGTCATTGCGCGTGTCGGTGAGGGCATCGTTTCGACCATCGGCTCAGCACAGAACTACGCCGAAGTGCTCGAGAACCCCGACAGCATTTCGAAGAATGTCCTCGCGCGCGGCCTCGATAGCGGCACTGCGTTCAACATCCTCTCGATCGACATCGCGGACATCGACGTCGGCACCAACATCGGTGCGAAGCTCATGACGGAACAAGCCGAAGCGGACAAGCAGGTCGCTCAAGCTCGCGCCGAGGGCCGGCGGGCGCTAGCCGTAGCGGCGGAGCAGGAGATGCGGGCCAAGGTCGAGGAGATGCGTGCTCGGCTCGTCGAGGCCGAAACCAAGATTCCGGAGGCCATGGCCGAAGCGTTCAGGAAAGGAAACTTGGGCGTGATGGACTACTACAACCTGCGCAACGTCGCGGCCGATACCGACATGCGCAATGCGATCAGCAAAGCCACGGGCGAATCGGACGATGACGAGCAAGCCTAAGCCCTTGCCCCTCCGAGGGGTCTTCGCGCAGCCGAACAAGCTCGTGGCGCGCCTGATTCTCGCGGAGCTGATCGCCAAGCGCGGCAAAGGCCCGCTCGCACGCCGGGTCATCGACTACAAACCGATCGAGCGCTGAGAGCTGATGGAGGACCTGCTTCGAGATCATCTCGGTGAGATCGCCCTGCTGATCTACATCTTGTTTCCGCTTTTCAAGCGGCTGCTCGATCGCCGCAAGCAGAAGACCGAAACCGCCAAACGGTCACGAGGAGCAGAGCCCAGCGCAGGGAGCTCCCGAGAGCAAAGGACTACACCCGCCCCGCAGCCCACCTCAGAGCCGGTTCCGCGCCCACCTGCGCCCCCGCTCGCCAAACCCGAGGAGCAACCCGACGTCCTCGAGTTGGCCCGCAGGGAGCTAAATCGGATCGAGCAAGAGTCGATGCGTTTGCTGCGACAGGCCGAGGGCAATCCGCGGCTGGCTCGGCTCGCGCCCGCCTTGCGCGAGGATCTCCTCGGCCGTCTGCAGGCAATCGATCGATCTCTTCAGGGAGCTCCGACGTCGTCTACGATCATGCAAGAGACGACCGCGCTTCGAGGGCTGGAGGAGCTTCTTCGGCACCTGAGCAGAATGATGCGGCAGCGAATGCTCGCGCCGAGATCGGCCCTGACCCAGGCGGACCAGATGGCCGACGACTGTTACGCCCCGCTCATCGAGCTTGCGCGCGCGCAAGGCCTCGGCCTGACGACCAGCCAACCGGTTCCGTTGAGCGGTGATTGGAGCTGGTCCATCACGCCCCGCTTGGCATCGACCCGCGTCGCCCCGCTTCGGCTGCCCTCCGATTTCGAGCACAGTCTCTGGCGGTGGCCTTCGATCGCTGCGGAGGTCGGGCGTGACTTCTACTACAGCCTGAGGAACTTGGAGGAAGACCTCCATGACCGCCTCGGCCTCCCGTACGAGCTGGAGGTGCCCAGCTCGGATGCGGAGGTCGACGGCCGTTGGCTCGCTCAGCTGTTCGGCGTCTGGCTTCCCGAGATCTTCAGCGACTTGATCGGCGCGTTCCTGCTCGGACCCGCCTACGTCGAGATGCTCCGGCGCTCCCACCGCAATCCAGGCTCTCCGCAGCGCACGGCGGCCGTCTTCCGAGACGGGCGACTGATCGACGAGAAACCTCCGGCCCGACTTCGCATCTACATGGGTGTGCGCGTGCTGCATCATCTGGGACGCCACCACGAGGCGGACTTGCTCTGGGAGCAATGGGAAGCCGAGCATCGCGACGTAGATCTCTATTTTCTGCCGATCGGCGGCCAATGGGCGGGCTTGTCCGATCAGGCATTGCATTCATTGGCCGACACCATGATCGACACGCTCGCGCTGAGCCCCTGGCCGGAGCTCGAGGGTTTCCAGCTGATGAACATCCCGGGGCTGGCGTATTTGCACGCAGACCACGCCGAGGTCGAAGGGCTGATGCAGGTGCTCGCCAGAGGAGGCACGGCCCGCGCCGACTCCCGTCGAATCATCGCAGCCGCCGTGCTCGCCGCCGCCGCTCAACCCACCCTTCACGACTCGATCTTGGACGCCGCGCGACGATCGATCGGGGGGATGGAAGCAGAAGAACGAGAGCCGCAACACCGCGCCACGCGACAGCGGCCGTCGGCTACCATCGGCCGATCGCTACGAGCTTCCTTGAAGAGCCCCATTGCGATCGGCGAGGCGGTCGTCGTCGGCGCAGCGCTGAGCCCGCGACGGCGCGGAGGATCGCGTTTTTAGGATCGGGGTCCGGGAATCGAGGTATGCGGACGCTGCTGCGGGTGTGGGCACTGTTGGTAGCTGCCCCTCGGTGCTAGATACAGGCGGTCATGTCGCTGACTGGCTTTCACCCTGCAGTTCGCGTCTGGTTCGAGCGAACCTTTGGTGAGCCCACCCCGCCTCAAACCGAGGGCTGGCCCGCGATTCGCGAGGGGCGGCACACGCTCATCGCAGCCCCCACGGGATCTGGAAAGACGCTCGCTGCTTTCCTTTGCGCGATAGACGACCTGGTTCGGCGCGGGCTCGATGAAGGCCTCGAGGATCGCGTGAGCGTCTTGTACGTGTCGCCTCTCAAGGCTCTCAGCAACGACATCGAAACGAATCTGCAGCAGCCGCTTGCGGGCATCCGCCTCACCCTCGAGGAGATGGGGTACGGCGACGTAGACATCCGGACGGCGGTCCGGACGGGCGATACGCCCGCACACATGCGAACGAAAATGGTGCGGCAGCCACCGCACGTCTTCGTGACGACGCCGGAGTCGCTCTACATCTTGCTCACGAGCGAAGGCGGACGGCGGATGCTCAGCGACGTACGAACCGTCATCGTCGACGAAATTCACGCGTTGGTGAGCAACAAACGGGGCGCCCACCTCGCTCTCACGCTCGAGCGTCTGGAGGCGCTGGTCGGCCGGGACATCACCCGAATTGGCTTGTCCGCCACGCAAAACCCGATCGAAGACGTGGCTCGATTCCTGGTGGGCGCTCGTCAGACCACCGAGGGTCCGGTCGGCTGCCGTGTCATCGACGTGGGCCACCAACGCGAGATGGATCTGGCATTGGAGTTGCCAGGCTCTCCACTCGAAACCGTCATCTCGAACGAAGTGTGGGAGGAGATCTACCGAAAGCTGGCCGCGCTGGTCGAGGCCCACCGGACGACTCTGATTTTCGTCAATACGCGCCGCCTCGCCGAACGCGTCACCCGGCACCTGAGCGAGCTTCTCGGCGAAGAAGCGGTGACGTCGCATCACGGCAGCCTGGCACGCGCCCACCGACTGGATGCAGAGCGGCGGCTGAAGTCGGGCGCGCTCCGTGCGGTCGTTGCGACTGCCTCACTCGAGCTCGGCATCGACGTGGGTGAAGTCGACCTGGTGTGCCAGCTCGGCTCTCCCCACTCCGTCGCCACCTTCTTGCAGCGGGTGGGCCGCTCGGGGCACTGGCACGGCGGCACGCCCAACGGACGGCTCTTTGCCCTGAGCCGAGACGATTTGGTCGAGTGTGCCGCGCTCATGCGCTCGGTCCGACGTCGTGAGCTCGATCGCATCGAGATCCCGGTCGGCCCCCTCGACGTATTGGCGCAGCAAATCGTGGCGTCTGCGGCGGCCGCCGGCGAGTGGGACGAAGACGAG
>DATIUW010000186.1:0-24306 GCA_035466435.1 Polyangiales bacterium | reverse complement strand
CGCGAGGTGTTGTCCCCCTTGGGTATGACGAGCGCAAGTTTCGAGTGGACGCCTGGGTTGGCGAAAAAGATACCAGAGGGCCACGATCTAAACGGCGCCGCGGTTCCCTTTTACGTCTATCCAGCGCACGCATCCGGCGGGCTTCTCGCGACGGTATCCGATGTCGCGCGGTGCGCGCAGGCCGGCCTGTCGCCTGCTTTCCGCTCGGACCACCAGGTGCTCGAGGACTCCTCCATTGCGCTACTGCACGCTCCGCAGGTTCCCACGGGTGGGCCACTCCGTTTTGTTTCTCCGGCCTACGGACTCGGCCATTTCGTGGAACCCTTATCAGACGCCCGCAGGTCGGTTTGGCACGGAGGACAGGGCTACGGCTGGATGAGCCACTTCCAAATCATCCCGGACAGCGGCGACGGAATCGTCCTTCTGTCCAACAGCCAGAGGGCTTGGCCCCCTTTCGCGTACGTGCTCCGTGTGTGGTCGGAGTGCAACCGCGTTGCGCCGGTCGGCATGACCCGAATCCGATACGTGATCGGGGCCGTGTGGGCCATCATCCTCAGCGCGTCGGCCCTATGCGCAGCGCTGCTTCTTGGCCTCGTACTTGGCCGACGCGAAAGACCTCGCGTGCTCACGCACCTCACCCCCACGAGTCGGCTCGGACGGTTCGTGCTCGCTGGACTATCTCTCGCTCTTGCGTCGCTGCTGCTATGGGCCAGAGCCCAGCCCTACCTGTTTCTAGCGTCCGTCGCGCCTCATGCGATGAGGCCCCTCTGGATCGCGCTCGTGTTTCTGGCCGTTGTATTGGCGTTGGCTGCCGTGTTGCCGCGCCGTGACGCTGTTCTCCCCTCTTGAATCGGGATCTTGATGTCTTGCTCCCCAAGCCAAACGAGAGCACCGGCGACCTTCTTGGTCCTCGTGACGCTTTCTTGGATTGCCATCCCTTCGTTCGTTCGCGCGGATGAAAAAGAACAATCCAAAGATTCAACCAAAGCATCGCCGCCAGGGCATGGCCCGACATTGATCTCCCTCGAATTCTCGTACTACGGCTTCTCGGACCTGGCGAATCCGGAAGTAGGCACGTTCGAAGAAGACCTTCAGGTGTCGATGATGGTGACTTCCTTCAAGGGAGGCATCCCGACCCCCTTCAAAAACGAGACCATCATCATGGTCAACAGCTTGTTCTTCGAACAGAGGCACCTCCTCTACCGAGGCTGGGACTTCGACGTGACCCCGAGGAGCGAGCAACCTCTCAACTTCTACGCCATCGGTTGGGAGTTCTCGCTGCTGGCCGAGCTCAAAGAGCGAATATGGTTGGTCACGCAACTGAGTTGGGGACTTTTCTCCGATCTCAAGGACGTCGATCAGAATGACGATCGCATCTACGGCTTGATCCTCGCGAGCTTCACCCTTCGGAACGACCTGACACTCGGCGTCGGTCTCAGCTACAACCCCGACTTCGGCGTTCCGGCGCCGATTCCGTTGGCACAGCTCTCGTACCAACATCGCTGGTTTCGCGTCGAAGCGATTCTCCCGTCGGAAGGCGAGCTCCTGTTCATTCCTCACGAACGCACCGAGATCGGATTTCGAGGGAGGGTGTCAGGCAACGAATTCCGCGCCACGAACAGGGTGAATCCGCTACTCAATAATTTCTTGGTTCAAATTTCCACGATCGATCTCGGCGCGGCCGCCAACTTCCGCTTCGTCAAAGGCCTGTGGTTCGGGCTCTTCGCGGGGGGCTCGGTCAGGAATCGGTACAGAGCAGTGCAGCCGAACGGCGACAGAGCGTTCGACATCAGCGTGCGCAACTCTTGGGTGGTGAGCGGGAGGCTCTTCTATCGACTGTGAGCCGCCGAACACGTCCGGCCAACCTCGATCAAGTCGACCTGCATCAGAGCGTCCTCGGACTATCGGGCCGCTAACGGTCGTCGGCCTGAGCTTCCAGACCTAGCAACTCGAAACGATTTCCGAGTCATCTCGGGCATCGTTTTCGATCTCGGGTAGGCAACGTCATTCGTACGGTGCACAATCCGTCGCGTGGAAGATCCAATGCATACACAACGCGGATACGAGAAGCTCCGCGCGAGGACTTGGAGCGTGCTCACCGGCCAGAACGGCAGCGATGTGGTGGGGTGTCGCGAAGCCGAGAGGTGCCCTCATTGCGGTCAGCCCGTACCGCGCGCCGGATCCAAGGACGCCGGAGAAGGCGCGCGCTGACTTCACCGCAACGATGCCATCTGAGCGCACCGAACGAGGGGATATGGATACTTCAACCGCCGCAACCCGCTCCCGAGCCTTCCCGCCCCACCGGCCCGTCAAGTATCCCGACGCAAGGCGAGCCCCATCCGTGCCACAGGGCATGAGCGGCCAGTTCAACCGCTCATTCGATGATCGCTTGTGGCTTTTCAGCCGACGATGGGAGCCCCCTGACGATCAGCCCGTGAAAGCCACGCTGATCATCAACCACGGAACAGTGGACCACAGTGGCGCCTATCAGGAGCTCGGCGAACGATTGGCTCGGCAAGGCATCGCCGTTTTCGCCGCGGACATGAGGGGATGGGGCCTGAGCGACGGCGAGCCCATGTACATGAATGAGATGGAAACATTCGTCCGCGATGTCGTCTCCCAGTACGAGCGCGTCCATCGCCGCGACCATCACGGCCGGGTCCGCTACCGCTTTTTACTGGGCAAATCCATTGGCGGACTCATCGGGGCCATGACGGTTGCATTGCATCCGGATCTGTTTAGCGGCCTGATCGGACTTTCCGGCGCGTTCAAGATCGACCCCGCACAGGTGCCGCCCGCGCCGGTCGTGACGATTCTGAGGCTGCTTGCCCGGATCTTTCCCAAGAAAGGATTCCGCCGGCCTTTCGATCCCAAGCTCATCACGAGTGACCCAGAAGCCTTACGCAAATGGGAACGAGACCCCTTGGCCTCCAAGCAGAAGCTCACCTTTGCGTACGCGGTGGAATTGCTTCGGTGTCAATCCCTACTGCCCGAGCTGGTTCCCGCCATCGAGACTCCCATGCTGATGCAGTGGGGAAGTGAGGACAAAGTGGCAACCCTGGCGGGACACGAAATGATGATTGAAAATTCCGGAAGCACCGACACCACGCTCGAGATTTACGAGGGCGGTTATCATAATCTGCTCAGCGAACCCGCCTTGAAGGACGAGGTCATGGCCGACATCCAGGCATGGATCATCGGACGCACCCAGCAGCCGTGAGGTCAGACCTTGGGGATGCGCAACCTGCTGATCATCAGCGTCCCCGACAAGAGGAAGAGCAGCGCGAGAGGATGCAGCACGGCGGGCCCGATGGTCCACGCGCCCCAGTAGAGCGCCTCGCCGAGCCGGTCCTGCGAGGCGGCAGAGGCGAGGATCGCCACCAGCACCACGCTGGTGGGAATCGGCGTGCCCTCGAAGTAGGCGACCTTGTCGCGACCCTCCGACAGCGCCTCTGCGGTCACGTTGAAGCGCGCGAGCCGGCCCACACCGCAACACACGAAATAGATCAACACGGCCCAGTCCCAGCCGCCGCGCATGCCCCCTGCGAAGGCAAGTACCGCGGGCGCGACCCCGAACGAGATCACGTCGGAGAGCGAGTCGAGCTCCCGCCCAAGCACGGAATGCTTCTGCCGCCAGCGGGCAATCCGTCCGTCCAGCACGTCGAAAACGAGCGCGGCGAAGAGAAGGACCACCGCGACGTAGAAATAGGAAGTCGCATCGCGGTCGACGTAGATGAGCGCGCAGAACACCGCCGCCACCCCACAGCCGGCGTTGGCCAGGGTGAAGAAGTCGGCGAGGTGGAGCTCGCGGATCATCGTGAATGGAGGCTTTTGGGACATGTGTCCCGAAGCTTAGCCCGCTCGCTGGCGCGTCGAGAATCTTTTCGACGAGCCAGCTCGTGTGTTGCGTCGCGTGCGTGGGCGTACCAAGCCGGACGAGGCGATCGGCAGATGCGACACCGTCTCAGAAGCGGCCGGGGCGCATCACCTGGACATCGCCCACGCTCAGCACGCCCACGTGGCGGCTGAGCAATCTCGACAAATCCTCCAAGGCTCGCTCGATCTTCTCGTCATCGCCGATCGCGATGACGACCACCATCTCCTGGGTCTCGGAGAGATCCCCCGCGCTCTGCCAGTGCGAATCGTTGCCGAAGCCGGCCATCGCGGGCAATACCGTGTAGCCGGTGAGCCCAGCGGCCTCGAGAATGTTGCCCGCCCTCGTCAGTGCCATGCGCTCCACGATGAGCTCGAGTCTGCGTTTGTCATGCACCGTGATACTCCTATCCAGCGACCCACTGCGCAGCGAGAATGTACAGGGGGATGCCAACGGTGAGATTGAAGGGAAAGGTCACTCCAAGGGACAACGTGAGGTAAATGTAGGGCCTCGCTTCGGGCAGCGCGAGCCGCATCGCCGCAGGCACGGCAATGTACGAAGACGACGCGCAGAGCGTGATGAAGAGCGCGGCATCGCCCGCCGACATCGGAAGAATCGCGCACCCCAGCGTCGCGATCGCGCAGGACACCAACGGCATGTAGAGCCCGAACGCGATCGTGGAGAGCCCGAGCATCTTGTAACCCTTGCGAAGCCCGCGTCCTGCGGCGAGGCCCATGTCGAGGAGAAACAGACAAAGCACGCCTTGAAGCGGCGTGACGAAAAAAGGCTCCACCTTGGCCATGCCCTCCGTGCCGGTAATCCATCCAATGACGAGCGCCCCGAGCAGCGTCACCACCGAGGCATTCAGCGCAACCTCTCGAAAGAGCTCTCGCTTCCCGCCACCCGGGTGGGCTTCTTGGCGGGTTCGCTCACGCCCCACGAGAAGAAGCGCGGTCATGATGGCCGGCGTCTCCATGAGTGCCGCCGCAGCGACCAAGTAGCCCGAGGTGTCGAGACCGGCCAAGGAGACCGCCTGTGTCGCTGCCACGAACGTGACGATCGAGATCGAGCCATAGTGCGCAGCCGTGGCCGCCGCGTCGATCTTGCCGAGCTTGGTGCTCACGCGTAGAAGAACATACGCGACCAACGGAAGCAGGAACGAAAGCGCGATCGCGCTGCCCATCACCGCCAGGACATCAGGGCCGAGGCCGCTCTTGGACATCTCGACGCCGCCCTTGATCCCGATGGCCATCATCAGGTAGATGGCGATGCCCTTGGCGAAGGACTCTGGGATCGCCATGTCCGAGCGTGCCAGCGCAGCACCGAGTCCCAGCACGAAGAAGAGAACCACGGGGGACAGAATCGTGGCCAGTGCAAGCTCGAAGGCCATTAGGCAGCCTGGTAACGCGTTCTTCGCCAATCACAAGTGGACGCACCTGGGTGGGCTGCATCAGGCGGGCCAAGGCGCAGAAGTTCCGGGTGCGGCCATGTACACGATCATCTCAAATCGAAACCGCTTCCCGCGGGTAGCGTCTCAGCCCTCGGGGGGCCTTGGCCGACTAGCGGGGGACGGCTTGTTGGGCTAATCCTCGTCGCTAGCGGGCTGGTACCGCTCACGAATTCGGGCTAGCTGCGGTGAGAGCGGCAGGCCCATTTTTCTGAGAGGAGCTGGAGAAGAAGATGTCGGCAACCAAGAAGGATCTGTACGAGCTCGGCGAGCTCCCACCCCTCGGACACGTTCCGGACAAGATGTACGCGCAGGTGATCCGACCGGAACGCTTTGGCGAACCTACGAAAGCCTTCGAGGTCGAGGTCGTTTCTACGCCGAAGGACCTTCGCCCCGACGACGTCCTCGTCTACGTCATGGCCGCGGGCGTCAACTACAACAACGTGTGGGCCGGGCTCGGGACGCCGATCGACGTCACCAAGAACCGACCCAAGGATCCGTGGTTCCCCGACGCGTCTGGATTTCACATCGGGGGCAGCGATGCATCGGGCATCGTGTGGGCCGTTGGGAGCGAGGTCCAAAACTTGAAGGTCGGTGACGCGGTCGTGATGCATTGCGGGCAGTGGCGTCGTGAGGACCCGGCCGCTCACGGCGGCGGCGACCCGATGTACGCTCCGAGCTTTCGTATCTGGGGCTACGAAACGAGTTGGGGGAGCTTCGCCCAGTTCACGAGGGTGCAGGCACATCAGTGCCTTCCCAAACCCGAGGGCCTGAGCTGGGAGGAATCCGCTGCATACATGCTCGTCGGAGCAACCGCCTACCGCATGCTCGTCGGCTGGCCGCCCAATGTCGTCCGTCCGGGCGACGTCGTTCTCGTCTGGGGAGGAGCCGGTGGGCTCGGATCCATGGCCATTCAAATCGTGCGCGAGCTCGGCGGCACCCCGGTCGCGATCGTGTCCTCGCCGGACAAGTTCGAATTCTGCGAGAAGCTCGGCGCCAAGGGGTGTATCAACCGTAAGGACTTCAACCACTGGGGCCTCTTGCCCGACTGGAAAGATCAGGAAGCGCAGGCTGCCTGGCTCAAAGAGGCCCGCCGTTTCGGCAAGGCGATTTGGGACATCGTCGGAGAGCGCAAGAACCCGGCTCTGGTGTTCGAGCACCCCGGCCAGACCACCGTGCCGACGTCGGTTTTCGTTTGCGACACCGGTGGCATGGTGGTGATCTGCGCGGGCACGACCGGATACAACGCGATGGCCGATCTGCGGTACCTGTGGATGCGGCAGAAGCGGCTCCAGGGCTCGCATTTCGCCAACGATCAGCAGTCGACGGAGTTCAACGAGCTCGTGCTGCGCGGCCGCATCGACCCATGTCTGACCCAGACCTTTGGCTTCGACGGCATTCCGACCGCGCACCAGCTCATGTACGAGAACCGGCACCCGCACGGAAACATGGCCTGCCTAGTCAACGCGACCGATCGCGGGCTCGGAAAAGACAACGCTTTCCGCTAGTCTGGGCCCGTCTCGAGTGCACGCGCCTCGATACCGGCGCGCGCCTGCCTGAGCAAGTAAGGTCCGCTCGCGGCGATACGCTTCGATCGCACCTTCCCCCGCGCCGACATGGGGACGGCGCCCGCCTCGCTCTTGGATCGACCAGTGACGCTGCTATTCATAGTACTGCTGCCATTCCTCGGGGCGCTACCGCCGCTGCTGGTGCGCGGCCGAGGGGACATGGCGGCCCGCCTGGCCTGGTCAGCGGCGTTGCCGACCTTGGGTGCGTTGGCGCTGCTGCTCGCCCAAACGCCCCGTGTGTTCGCAGGCGTCGTGTTGGAGGCGAGTCGATCGTGGGTACCGTCATTAGGTCTACAGCTCACGATTCGCATGGACGGATATGCATGGATGTTCGCGTTCCTCGTGCTCGCCATCGGCCTCCTGATCCTGCTGTATGCCCGGTACTACCTCTCGGAAGACGAAAGCCTGCCTCGATTCTTCGCGAGTCTCATGCTGTTCATGGGCTCGATGATGGGCGTCGTGCTCGCCGGCAATCTCGTGCTGCTGGTGGTGTTTTGGGAGCTCACGAGCTTGAGCTCGTTCCTGCTCATCGGTTACTGGCATCGGGACGCAGGGGCGCGGAGCGGCGCGCGCATGGCGCTAGTCGTTACCGGTCTAGGCGGCCTGGCGCTTCTCGGAGGTGTGCTGCTGCTGGGCAGCATCGTGGGAAGCTTCGAGCTGACCGCAGTCCTTGCCGCGGCAGGCACGGTACAGGAACACCCGCTATACGTGCCAATGCTGGTGCTGGTGCTGGTCGGCGCGTTCACCAAGTCGGCCCAGTTCCCCTTCCAATTCTGGTTGCCGCGCGCGATGGCGGCACCAACACCGGTCAGTGCGTACCTTCACTCCGCTACCATGGTGAAGGCAGGCGTGTTCCTTTTGGGGCGCCTCTATCCTGTCCTGGCCCATACGGATGCCTGGTTTTACCTCGTGAGCAGTGCGGGCGTGGTGACGCTCGTGCTCGGCGCGTATCGCGCGATGTTCGCTCACGATCTCAAGGGTCTGCTGGCGCATTCGACCGTGAGCCACCTCGGCCTCATCACACTACTGTTCGGGTTCGATTCACCTCTGGCTGCCGTGGCAGCGGTCTTCCACATCATGAACCATGCGACGTTCAAGGCGTCGCTGTTCATGGCGGCGGGGATCATCGATCATGAGACGGGTACGCGCGACATGCGCGTCTTGAACGGGTTGTGGCGCCACATGCCGCATACGACCACCTTGGCCGTCGTGGCAGCCGGAGCGATGGCGGGTGTGCCGCTGCTGAACGGATTCATCAGCAAGGAGATGTTCTTTGTGGAGGCTCTGACCGTCACTGATCTCCGTGAGCTGAGGCCGATCGAGCCCATCTTGGCGGTCGTAGCGAGTATCTTCAGCGTCGCGTACTCGTTGCGTTTCATCAGCATCTTCTTCAAGGGCGACGGCACCGGGATGCCGCGGAGTCCGGATGGCCCGCCCCGATTCATGCTGATCCCCATCGAAACACTGGTACTTCTGTGCGTGCTGGTCGGCGTGGCACCTGCGTTCTTCGTGGGGCCTGTTCTCGCGATGGCCGCTAAGAGCGCTCTCGGCGGCGAGCTCCCCCACTACGAGTTAGCTCTGTGGCATGGGTTCAATCTACCCGTGTTCATGAGCCTCATTGCTTTCGCAGGCGGCACTTTGCTTTTTCTGAACCGAAGCCGCCTCTACGCGTTCGATCGTAGGTTCGTGCCACCGCTGACGGCAGAGCAGGTCTACGAAGCACTCGTCGACGGTGTGACGCGCGCATCAGTTGGAATCACCCGTCTGCTCGAGACGGGGTCACTCCGACGTTACGTGCTGCTCCTGGTCCTCGTTGCGCTGGCAGCGGGTGCCGCGCCGCTCCTGGATCACCCGTTTTTTGCCGGCACCGCAGAGCGGAGTCCGCTGGATGCGATCAACTTCGCCGGCGCATTCATTCTGACGACGGCTGCGATTGCGACTGCCGTGGTGCATCGTCAGCGTCTAGCGGCACTGATCATGATCAGCGTAGTCGGGCTGTTTGTCGCGATCGCGTTCGTGCGACTCGCCGCGCCGGACCTGGCGCTCACGCAGCTCTTGGTGGAGATGGTGACGATTTTGCTGGTCCTGTTGGCGCTGGACTATCTACCACGACAAACGCCACTCGAATCCCCACCCGCCCGGCGGCTGCGCGATGTGCTGGTCGCCGGAGCGGCCGGCATCGGGGTCGCGTCGTTGGCATGGGGTGTTCTCACGCGAGCGCCTGACACCATCAGCCATTACTACGTGGAACAGAGCAAGCCGGCCGGGGGTGGCACCAACATCGTCAATGTCATCCTCGTGGATTTCCGCGGTTTCGACACGCTGGGCGAGATTGCGGTGCTCGGCATTGCCGCGCTGGGTGTGGTGGTGATGTTGAGTGGGGTGAATCTGGCGACGGTCCGCCGGATCACGCCGCGTGCCCGCGACCGTTCGCCCGTGATCCTCACGATGATCACGCGGGCGCTCCTTCCGTTTGCGCTCCTGTTCTCGCTCTTTCTACTTCTGCGCGGTCACAACCTGCCGGGGGGCGGTTTCGTAGCAGGGCTGATGACGGCCATCGCGCTGATCCTCCAGTATGTCGCGAGCGGAAGCGAATGGACGGAGGCGCGGTTGCGGGTGCGCTACCGCGCCGTCATCGCGTTCGGCCTACTGACTGCATTCCTGACCGGCCTAGGCGCCCTGGTGGTCGGCTACCCGTTTCTCTCATCGACATTCACGCATGTGGACGTTCCCTTGATCGGCGAGATCGAGCTTGCAACCGCGATGATCTTCGACGTCGGCGTATTCCTCACCGTGGTCGGGGCCACGATGCTGATGTTGTCCCGGCTCGGCGAGCCGGTCCCACATGATGAGGAAGATGCCGAGTTCGCTCGGGAGGTGACACCATGGAAGCCCTGATCGCGATCGTCATTGGTGTGCTCACGGCCTCCGGCGTTTACCTATTGCTGCGCGCGCGCACGTACCCGGTAATCCTCGGGATCATGATGCTGGGATACGCCGTCAATCTATTCCTCGTCGCGATGGGGCGTGTGGCGCCGGGCGCGGCACCGATTCTTCAGAAAGGCGTGACGGACTATGTGGACCCGCTGCCGCAAGCACTGGTGCTCACCGCCATCGTCATCGGCTTTGGCATGGCTGCATTCCTCGTCGTGCTCGCGTTGCGGGCCGGCATGACCACGGGATCCGACCACGTCGATTTCGAGGAGCGGCCGTGAGCGGACACCTGATCGCCATGCCCGTCCTGGTTCCGTTCCTCGCCGGGACGCTCTTACTCTTGCTGTCGGGACGCGGAATCCGGCTGCAGCGAGCGATCGGATTGGCAAGCATGCTGCTAGTGCTTGCCCTCAGCGTTGCTCTGCTCGTGAAGTCGACTGACGGGAGCCCTTCCGTGTACCGGCTCGGCGACTGGCCCGCACCGTTCGGCATCGTGCTGGTGTTGGACCGACTGAGTGCGCTCATGCTGCTGCTCACGGCGGTCGTCGCGCTCTTCAGCCTGCTTCAAGCAATCCAAGGTGAGGATCGGGAGGGGCCCGTCTACCACACGCTATTCCAGTTGCAGCTCGTCGGGCTCAACGGGGCCTTTTTGACGGGTGATCTCTTCAATCTTTTCGTTTTCTTCGAGATCCTGCTGATCGCCTCGTACTGCCTGCTCGTACACGGGGCAACGGCGCCCCGGCTACGAGCGGGCATGCATTACGTCGTCCTGAACCTGGTGGGCTCGTCGCTATTTCTGGTTGCGGTCGGCACTCTGTACGGGGTCACGGGCACGCTCAACATGGCGGACATGGCGGAGAAAGTGGCGCTCCTCGGGTGGCAGGATGCGGCACTCATCCGCGCGGCGGCGCTGCTGTTGCTCGGTGTGTTCGCGCTCAAAGCGGCCACCGCGCCCCTCTATTTCTGGCTGCCGGCTTCATACTCCGCGGCGAGCGCACCGGTGGCAGCTTTGTTTGCGATCATGACGAAGGTCGGCGTCTATGCGATCGTCCGCGTGTATACGCTGATCTTCGGGGCCGATGCTGGCGTAGCCGCCGATGTTGCATCGCCTTGGCTTTTGCCGATTGCGCTAGTGACGATCCTGCTCGGTACGATGGGCGCGGTCGCTAGCCGCGAGCTGCGGCGCATGCAGGGTTACCTACTGGTCGGGTCGATCGGCATCATGCTCGCCCCAATCGCCCTATTCAGCCCGTCGTCGATCTCTGCAGGCCTCTACTACCTCGTACACAGCACGACCGTGATTGCCGGCATGTTCCTCCTCAGCGATCTGATTGCAAAGCAGCGGGGGGGCAAAGACGACCTCCTCGTGAGTGGTGCGGCGCCGCTGCAACCCGCACTCCTCGGGTTCCTCTTTTTCATTGGCGCGGTCGGTATTGCAGGACTGCCGCCGCTTTCCGGCTTCGTTGGCAAGGCGCTGATACTCGCTGCCACGGAAACCGCCCGCGCGATGCCATGGGTCTGGTCCATCGTGCTCACGAGCGGACTCCTCGCACTGCTAGCTCTGAGCCGGGCCGGTATCATTCTATTCTGGAACGTGAGCTACGAGGAGCGAGTCGAGAGCGCAGTGTCTTGGCGTGCGCGCGCGTTCGGACCCACGGCAGGCCTCTTTGCCTTGATCGTCGGCATCACGATCTTCGCGGGCCCAATCACGTCCTTCACGGAGGCCACTGCGGAGCAGTTGCTCACACCGCACGAGTACATTCTTGCAGTTCTTGGAGGTGAGAAGTGACCCGTTTGCTACCCCAGCCCGTCACCAGCTCTGCGCTGCTGCTGACATGGTTGCTCCTGCACAACAGCATTTCCGTCGGACTCGTCGTATCCGGAGTCGCTCTCGCCGTTCTTTTTCCCCTCGGCACCCAGCGGTTCTGGCCGGAATACCCGCGTATCGTGCGCGCATTGCCGCTGGTCCGTCTCATCGCCGTGGTTGTGCACGATATCGTGATTGCGAACCTCCGTATGGTCGTGCTGATCCTGGGGCCCAAGAGCCGGCTCCGGCCACGTTTCATCGTCGTGCCCGTCAGTCTGCGCGAGCCGTTCCCTACCACGCTGCTCGCGAACATCATCTCGCTCACACCGGGTACCGTTTCGGTGAACCTCAGCGGCGACCGCCGCAGCCTACTGGTCCATGATCTAGACGTCGAGGATCCCGAGTCAGCCGTCCGGCGGATCAAGAACCGGTACGAGAAGCCACTGATGGAGATTTTCGAGTGACTAACGCCGCCAGCCAGATCGCGCTCGTCATGATGTCCCTAGCGCTCGTGCTCAACCTGTGGCGCCTGCTGCGAGGACCCAGTGCCGTCGACCGCATCACCGCGCTCGACACCATGTACGTGAACACCCTCGCGTTGCTCGTTTTACTCGGTGTCTGGCGTGGCAGTCCGCTCTATTTCGAGGCCGGTCTCGTCATCGCGATGCTCGGGTTCGTCGGCACCGTTGCGCTTTGCCAGTTCCTGCTGCGCGGCCGGATTGTGGAGTGATCATGATCGAAGTCATCGTATCTTTCTTCCTCCTCACTGGCGCCGGCTTCGCGCTCGTCGGCTCCATCGGCCTGGTCCGTCTCCCGGACTTCTTCAGCCGTATCCACGGTCCGACCAAGTCCACTACCCTAGGTGTCGGGGGCATGCTCATCGCGTCCGCCGTGCATTTCAGCGCGGAGCAGGGCACGAGCCTACACGAAGTGCTCGTCACGATGTTCTTGTTCATGACTGCGCCCGTCAGCGCGCACCTGCTTTGCAAAGCGGCGCTCCATCTGAACGTCCCGACCGTGACGGAAGGCCGCGGCGAACGAGACGCCGACTGACACCGCTGCCAACGCGATGCCACGGTGTCTCCCCGCGGCGCCTTCGGCAAACGCTCTCTGCTCGTCACGCGCTGCGTCGCCCCGGGAGGCGCGCTTGCAGGGCGGAGCGCGGGTCGCTACGGCGTTTCCAGCGCGCGGGAGGGTCTTTCGGGAGGTAACGCCAGCGCAGCAAAGGAAGCGTCCAACTCCCTGCACGCTGCGCTACGATAGGCCTCCAGGGCGCTCAAGAAGCTCTCGGTCCAGTCGGCATCGGCGGCGGCATGCGCCTGTAGCAAACGCCCGGGTCTTTGGGGTAGCCCGCAGCCTTCGCGAAGCTCGTCGCAGCACGCATCGAGGGCCGCCCGAAGTGAACCCGTCTCTACTTCGAGCTCGGATCGCGAAGGCTCCCGCCCCAGCACTTGGCCGGCAGTCAATGTCTCGAGATCACCAATCGTTCGTCGGACCACGGCGCGAATTGCGTCGAGACGGAAGGTGTTCCACGCACTTCGCAAAATGCCACCTATGCGGGTTTGGCTCACACAGCCACGGTACCATCGAAGGTGCGGCAGCGCCTGGAAAACCGTCGAGTTTGCGTCGCATTGCATTCCGCAAGACAAAGGGTCCCCCCCATGCGACAGTGCACCTACCCGGCGGCGTGCCATCGGCAGTTCGCTTCCGAGCATAGGAGGTGAGCCATGGGCGACAAGTCCCCAAAACAGAAGAACCGCAAAGCCAACCAGAAACAACAGACAAAAGACGACAAGCAGCGTCAAAAGACGGCCTCCGCGGTCGCGAAGGCAACACTCACCGGAAAGAAGTGAGTGCCGACGGCGAGGCATGAACCAAGACGAAAACCCCGGCGCAGTCCACCGCGTAGCGCTTCTTGGAAACCACCTCCCGCGGCAGTGTGGGATCGCCACGTTCACGACCGACCTGGCGGACGCAATCTCGGGGACGTTCCCGGAGATTGAATGCGCGGTCGTCGCCATGAACGACGCCGGAAAGCGCCACGCTTACGGCGATCGCGTTCGCTTCGCGATCGCGGAAAGCGATCTTGCGTCATACCGCCGCGCGACCGACTTCTTGAACGTGGCCGGGTTCGACGTTCTGTGCCTGCAACACGAGTACGGCATCTTCGGAGGCAAAGCCGGCAGCCATGTTCTGGCGCTGCTCAGCGAGGCGCGCATGCCGATCGTGACGACGCTACACACGATCCTAAGCGAACCCACGGTCGAACAGCGCCGAGTGATGGACGAGATCTCGCGCATGTCGAGCCGCTTGATCGTGATGAGTCACTTCGGCGGCGAGCTCCTTCGCGAGGTACACGGGGTACCGGCTGAAAAGATCGATCTCATCCCCCACGGGATCCCCACCCTACCGAGTAGCCGCCTTAGCAAGAGGCGTCTAGGTGTCGAGGGGATGCCGCTGATTCTCACCTTCGGCCTTCTGTCGCCGGATAAAGGAATCGAGTACGTCATCGACGCCCTCCCCGCCGTCGTGGCGCGCCACCCAACCGCGACCTATCTAGTCGTCGGCGCAACGCACCCACACGTGAAGGAGTGGCACGGGGAGGCCTACCGGCGCAGCCTCGAGCTTCGTGCCCTCAAGCTCGGTGTCGAGGCGCACGTCGTTTTTCACGATCGCTTCGTGAGCGCCTCCGAGCTCGCCGAGTTCTTGGCTGCGGCGGATATCTACATCACGCCGTACTTGAACCCCGAGCAGATCACCTCGGGGACCCTGGCGTACGCGGTCGGGACCGGAAAGGCGGTCATCTCGACGCCTTATCGATACGCCCGGGAGCTCTTGGCTGACGGCCGCGGCATCCTCGTCCCGTGGAGGGACGCGGCTTCGATAAGCGAGGCGCTCGAGAATCTGCTCGACGATCCGGCGGGGCTCTGCGCGCTCAGCGTACGGGCGGCCGAATACGGCCGGAACATGGTCTGGCCGTCCGTTGCGCGCCAATACGTCACGAGCTTCGAGCGCGCATACCAGGAAAGCGCGACCTTGCGCCGCTCTTTCTTCGTGGCGAGATCGGTCACAAGACGCCCGGTCGACCTGCCGGAGCTCAATCTACACCACCTGTGCGCGCTGACGGATGACACAGGAATACTCCAGCATGCGCTCTTCTCCGTTCCACGCTACGAGGACGGGTACTGCCTCGACGACAACGCTCGCGCCCTGCTCTTGACGACTTTGATCGAGGACGCGGGCACCGACGACCGGCCGACGACTCGCGCATTGTCATCGCGCTACCTTGCATTCGTGAGTCATGCGTTCAACCAGGATTCGCACCGGTTCAGGAACTTCATGGCGTATTCCCGACAATGGGTGGAAGAGCACGGCAGCGAAGATAGTCAAGGTCGCGCCCTCTGGGCGCTCGGCGCCGTGGTGGGTCGCTTGCAAGAACCCGGAAGAAAGAGTCTGGGTCGCGAGCTGTTTCATACGGCGCTACCAACGATCTCGGAGCTTCAGAGCTCGAGGGCTTGCGCTTTCGCGCTCCTCGGTATCCACGAATACCTGGGGGCCTTTCAAGGAGAGCGCGGAGTCGAGCTCTTGCAAAAGCAGCTATCCGAGCGGCTATCGTCGAGGTTTCAGACCAACGGCAGCGACGACTGGCCGTGGTGCGAGGACGTCATCGCATACGACAACGCACGCCTGCCGCAGGCCCTGATCGTGTCCGGCAACCAGTTGGGTGATCGAGAAATGGTCGCGGCCGGGCTGACGTCCCTTCGATGGCTCAATGAGCTCCAACGGTCGGACGAAGGCTATTTCGCCCCGGTCGGCTCGAATGGGTTCTACCGGCGACGTGCGGAGAGGGCGCGCTTCGACCAGCAACCCCTCGAGGCCTGCGCAACCGTATCAGCATGCCTCGACGCTTGGCGCGTGACTGGCGACAAGGAGTTGCCACGTGAGATGTGTCGCGCATTCAATTGGTTCCTCGGTGAAAACCAACTGCAAACGCCGCTCTACGACTCCACCACGGGGGGCTGCCTCGACGGGCTTCACCCGGATCGACCGAACGAGAACCAAGGGGCCGAGTCCACGCTCTCGTTCTTGCTCGCACTCACCGACATGGGCGCGCTCGACTCGGAGAAGCAGCTGCGCGACCAGGACGCACGTTTCCTTCCAACCGGCGAAGGCTCCGCGTGACGTTGCCGTCGCGGGATGCACTGGCCGCGCTCCGCGTGGCGGTGCTCGCCCCGATCTCTTGGCGCGTTCCTCCCCGCCACTATGGCCCCTGGGAGCAGTTCGTCTCTCTGTTGACCGAGGGCCTGGTCCACCGCGGAGTGGACGTCACCCTCTTTGCCACCGCTGACTCGATCACCAAGGCGCGGCTCGTCGGGATCGCCCCATGCGGATACTCCGAGGACGCCGCCGTCGACGCGAAGGTCTGGGAGTGCTTGCACATTTCCGCCGTATTCGAGCGCGCCGCCGAGTTCGACCTCATCCACAATAGCTTCGACTTCTTGCCCCTTGGCTTTTCTCGGTTGGTGGACACGCCCGTCCTCACCACAATCCACGGTTTTTCCTCCGAGCGAATCCTCCCCGTCTATCAGAAGTACGACGGGCGCACGCACTACGTCGCGATCAGCGATTCCGATCGACACCCCTCACTCGAATACGCGGCCACCATTCACCATGGTATCGACATGGGCGCGTTCGCGGTCGGCGCCGGCCCGCGCGACTATCTTCTGTTCTTCGGCCGTATTCATCCGGACAAGGGCACCGAGGAGGCCATTCTGGTTGCTCAGCGCGCAGGTGTGCCGCTCGTGATTGCCGGTATCGTCCAGGATAGAGGCTACTTCGAGCGCGCAGTCGAACCTCACATCGACGGCGACGAGGTGCGGTTCGTCGGCGCGGTCGGGCCCGAGGGAAAGAGCGAGCTCCTCGGCGGCGCGCGCGCCCTGCTCCATCTCGTGAGCTTCGACGAGCCGTTCGGCTTCAGCGTGGTCGAGGCGATGGCCTGCGGGACCCCGGTGATCGCCAGCAGACGCGGATCCATGCCGGAGATCATCGCGGAGGGCGTGAACGGCTGCCTCGTCGACTCGACCGCCGAGGCCGTGGAATCCGTAGCCGGGATCGGTGACTTGGACGCGGAGTGTGTGCGCGCGTCGGTTGAGCGTCGCTTCGACAAGGACCGGATGGTCGACGAGTACATCGCCGTCTACCGGCGCATCCTGAGCAGCTCCGCATCGGAGATCCCCGCGTGAGCGCCGACCTGCGCTCGACGCGGCACGCACCCTTTCGGCTCGGCGTGAACTACTGGCCGGCTCGGACGGCGATGGGCTGGTGGACTGCATTCGACCCGGCGGAGGTTGCGGCGGACTTCGGTCGCATCGCGGGGTGCGGATTCGATTCAGTCCGCATCTTCCTCACGTGGGAGGACTTCCAACCAACCCCTTCGCGTGTCGACTCGACGATGGTCGATCACCTCGTCTCGACCCTGGACCAGGCGGGCAGCGTTGGACTTTCGGTGATACCTACACTCTTCACAGGTCACATGAGCGGCGTGAACTGGATCCCTTCGTGGGCTCTCGGTGAAAAAGCGCGCGACGATCGGTTCCGCGTCGTCTCCGGAGGGCGAGTCGCGGCGTCTGGCCTCGCGAACTGGTACTCTGACGCGTCAATCGTCCGGGCGCAGTGCGTGCTCGCCCGCGAGCTCGCTAATGCGCTCGCAGGGCATCCGGCTCTGTGGGCATGGGACCTCGGAAACGAAAACTCGAACTGCTCGGTGCCCCCGGACAAGGGCAGAGCCCGCGAGTGGCTCTTGCGAGTGACGGACTCCATCCGCGACACCGACGCCGGCGCGCTCGTCACGCTGGGGCTCCACATGGAAGACCTCGAGCAGGACCGAAAGCTCGGCCCGCGGGAGGCTGCCGAGGTCTGCGACTTTCTGCAAATGCACGGATATCCGGGTTACGCGGCGTGGGCGGAGGGTCCCACCGACGAGCGGGTCTTGCCTTTCCTCGCTCGGTTGACGCGCTGGCTGGGCGGCGGGGCTGACGTCCTCTTCGCAGAGTTCGGTGTGCCAACCACCCAGAGTGGTGAGCGCGACGGCGAACGAGCCATCGCCGCGTCCGGGCCCGCCCTCGTCGAAGAGCAGGAGGCTGCCTCATACATCGAACGCGCCCTCGACGCGCTGCGCGAGTGCGGCACTATGGGTGCGATGCTCTGGTGTTACTCCGACTACGCGGAGGCCGTTTGGGAGCTTCCCCCGCTCGATCTAGCGGTCCACGAGCGATCCTTTGGACTGTGGCGCGCCGACGCCTCCCCGAAGCCGACGGTGGCCGTGGTCGAGGCGTTTGCGAAGCGATACGCCCTGCCCGCAGCCGCAGGTCCCATCGCTGAGTCGACCTGGATCGACATCGATGCCGCCGAGTTCTACCGCGCGCCCTCGTCAGAGCTGCAGCGCTTGTACCGGCGCTACTGCGAGGCGATGGGCGCGTAGGACGGCTTGCTCGCGAGACCGTCAACGAGCCCGGGTGAGCTCTGCCAGAAGGTCGTCGAGGCGCACCGTCGCGATGCGAGTACCGATGTCGGAGAAACCGTAGGGCAGCACGAGGAGCCCGCCTGAAATCATGCTGCCGCACGAGTAGACGACATTGGGCACGTAGCCGTCGCGTTCGTCGTCCTCGGGCTCGAGAAGGGGCTCGGCGAGATGACCGATGACGCGCGCAGGGTCCTCTTTGTCGAGTAGGACGGCGCCGAGAGCATATTGTCGCATCGCACCGACGCCATGCGTGATCACGAGCCACCCCGCTTCGGTCTCGAGAGGGGATCCGCAATTGCCAAGCTGCGTGATTTCCCAGGCGCGCTCGGGCCTCTGAATCACCTCGTTTTGGTGCCAGAAGCGGACGTTGTCCGACCACATCAGGAAGTTGTTCTCGTTGTCGAGTCTGGAGAGCGCAACATAGCGCCCGTCGATCATCCGGGGAAACAGTGCGATGCCCTTGTTCTTCGCGGATGCGCCGTTCAGCGTTGCGATTCTGAAAGTCACGAAATCGGCTGTTTCAATCAACTGCGGAAGGATCTCATAGCCATCGTACGCCGTATACGGAGCAAAGTACGTCACCGATCCGTCGTCATAGGTGAAACGGACGAAGCGAGCATCTTCCATGCCTTGACTCTCCGTCGGCCCCGCCGGAAAAAGGACACGCTCGGAGAGCTCCGAGTCTGGGGCGAACGAGCTCTCGTAGTTCGAGGACGCGAGCCAGTGTATCGATCGAGTGGCGTGCGCTGCGTCGACTCTGTGACCGTGTTGCTGATCGGCCTCGTGGATCACTTTCTCGAGCTGCTCGAGCGTGAAGCGCTCCGGAAGCGCGCCAAGGACTGTGGCGGCGATCTCGTTGTATGCGTGGAGCTCCCGGAGTTTGACCTCAAACACGTCCTTTTCGTAGATCGGAGCTCTGTGGAATGCCGTGCCTGCGTGCCGACTCGGCGCCTCCATTTCGATCTGGCCACCCGCGTCGATGACGCCTGAACGAAATTCGATCGACGAGATGTGCCCTTCGCCGATCGCCCGCAGGCTCAAGACGAAGCGCTGCTCGCCTGGGGCGAGGCCCTGTTGGTCGGGCGCCTTCACGATCGAAGGATTGCTGAGCGCACAGGACTCAATCGAGTACTCTTGTGTGAAATAGGCGCCGATGAGCAGCTTGCGCTCCACCGAGAGCTCGCCCGCTTCGGCGAGATGTCTCGCCGCAACGGCCGCGAAGTTCGCATCGAATACCGACCTAAGGTCGACGTGGCGCGCGGCGAACCGGACTTCCGTCGTTCTCAACGCTGCCTTCGCCTCTGACTCAGACAACGCGAGGATGCGCGACACGATGCGCTCGATGCGTGGGCGCCCATCCATCGAGGGGTCCCCTCCGGGCGCAAACCGCTTCGTGATCGTCCGGGTCGGGTCAGGCTCCAACCGTACCGATGTCTTCGTGACGGCTAGACTTCCCACGGACCCGTCGCAATCTGGTCCCAGCACGTGACACTGTCCCCGTGCCAGCGTACGAAGCGAACCCCGCCGTCATGCGATACCACGATGACAACGGCGTCGCGCAGGCGTCGAGACAAGCGGTAGGATGACCGATGGCGCGTTCCGACGCGTTCGGCGAGCTCGGGAGCATGGGTCACTCCCTCGATGTCGAGCGCCCGGTTGACCGTGACCACCTCGGGAAGAGTGCCCGATATCTCGCCCCCGAAACCGAGGAGCTCGAGCCGGGTCGTCATCACGACGGCCCCATCGACATCGGCGAGCGCTGCTATGAGGTGCGCCACTTCGAAAAGCGCCTCGTCGAGCATGGCGAGCTGCGGAGCACGGCTCGCCTCATACTCGGCCCATCCAACCGGGCCCATTCCAGCGTGTAGTCTCGCGAGCTCGTTCATGATCTGGACGATTAGGCTCACGATGCGACGACGCGGCTCCTCATCGCTGAACTTGTATTTGATGCTGAGATATTCGGTCCCGGCGAGGACTTCACGCGCGTATCGGTCCGGTAGGAAGATCAAGGTCCCTCCCCGACGTGATTCGCGGATCGTCGCAACGATGCGGCGCACGACGTGCTGAGCAAGGACGGCGCCGACGCGTGGATCGAGCGCTCCCCAAGGCCCCGGCGATCGCTCGCGGGCGCTCACGTGTGCGATCCACTGGGCATGTTGCGCTTCGGCGAATACTGCGGACAGCCAAGGCGCGGAAAATACGTCCATCGCCGCACCCGTGAGCGAGCCTCCGGCCAGTGCGGCGAGCGTCCTCGTCCCTCGACTCACGAGCACTCGTCCTGGACCCGTGACTACTACCATGGGAACCGGCGGGATGAACTGTTCAGTGTGCCGACCCCCACGGACCGATTGGAGCCACCGCGCTCCTGAATGCACCAGTCCCCAGATCTGGATGACGTCGTCTTGGTCGAGCCGGGCCGCAATGAGCGACCGGTGGAAACCCGCAGCAGGCGCGAGGCGCCGCAACTCGTGCTCGTCGAGCGGGCGAAACTTCGTGAACATCAAGCGATGAAGTCCGGCGGGTGGCCCCTGAGCGGCTGCGAACAACTCGGGTTCACCGATGGCTAGCCGGAACGTGACGGGTCGCGCCTCCTCGCGCAACAAGCTGGCTTGATAGCATATCGACAGCATCCGCTCGAGCACGTTCAGATCGGGAGCGAGGACCCCGCTTGCGACCGCGCCCGCGGGGACGGTCACGTCATCCCAAGATGCTCGGGCCAGCCTAGCGAGGTCACGTGGATAGGCGTGCGCCCCAGGATCATCTTGGTCCGACAGCCGCGCCCATCTAGCCTCCCCCATAGGATTCAATGTACGCCAAATCTCAACACGCACCAGGCGCACTGCTCAGTGCGCTAGGCCGCGGTCGCCCTCGCAGCTTCGGAATCCACACTGTTCACACCAACCGGGCTCGCTTGTTCCGCGGCCGCCCGTGTCGAGTTCTGCCCGACCTTCGGTCCAGGCATCGACGAGCGCAAGATCCTTCTAATCACGCTTCGGAGCTGGCCGGGGAAGCTGCCCGTATTGTAGCCCTGTTCATAACGCGTGCAGATCTCTCGCACCCGTGGAGCCATCTCGGGGTAGCGAGCCGCGGGGATGTCTGGGAACAGGTGGTGCTCGATCTGGTGGCTCAAGTGACCGGTGAGGACGTGGAACCAGCGATTCCCCTCGATGTTCGCCGAGCCGTTGAGCTGACGCACGTACCACTGACCTCGGGTCTCGTGCTCGGTCTCCGCTTCGTCGTAGACGCGTACGCCCTCGGGAAAGTGACCGCAGAAAATGACCCCGAAGGTCCAGAGATTTCGCGTGCCGTTGGCGAGCAGATTGCCGAGGAACACGCGTGGTGCGTTGCCGAGCGCGAGCGCCGGGAAGAAGACGTAGTCCTTGAAGAGCTGCCAGGCCGCCTTGGTGAGAAACGGCCGCGCCCGCTTGCCGAGCTCGGCGGGCGTCTGCTGGCCCGAGAAGAGCTCGTCGATGCGCAGGTCGTGACCGCCCACGCCCCATTGGAAGAAGAGCGCCAAGAACGCGGCGACGATTGGCTGTGTGAGGTGCATCGGCCTCCACGCCTGCTCGGGCGCCACTCGCAGAAAGCCATAGCCGACGTCGCGATCCTTGCCGAGGATGTTCGTGAAGGTGTGGTGCTCGAAGTTGTGTGAATGGCGCCAGTCGTCGCCGGTGCAAACGTTGTCCCACTCGTAGCGATGCGAATCGAGCGCCGGATCGCCCGTCCAGTCGTACTGTCCGTGCATGACGTTGTGCCCGATCTCCATGTTCTCGAGGATCTTCGAAAGTCCGAGCGCGCTCGTGCCGAGCACGAAGCTCATGGGACCGAGACCGAAGTGAAGGAGCACTCGGCCCGCAGCCTCGCTGCGGTTGGCGGTGCGGATGACTCGACGGATGTGCGCAATGTCGCGCTCGCCGAGGTCTGCGACGACTTCCCGCCGAAGCGCATCGAGCTCGCGGCCGAAGGCATCGGCTTCTTGCTGCGTCAAGTTCTTGCTTTGGGTCTTCATGGGATGTCCTCTCATAGGTCCAGCTCCAGGTCGGAGCGGGGCACGGAAATACACAACTGAATCTCTTGGTCCGGCTCGCCCGACACCTCGCCGGTGACGAGGTTCTGCACGGTCCCGCTTTGCTTTCGGCACTTGCAGGTGTGGCAGATGCCAATGCGGCAGCCGTGGACTGGGCGCTCCCCGGCGCGCTCGAGTTGCTCGAGCAGGCTCCCCTCGCCCTCGGCCACGACGTTTCGCTCCGAGCGAGCGAGGCGCACTTGCACCCCGTTCGGAGAGGCCACTGGTGACACCAATCTCAGCGCCGGCGTGAAGCGCTCACGCTCGAGCAGGTCGGACGCGCCGACTCTCTCCCATAGCCGCCCTACTCGATCCATCAGCGGCCCGGGACCACAGAGGAAGGTCGAGCGCTCGGCGAAGTCGGGAACCAGCTCGGCGAAGCGCGTTTCGTCGAAGCCACGCGGCGCCGAGACATCGTCGTCGAGGCACAGGTGCAGACGCAGGCCCCGGTGGCGTGCGGCGAGCTCAGTGAGCTCGTTCCTGAAGATCACATCGGGACGGCTCCGCGCATGATGGACGAAGACGACGTCGTGAAGGGCGTCGCGTGCTGCGAGGTCGCGCAGCATCGACATGACCGGCGTGATGCCACTGCCCCCGCTCAGAAGCAGCAGCTTGTCGGGTGTCGTTGCGGGCAGCACGAAGTCACCCGCCGGGGCGCCGAGGCGCACGATGTGGCCAGTGCGCACGTGCTCGTGGAGCCACGTCGACACGCGGCCACCCGGCATGCGCTTGACGGTGATCGAAACCAGGGCGTCGCCCGGCGCCGACGAGATCGAGTAGCAGCGACGCGCGCGAACCCCGTCGATCTCGACCTCGATCGACGTATATTGCCCTGCGCGATGTGCGCGCCAGGCTGCGTTGGGCCGCAACATGAAGGTCTTGGTATCGGCGGTCTCCGCGATGACTTCGACCACCCGGGCGCGGATCTCGCCGAGCGAACGGACCGGGTCGAGCTCGCCCAGCCAGAATTCAGCCTGTCGGTCGAGGAACAAGCGCTTCGCCGCTGTGCTCCGTGCGCTCCTCCAGACCCTTGCCATCTCTGCCTTTGCACTCATACAACCCTCCGGTTAAGTAACTTACGTTATCGTAACTTACTGCTCCGTAGAAAAAGAGCAACGTCTTTGTTGTGTAAAAGGTGACAAATGCCTAGAAATAAACGATATTCAGGACGCTGAACGACGATGGCGTAACTTACGGATGCGTAGTATCATCACGGCAATGGCCAGTAAGAGCCGCCGTCTTTCAGCCTCGGAGCGTCGCGCGCAGCTCGTTGACGTGGGACGCGCGGCGTTCGCTGAGCACGGCTACGAGGGCACCTCGGTCGAGGAGATCGCCAAGCGCGCCAAGGTGTCCAAGCCCATCATCTACGAGCACTTCGGTGGCAAGGAAGGGCTCTATGCGGTCGTCGTCGATCGCGAGATGGACTACGTGGAGCGTCGCATTACCGAAGCCATCTCGTCCGGGTCGCCACGAGAGCGCGTCGAGAGCGCGTCGATCGCGTTTCTGAGCTACGTGAGAGACCACCCCGATGGTTTCGCAGTGCTGTCCCAGGACTCCCCACTCACCTCATCGCGCAGCACCATGTCGAGCCTGCTGAACGACATGGCCGAGCGCGTCGGCGACGTATTCGTGTCCGCTCTAAAGGAAGCGGGCTACGACACCAAGGCAGCGCCGATCTACGCGAACGCGCTCATTGGCATGGTCACTTTCGTCGGTAAGTGGTGGACCGAGCAGCGCAAACCCCCCGTCGAGGAGGTCGCCAAGCACATCAGCGCACTCGCCTGGATGGGTCTGCGCCACCTGCCCAAGCGCCCTACGCTCGAAACCCGCCCTACATGATCCGGACGCGACGGCTAAACCATATGCGTCCCACTCGCTAATCCGATTCGGATCCAGCCGCCGAGGGCGGTCGCAGGATTCGTTTCTGCGATACCTTGATCCGAGCCGGCCGGGTAGATTCGATGAACTCCGTGAGCGCATCGACGAAGCGTTCGGGGGCTTCACAGTGCGAGTAGTGTCCCACGCCCTCGATGATCTCGAGCCAGCTTCCTGGGATTGCCGCGTGCGCCGCGTATGCGTGCTCCACG
>DATIUW010000185.1:0-3514 GCA_035466435.1 Polyangiales bacterium | reverse complement strand
TCCCGGATGAGCGGAGGCCATCGTTTCGATGGTTCGGGAGGCAGGCGCTCCGAGCGGACTCGTCGGAGGCGCCTTGGTGGAATCGAAAGACGTCCGCGCACTCATCGAAGATCGACGCATCGCGGCCGTGACCTTCACCGGCAGCACCGAAACTGGACGAAAAGTCGCCGAGGCCGCCGGTCAGGCGCTGAAGAAGACGGTGCTCGAGCTCGGGGGCTCCGACCCGTACGTAATCCTCGAGGACGCTGACCTCGAGCACGCCGCGGACGTCACCGTCAAAGCGCGCATGGTCAATACTGGGCAGAGCTGTATTGCAGCAAAACGCTTCATCGTCGTCTCTCCCCTGAAAAAGAAGCTGGAAGAGCTGGTCGTAGAGCGAATGAGGAATCTCGAGATGGGCGATCCGACGGATCCGGCGACCACCGTAGGGCCGATGGCGACCATCGGCCTACGTGACGATCTACATCGTCAAGTTCGCGAGAGCATCGAAGGCGGCGCCAGGCTGTTGTTGGGCGGTGAGGTGCCGAATCAGAACGGGGCCTGGTACCCGCCCACGGTGCTAACGAACGTGACTCGTGGAACGCCGGCATACGAGGAAGAGCTCTTCGGTCCCGTCGCTTCGATCATCGATGCGAAAGACGACGACGAGGCGGTCGAAGTGGCAAACGACAGCCGCTTCGGTCTGGGCGCCGCGGTGTTCACGGCAGACAGAAGCAAGGGAGAACGAATCGCGCGCGTCCAGCTCCGAGCCGGATCGTGCTTCGTAAACGATTCCGTTCGCTCCGATCCGCGGCTTCCATTCGGCGGCATCGGAGACTCGGGATACGGCCGCGAGCTGAGTTGGCTGGGTATCCAAGAGTTCGTGAACGCGAAGACGGTGTATGTGGCTGCCTCGGATGACGATTGACGAGGGCTGTGCGAGTATCCCCTAACCCCCGAATGCGACTGTCATTCAAACTCACCTTTGCCGTGACTTCGGCAATCGTGTTGGTCCTCGCGGCGCAGGCGACACTACACGTCCGTCGAATTGCAACGCTCCAAGAACGTGAGACGCGAAGGGACATCGTGACGTTGGCCGACGCCCTTTCGAGCGCAGCGACGGTGACTTGGGCGGCCGGTGGCCCCAATGAAGCTGCTGCATTCGTTGCGCGAGCCGATCAGAGCCGCGACGGTGCCGATATACGGCTACTCGCGGGAGACCAAATGAGCCGGCTCGATGAGATTCCCACGCGCACGAGCGTCCGACGGGTTACGAATGACGACGGCTGGAGCATCGAAGCCGTCGCACCGGTGCGCAGAGGAAGCGAAACGGTGGCGGTTTTGCGCGTCAAACGAAAGCTCCCCGAGGAGAAGGAATATTTCGCATCGATTCTCGAGATGCAGGCTGGGAGCGCGGTGATAACGGCCGCGCTGGCGGGACTGATCGTCTTCTTTTCGAGCCTGGCGCTCGTTGGACGTCCGATCGAAAAGCTCTCCAACCTCGCGAGACGCATTGCAGAAGGAGACTTTTCGTTACGAAGCGACGTCGACCAGTTCGATGAAATCGGAAGGCTCGCCAGCGAGCTGAACGCCATGACGGATCGCCTTGCCCAAAGTCATCAGAACGTTCGCGCCGAGCGGCATGCTCGAACCGAAGCCCTCGAGAAGCTCAGGCATGCAGACCGACTCAGCACGGTGGGAAGGCTCGCTTCGAGCATGGCGCACGAGCTCGGGACTCCACTCAACATCGTGTCCGGTCGCGCCATGATGATCGCTTCGGACGAAACGCTTCCTCGAGAGGCTGTGGACAATGCCCAAAGCATCATGGAACAGGCTCAACGGATGACCGCCATCATCCGGGAAGTACTCGACTTCGCCCGACGAAAGGAGCCGGAGAGGATCGATGTTCGAATTGGTGAGGTGCTCCAACATGCGGTTTCACTCATGGACCCGATTTGCGAAGACAGGAACGTGGTGGTCGAAATGCGAGGGGAGCAGAACGCCCTCGCACGAATCGACCCCGGAAAGGTGCTACAAGTCATCACGAATCTGATGATGAACTCCGTGCACGCCATGCCGGAAGGCGGAAGAATCACCCTGCACGTCGAGCGCGAGCACGTGGCAGACCCCAAAGACCGGCACGCCTCGGCGGGCGACTTCGTCAAAGTCTCGGTAGAGGACGAAGGTGTCGGAATCTCGAAAGAGAGAATCGACGACATCTTCGAAGCATTCTTCACCACCAAGAAAGAGGGCGAAGGCACTGGTCTCGGGCTCAGCGTGTGTCACGGCATCGTACGCGAGCACGGTGGCTGGATCGAAGTAGAGAGCGAAGTCGGCAAAGGCAGTCGTTTTACGATCTACTTGCCTGAAAGGGACGGTACATGAGCAACTCGGTATTGGTCGTGGACGATGATCGAGGCATGTGCGAGATGATCAAAGCTGGGCTGGCGAAGCGCGGCTATGAGGTCGAGTGGCTCACTGAAGGCGCCGCCGCGCTTCGGCTGCTCGCCGACAGGCATTTCGATGCAGTAGTTGCCGATCTCAACCTCGGAAAGATGAGCGGCCTCGACATCTGCAAGTTCGCTTCGGAAAACCAGCCGCATTTGCCGGTGATCATGATCACGGCCTTTGGTGACATGCAGTCGGCGATTTCCGCGATTCGTTCAGGCTGCTACGACTTCATAAACAAGCCCGTAGAGATGGACGCTTTGGCCCACAGCTTGGCGCGTGCGATCCAGCATCGGCAGCTTCGGGAGGAAGTCAAACGGCTCACGGAGGAGGTTCGCCGTACCAAAAGAGTGGGCAGCCTCATAGGCAAGAGTCCGGCCATGATGAAGGTCTACGACCTCGTTCAGCGTGTCAGCAGTACCGACTCGTCGGTGCTTCTCACCGGTGAGAGCGGCACGGGCAAGGAGCTAGTCGCGCGTGCCCTTCACAGCGAAAGCGATCGTGCAGACATGCCGTTCATCGGCCTCAACTGTGCCGCAGTGCCAGCCAATCTCTTGGAAAGCGAGTTATTCGGACACGTTCGGGGAGCGTTCACCGATGCGAAAACTTCACGCAAGGGACTATTCGAGCGTGCCAACAAAGGCACGGTGCTCCTCGACGAGATCGGCGAGATGCCGATGGAGATGCAGCCCAAGCTCTTGCGTGTTCTTCAAGAGCGAAAGGTGCGGCCCGTAGGAGGAAGCGTCGAGATTCCATTCGACACTCGAATCTTGGCGGCGACGAATCGTGATCTCGAGGCGGACGTCGAAGAAGGCCGTTTTCGCGAGGACCTCTACTATCGGCTCAACGTGGTCGAGATTCACGTGCCACCGCTTCGAGCCCGCGGCAACGACATACTGCTGCTCGCTCAGCACTTCATCGAGGAGATCAGCGAGCGAATGGGAAAGCCAGTGCGCGGAATCTCGAGTGAAGCCGCCAAGAAGCTTCTCGACTACGATTGGCCGGGCAACGTGAGAGAGCTCGAAAATGCCGTCGAGCGAGCGGTGACTCTGACTCAGTTCGATCAAATCACCGTCAGCGACCTCCC
>DATIUW010000184.1:0-12688 GCA_035466435.1 Polyangiales bacterium | reverse complement strand
GACACTGTCTCCCATGCCGATCAGGCATGCGGGTTAGAATTTCAATACAGCCAGGGTAGTATCCCACCGACGCCTCCACCGAAGCTGGCGCTCCGGCTTCTAAGGCTCCTACCTATCCTGTACAAGCTGTACCAAAATTCAATATCAGGCTGCAGTAAAGCTCCACGGGGTCTTTCCGTCCTGTCGCGGGTAACCTGCATCTTCACAGGTACTATAATTTCACCGAGTCTCTCGTTGAGACAGTGCCCAGATCGTTACAACTTTCGTGCGGGTCGGAACTTACCCGACAAGGAATTTCGCTACCTTAGGACCGTTATAGTTACGGCCGCCGTTTACTGGGGCTTCGATTCGCTGCTTCGCCGAAGCTAACAACTCCTCTTAACCTTCCAGCACCGGGCAGGCGTCAGACCCTATACGTCCTCTTACGAGTTCGCAGAGTCCTGTGTTTTTGGTAAACAGTCGCAACCCCCTGGTCTCTGCAACCCACATCCGCTCGGAGAGCAAGTCTCGTCACGGACACGGGCACACCTTCTCCCGAAGTTACGGTGTCAATTTGCCGAGTTCCTTAGCCAGTGTTCTCTCACGCGCCTTGGGATTCTCACCCCGCCCACCTGAGTCGGTTTGCGGTACGGTCACTGAAGACCCTCACTACGCAGCTTTTCTTGGAAGCATGGAATCACCGAGTTACGGAGCCGGAGCTCCACCTCATCACGTCTCGGGGTTGTTTCCGCGTTTGTGGCTATCGCCTCCTACGGAAACCCCCTACCTGCTTGAACCGGCACTACCATTCGCCGGATCGGCCTATCCTTCTCCGTCCCTGCTTAGATCAATGGATTCCTCAGTGGTGCAGGAATATTAACCTGCTTCCCATCGCCTACCCCTTTCGGGCTCGACTTAGGGGCCGACTAACCCACAGGCGAATTATTCTTCCCTGGGAAACCTTGGGCTTACGGCGACAGGGTTTCTCACCCTGTTTATCGCTACTCATGCCTGCATAAGCTCTTCTCAAGTCCGAGAGTGCTCCTTACGGTACACCTTGTATCTACTTGAGAATGCTCCGCTACCGCTCTCAAAAGAGAACCCGAAGCTTCGGTACCAGACTTAGCCCCGTTGTATTTTCGGCGCGGGCTCGCTCGACCAGTGAGCTGTTACGCTTTCTTTAAAGGATGGCTGCTTCTAAGCCAACCTCCTGGCTGTCTGAGCGTTCCCACATCCTTTCACACTTAGTCTGGATTGGGGACCTTAGCTGTCGATCTGGGCTCTTTCCCTCTCGGCTACGGACCTTATCACCCGCAGCCTGACTGCCTAGTAGTTGTCACCAGCATTCGGAGTTTGGTTGGGTTTGGTAATCTGGTAGGACCCCTAGCCCATCCAGTGCTCTACCTCCGGTGCAATTCACTAGACGCTATACCTCAATATATTTCGCGGAGAACCAGCTATCTCCGAGCTTGATTAGCCTTTCACTCCTATCCTCAGGTCATCCCCTGAATTTTCAACTTCAGTGGGTTCGGTCCTCCACGCAGTTTTACCCACGCTTCAACCTGCCCAAGGATAGATCGCTCGGTTTCGGGTCTACGCCCTGCTACTAAATCGCCCTATTTGGACTCGGTTTCCCTACGGCTCCACCTCTCGGCTTAACCTCGCAACAAAGCGTAACTCGCAGGCCCATTATGCAAAAGGTACGCCGTCGCACATTCCCCGAAGGGCATAGTGCTTCGACTGCTTGTAGACACACGGTTTCAGGTACTATTTCACTCCCCTCGCCGGGGTGCTTTTCACCTTTCCCTCACGGTACTAGTTCACTATCGGTCGTCGAGTAGTACTTAGCCTTGGAAGATGGTCCTCCCAGATTCCCACAGGGTTCCACGTGCCCCGTGGTACTCGGGTGCCAGTGCAGAGACCAAACGTTTTCGACTACAGGGCTGTCACCTCGTATCGCCGACCTTTCCAGATCGTTCGCCTAACGTTTGGTTTGGTAACTCTGTGAGAGCATTAGGGCGCTCTCCCACTGGTCCCACGACCCCATATCAACAACGCCCCTAAGCTTACATTGATATGGTTTAGGCTGGTCCCCTTTCGCTCGCCGCTACTAAGGGAGTCTCGGTTGATGTCTATTCCTCCAGGTACTTAGATGTTTCAGTTCCCTGGGTTGGCCGCCTAACGCCTATGTATTCAGCGCTAGGCTTCTGGGTATCACCCCAGACGGTTTCCCGATTCGGAAATCCCCGGATCAAAGTGTGTTAGCCACTCCCCGAGGCTTTTCGCAGCTGCCCACGTCCTTCATCGCCTCTCGACGCCTAGGCATCCACCGTGTGCCCTTTCTAGCTTGACCTTGCTCCTAAGACGCATTTCGTCCTCGAGCTCGATAAATCCGCGATCCGCTGCTTTCCTCCTCGTCGCTCCGCTGCGAGGTACATTCGTACCTCTCACTTCGCTCCTGCGGGGGCGCTGGCGCCTCGCGTATTTCTCTTCACTCGAGGGTGGTGGCGGAACCAAACGCGAATATTTGGAATACCACCGTGTGGTCAGTCACGACGGAAGTTGTGACGGACCACGCTCGCAACTCGAGACCAGGGTTCGAAAGAAGAGCCTGGTCACAGTCGCGGCTAGAAAGAGAATTTTCTACGTTCTTCAGTTGTCAAAGAGCTGCGAGAATCGAGCTTCTTAGTCTTGATTGCTCGGGTCGAGTACGCGCGGTTGTCGCGTCGCCGACCGGAACGATCAAGAATGTGTCGTGTCGGGGTGTTTGGCAAGTGGTCTGGTGGAGCTGAGGGGGATCGAACCCCTGACCTCCGGCTTGCAAAGCCGGCGCTCTCCCAGCTGAGCTACAGCCCCTTGGCTTTCGCTCCATATCCGGCGCCTGGCCGGCTTATTGCCATCGTCGCTTCGCTGCGAGGTACTTGAGTACCTCTCACTTCGCTTCTCCGGCAAACGCTCGCCCATGCACCGAATCTGAAGCGAAAGCCGCTTCTTGGTTCCATGGGAGCGTAGGAGCTCTGGGCTTTTCCTGCGCACCCGGCGCAGGATTTTTGGGTCAGGTCCGAGCGCCCCCGCCTAGCGCAGGACTTTTTCGTCAGGGGCGAGCGCCCCCGCAGGGGTGCAGTGAGAGCTACCCCAGGTAGCTCGCAGCGGAGCCCCGAGGAGGTAAGCCGCCACTGGCGGAAAAGGACCAGCTGGTGGGGCACGCTAGACTCGAACTAGCGACCTCACCCTTATCAGGGGTGCGCTCTAACCACCTGAGCTAGTGCCCCGTGTTTTCTCGCAAGCTGTCAAAGACGCTTTGGAAGCTGGATTCGCCGAACCGTGTCCGGAGCTCGTTCGGGCGTAAGCCCTCAAAACTACTCCGCTTTGTTGGTTCCCGTCCCCAACTTCCTCCGCAAAGGGACGCCTTCTTTAGCGGCTAGGGCCAAGCGGGTCAAGCGCTTTTCCACCAAAGTCGGAGCCCTCGGTTTCCGAGGCCGATTCAGCCAGCTCATGCTGTTCGCTTAGGAAAGAAAATTCCAGCGATGCGCTATGGGAGCTCCTCGAGCACATAGTATGCGCCGAGGATGCCGAACATCTCTTCCTCGGTGGTCACGCCGCCCCAGACCGGACAGGCGTCGCACCGGCCGCCCTCGCCGCAGACGGCGTCGTCGCCACTGCAGGGCATTCCCTGGTTGGGACCTCCGACGCACGCCCGGTCCTCGGGCGGACATCCGCATGGCCCTACGAAATCGACTAGCTCGCCGAACGCGCAAGTGTTCGCATCGGGGCGGTTGGAATGCCTTCGGACCTCGTTCGGGTTGGTCGCGCCGTTGTCCCAAATGGCGCAGTACCGGAAGGTGCGATCGCGTTCGTCGCTGCTGTCGAGCTCGAGGTTATTGCCCTCGTCGAAGCGCTGGTAGAGCGGGTCTTGGTAAGCGAAGCTTCTGTAGTCCGGCTCTCGATCCGGCGCCTCGCAACTCGGCCCTGCGACGCACGGATCGTTCGGGGGATACCAGATGCGAAAGTCGCGCCCGTACTTGTGCGTGTGCGAGGAAAGCGTCACCAGGCGTGATCCAATCGGTAGGGTGAATGTCGCGCAGGCTTGGCGGCTCGTGAACGGCGCGATGGTGCCCATCGCGAAAATGTCGTCGAGGACCGTCAGATCCTGACGCAGGTGCTTGCGCTGCTCCGGATCGATGTACGTGAAGTTCATGTACTGCTCGACCGTCGTGTCTTGCTTCGTCAAGTTGAAGGAGTGACTGTTCCAGATCGTGAAACCACGAAGTGGAACCACTCCGTATACGCCTGGCGCTAGGTCTTCGACGAACGTCGACTCCTGCGCGACGGCGAGGTTCTGGCGGGTCGATGCTTGTCCGAAGAAACCGAGGAGCGTGCCCAGGTCCTCTGGCGCGTTCGCATAGCGCGTGCACCCGAGCGCGGTCAGCGGGGCCGTGGCGCATGCGCTGCGCTCGCCGCACATCCCTTCGATGGTGGGGTCGCACGGCTCGCCGTCATTGGGCCCGCCGAGGCATTGCCAGTTCTTCCAGGACTCGTGATTCGGGTCCCACTCGTGCTCCTTGCCCTCCGGGGGAATGTACGACTCGATGATCGAGTGATGCGATTGCGGATCTTGGGCGAGCAGGAAATTCGAGTAGCCGAAGCACTCGCGGCTGGGGCCGCCCCACGCCTCGGGGCAGGGCAGCCTGAGCTCGGCTGGAACCCGGTCGGTGTAGTCGTGATAGGTGACGAAGCACACCTCGTCTTCGGACTCCGCCGGCAGTGTCCAGCCGCCCGAATAGAACTGAATTCCCTTCTCGGCGGGCGGCGGAGGAAGCGGCGGAATTTTGTTTGGCGTCGGGTCGATTTCGGCGCCGCATCCGAGCACTTCCGGCGCATCACCGACCACGCCTTCGCGTGGAGCGCCGGCACGAATCCAAGCGCGCACCAGGGCGAGCTCGTCCTCCGTGAGCTGGTCTGCGGACGCAGGCATCGAGCCTCCCGAAATACCGTATTCCGACAAGCTGGCGCCGAGGGTCTTGGCCGCCAGCTTGAGGTAGAAAACGCTTCGCTCTTCGTCGCCGGGGAAGACCAGAGGAAGGTCCGCGGTCGTCGATGCAGCATTGACCACGTTGTCGTAGAGATTCTCGACCCGCAAATCGAGCGCAGCCGCAGCCGCATCTGACTCCGACCCATGACAGGCTGCGGCCGTACATCCCCGTGTCTCGACGATCAATTGCATCACCTCGAACGTGCTCTCGGCGTTGCACTTGACTTCGGAGGGCCCGTCGCCGCTGCATGCGGCCAAGACGACCGAAGTCGCGACGGAGATCAGCAGAATCAAGAGAGCTCGCATGCGCTCAGCCCTCCTCAATCGTTCCGGTACATCGTCACGACGCAGGCACCGCCGAGACCGAGGTTGTGCTGAAGGGCGATACGCGCACCTTCGACCTGCCGCTGCTCGGCCTGCCCGCGTAACTGCCATACGAGCTCGGTGCATTGTGCGAGGCCCGTGGCGCCGAGCGGATGACCCTTCGAAAGAAGCCCGCCGGAGGGATTGGTCACGTACTTTCCTCCGTAGGTGTTGTCGCCTTCCTCGATGAACTTCTCGGCGTCGCCAGGCGCGCAAAGCCCGAGCGCTTCATACGTGAGGAGCTCGTTGGCCGTGAAACAGTCGTGTAGCTCTACGACGTCGACGTCCTCGGGACCGATTCCCGCCTCTTCATAAACGAGCTTCGCGGCCTTCTCGGCCATGTCGAACCCCACCATCTTGACCATGCTCTGCGGCTCGAAGCTCGAGGCAAAGTCGGTCGTCATGGCTTGCCCGGCGATGTACACGAGGCCGCTCTTGCCGTGCTTCTTCGCGAACTCGTCGGAGCAGAGCACCGCAGCGGCTGCGCCGCAGGTGGGCGGGCAGCACTGAAACCGAGTCAGCGGCTCGAAAACCTGTGGAGCACGCATGACGTCATCGAGTGAAAGCTCCTCTCTGAAGATGGCGAAAGGATTCTTGGCCGCGTGCTTGCGCGCCTTGACGGAGATCCTCGCAAACGTCTCGGTCTTCGTGCCGTGCGCACTCGCGTACTCACGACCGGCGCCGCCAAACATCTGCGCCGCTACCGGTGCAGGAACGAAACCCTGTACGTCGTTCATCACCTGCACGTGCTGAACCAGAGGCGTAACCCGGTCGGTGTACTTGGAGCCGAGCGCGCCCTTTTCCATCTTCTCGAATCCGACCGCGATCACGCATTCCGCGAGACCGCCCTCTACCGCCTGGCGTGCAAGCATGAGAGCCGTCGAGCCCGTGGAGCAGTTGTTGTTGACGTTGTAGATCGGGATGCCAGTCAGGCCGACGCGATACAATGCAGCTTGTCCGCAGGTGCTGTCGCCAAACACGTAGCCGGTGTAGGCCTGCTCGACGTCGTCGTACGGAATGCCGGCGTCTTCGAGCGCGGCGCGCGCCGCGTTGGCGCCCATGACGTCGTACTCGTCACTGGACCCTGGCTTTGCAAACGGGATCATGCCCACGCCGAGCACGTTGACTTTTCGCTTCATCTTCCTTCTCTCCTGACGGGCTCGCTTCGCGGGATGACGGGTTCTGCCGCGCTTTTGCTTCTTGACACTGTATGTAACGTTCGTTACAGAGCCGGGACGACGCCCGACCCGGAGAAGTTACATGACCGAGCCCCACTTCCTCTACGAAAAACGCGGCCACCTCGCGATTTGTACGTTCAATCGTCCGGAAAAGAAGAATGCCTTGAGCATCGAAATGCTGGTGCGCATGGCCGATGCCTGGGACGAAGCGGACGCGGACCACGACGTCCGGGCGATCATCCTCACGGGGACCGGCGGCGTGTTTTGCGCAGGAAGCGACCTCGGCGCCATGAAGTCGGGCCAGTGGGACGCAGGCGACCAATGGCTCGCGCGAATGAAGAAAGATCCCGAGCTTCATTGGAAGGCGCTCCTCCGGCACTACCTGACCAAGAAACCGCTCATCGCGGCCGTCGAAGGGTACGCGCTCGCCGGCGGGACCGAGATCCTCCAGGGGACCGACATTCGGGTCGCCGGACAGAGCGCGGTCTTCGGGGTCACGGAGGTGCAGCTCGGCTTGTTCCCGCTGGGCGGCTCGAGCGTCCGGCTCCGCCGACAGATCCCGTACACCATCGCCGCGGAGATGCTTCTCGCGGGTCGGCGGCTCACCGCTCAGGAAGCGCTGCACTACGGTCTGATCGGACACGTCGTTCCGGACGGGCAGGCGCTCCAAAAGGCGGTCGAAATCGGAGAACGGGTCGCGGCCAACGGACCGGTCGCCGTCCAGGCAGTGAAGCAGTCGCTCATCGAGAACGACGGCGTGCCCGCCAAAGAAGCCCTGGCGCGGTCCTTGGAGATCGGCCAGCCCGTCTTCAAGACCAAGGATGCCATCGAGGGTCCGACCGCGTTCATGGAAAAGCGAAAGCCGGTCTTTCAGGGCGCCTGATGGCCAGAGCAGAGCAAGCGCAGCGCGGCAACAGCGGAACGCGGGAGGTGCTTTTGGAAACCGCGGAGCGCTTGTTCGCCGAGCGAGGTTTCGCCGCCACCAGCGTGCGTGACATCGTTCGTGATGCGGGAACCTCGGCTCCCAGCCTCTATCATTTCTTCGGAAGCAAGGAGAACCTGGTCGTCGAGCTGGTTGCGGATCGGCACACCGCGTACTGCGATGCCCTCGAGGCCGAGCTGCGGTCGGCAGAGACGTTCTTCGACGTCTGTCAGCGCTTCGTTCGGTTCGTTCTCACGAACATGAACAAGAAGCCGATTACGGCAAAGCTCATTTTGAGCGTCATGTTCGGGCCGCAGCAGGACGTGCCGGAAAAAGCCGTCGGCGAAACGCTCGTCCGCTCACAGGAGATCTTGCAGGCCAGGATGCGAGCGGTGTCGAATGGAGTCTCGGAATCTCGCTTGGTGTTCGCGCGAATGATGCTGGTCGGAATGGTGACGCCCGCCGTCTTGATGTTCCTCACCTCGGGCGTTCAGTCGTTTTCCTCGAAGCTTCCGGCCTGCATCGCACAGCGGGTCGTCGACATGTTGGCCGACTCCCATCCGATATGCGCGTGGCCGACGGTGAGCGTGGTGTCATGAACATGAGCTCGGCGCCTGCGGCGAAGTTCATGCGGTTCGACCTTTCGAGTGGGATGTCGATCGCCGCCGACGCCTATGGCGATCCCGGCGGCCAACCGGTGTTGTTCTTGCACGGCGGCGGCCAGACGCGGCATGCGTGGGGCGGTAGCGCAGAGGCGCTCGCCAAAGCCGGGTTCCATGCAATCTGCATGGATCACCGCGGTCACGGAGAAAGCGGATGGGCCGGTCGAGACCAATACCGGCTCGATCATTTCGTCGGAGATCTGTGCGGCGTGCTCGAGCAACTCGATGAGAAGCCAGTCTTGGTCGGCGCATCCCTCGGCGGCATCACGGCGCTCCTGGCCGAGACCGCGCAGGAGGAATCGATCGCCAAGGCGGTGATTTTGGTCGACGTGACGCCTCGCTTGGAGACTCAGGGTGTCGAGCGGATCATTTCCTTCATGAAGGGGGGGTCGAAAGGATTCGCCTCGCTCGAGGACGCGGCCGACGCGATCGCCAAGTACCTGCCGCATCGAGAGCGGCCGAAAGACCTCTCCGGCTTGGCCAAGAACCTTCGCCGCATGGAAGACGGACGCTACTACTGGCACTGGGACCCGGAGATGTTGAAGACCTGGGAACGAGACAGGTACTCGGCGGACGACGACCGTAGGCTCAAAGAGCGTCTTGCCAGGGTGCGCGGCCTCCGTATCCCGACTTTGCTGATTCGCGGCCGTCTGAGCGACATCGTCTCGACGGAAACCGCTTCCGAGTTTCTGGAGATGGTCCCGCATGCCGAGTACGTCGACCTGGCGGACGCGCATCACATGGTCGCGGGCGACAGGAATGACGCCTTCACGGAAGCGATCCTGCAATTTCTGCTCGAGCATTTCGTGCCGAAGACGCCGACAAAAGAAGACCGATCACAAAGGATTTCGTAATGACCCATCCGCGACTTTTCGACATGCCCCTGCTTCCCCACCTGATCATCGACGGGCTGAACCGCTACGACGAGCGCCCGTTCTTGTTCCTCGGCGACCAAACGATCTCCTATGCAGACGTGCGCGCACATGCGAGCCGTTTTGCGCAGGCCTTGGAGTCGAAGGGCGTCCAAAAGGGCTCGCGGACCGCGGTCCTTTCGGCCAACCGCCCCGAGGTCCTCTACAACTTGTGCGCCAACATGCTGATCGGGTCGTGCAACACCCCGCTCCATCCTCTTGGCTCCGCCAATGATCAGGCCTACGTCCTCGAGGACGCGCAGATCGAAACCCTCGTCTATGACCCGACGGTCTTCGAGCCGCGGGCCGCGGAGCTCAAGGAGAAAGTCCCAGGGTTGAAGAACCTGCTCGCGTTCGGTCCGACTCGAGCAGGCGAAGACTTGAACGCACTTGCTGCGTCTTTCGACGCGAAGCCCTTGGTGGCGCCCGACATCGGCGCCAACGACCTCAACACCATCGTCTACACGGGCGGGACCACGGGCAGGCCCAAAGGCGTCCGACAGCCGTATCGTTCGGCTGCATACATGACGATGATTCAGATGGCCGAGTGGGAATGGCCCGAGGAGGTCCGCTTTTTGATCGCAACGCCGTTGTCACATGCAGCGGCTGCATTCGTGGTGCCGACGCTCCAGGCCGGCGGAGCGTTCGTCGCCTTGCAGGGCTTCACACCGGACTTGTTCTTCGATGCGATCGAGAACCATCGGATTACGGCGACGTTCCTGGTCCCCGTCATGATCTACCCGCTGCTCGACCACCCGAGAGCGGCCACTGCGGACCTTTCGAGCCTCGAGACGCTCTTCTATGGCGCCGCCCCGATGAGCCCGGCGCGGCTGAAAGAAGGCTTGGAGAAATGGGGCCCGATCTTCTTCCAATGCTTCGGTCAATCCGAGGCGCCCATGGCGCTCACGCACCTCAAGAAGGCGGAGCACGACCCGTCGAAGCCGGAGCGATTGGCATCGTGCGGACGCCCGAGCCCGTGGGTGCATTTGGCGCTCCTCGACGAAGAGAACCAGCCCGTCGCGAAGGGCGAAGCCGGAGAGATCTGCGTGCGAGCCCCACTGGTGATGGAGGGCTACAACGGGCTGCCCGAGCAGACCGAGGAAGCCTTCGCGGGCGGATGGCTCCACACGGGCGACGTCGGCCGCTTCGACGAGGAAGGCTACCTGTACATCGTAGACCGCAAGAAGGACATGATCGTCACCGGTGGCTTCAACGTGTTTCCGAGGGAAATCGAGGACGTCATTTCCGCGCATCCGGCCGTGGCACAGGTCGCGGTCATCGGGGTTCCGGACGAGCGCTGGGGAGAGGCGGTGAAAGCCGTCGTCATCCTTCGACCGGGGCACGAGGGCAGTGACGCGCTCGCATCGGAGTTGGCCACTGCCGTGAAGAACGCCAAAGGATCGGTGCAGGCGCCCAAATCGGTGGATTTCGTCGCTTCGATTCCACTGTCCGCGCTCGGCAAGCCCGACAAGAAGGCGCTCCGCAAACAGTACTGGGGCGACCAGGCTCGCGGAGTCAACTGAGCCATGAACAACGGAACGGCTTTCGTCACGGGCGCAGCGACCGGCATCGGCAAAGCGCTGGTCGAGAAGCTCGACCGCGAAGGCTGGCGCTGCTTCGCAGGTTACAACCGGCAGCCACCCGATCGGCTCCTAAAAGCGTGCGGCGAAACCACCCGCGCGGTGCATTGCAACGTGGCTGACGAGGCGAGCGTGCGAGCGGCGCTTTCCGGCATCCAAGACTCCCTCGACGGAGGAGCGCTCGACTTGCTCGTCAACAACGCCGCCACCACGGGCGGCGCGGGCGGAGGCGTCGAGTGCGTCGACATCGACCGGTTCAAGGCCTTGTTCGAAGTGAATTTCTGGGGTCCATTGCGCATCGTGCAGGGCGCCCTTCCGTTGCTTCGTCGAAGCGAGCGTGCGCGCATCATCAACGTGGGCTCTGCATCGCGTTATCTCACCATCCCGCTCGGATGCTCTTATCCGGTGACCAAAGCCGCATTGGCGAAGCTCACCGACGCCCTCCGCGTCGAGATGAAGCCTTTTGGCATCGAGGTCACCTTTCTCGATCCCGGTGGTGTGAAGACGCCCATGATGGACATCACCGAGGAGCAGAAAGCCGAGCTCTGGGCCTCGTTTCCGGACGAGCTGCTCGATTCGTATCAAGCCCACTTCAAGTTTCCTGGGGATGCCATCGAGGCGACGTTTCCTCTGTGGACCGCGGAAGAGTTCGCTGATCGGATGTATCGCGAGGTCGTCACGGACACTCGCCTGAAGCCGAGCTACTTGCTCGGGCCGGGCGTGTGGGTGCTTCCCTTGATGCAGCGTACGATGCCCGAGTCCATGCTGGAGAAGGTATTCGAACGGATGTTTCGCGTCTGACTGCCGGGTTGAGTCGCGCATCACCTCGGGCAATAGGAAGCACATGAGCAAGAAGATGGCGCTCATCACCGGAGCGGGCGGGGGCTTGGGTCATTCGGCCGCCGAGCGGCTCGTGATGCGGGGGTGGAAGGTATTTGCAGCGGACATCAGCCTCGACTTGGTTCGATCATCCATCCACGACCCCGACGTCGTACCCATCGTGATGGATGTTACCGACCGCGAGAGCATCGAGCGCGCGTATGACACCGTTGCCAGCCACACGACTCGATTGGACGGCCTGGTGAACTTCGCGGGCATCATGGGGGTGGGTTCTCTCACCGACATCCCCGAGGAGCGCCTAGCGCGGATCCTCGACGTGAACGTCATGGGCACGTATCGCGTCAACAAGCAGTTTCTCCCCATGGTCGAGGCGGCGGGCGGGCGCATCGTGAACGTCAGCTCCGAGACGGGCTGGCAGAGCGCGGCGCCCTTCAACGGACCGTACGCGATGAGCAAGCACGCGATCGAAGCGTATTCGACCGCCCTTCGCAGAGAGCTCGCGCTTCTCGGCGTGAAAGTGATCACCATCCAGCCCGGTCCTTTCCGCACCAGCATGGTCGAAGGCATCGAGCGCGCCTTCACGCAGGCCGAGGCGGAGACACCCAAGTTTGCGCGGGTGATCGGCAAGTTGAAGAAGCTCGCCGCCAAACAGGTCGACTCGGCGCACGACCCGGACATCCTCGCGCAAGTCGTGCACGAGGCGCTGACCGCCAGACGACCGAGTCCCGTTTATTCGGTCAAGCCGGATCGCTTGCGGTCTTCTCTCGAAAGGCTGCCCTTGCGGGCGATCGATCAGGTATATGTCGCCGTGCTTCGACGCGCGAACAAGAGCTGAGCTGCGGACCCAGCCGAGGAGACCGAGATGACGACTGGCATGGTCAAGATCAAGCCCAAACCCGAAGGTCTCGACAAGCCGTACGTCGCCAAGATCATCCGGGCGATGTCGAGGGTGAACGTGGCGGTCTACCGATGGACGGGCGGCTTGCTCGGCTCGAAGTGGCGGGTCGGGAGCGCTTTCCCAAAAGGTGTCCCGGTGCTGCTCCTGACCACGATCGGACGCAAGAGCGGAGAGCCTCGAACTGCGCCGCTTCTCTTCATCGAGGACGGCGATGACGTGATCGTGGTCGCATCACAAGGCGGGCTGCCGAAAGACCCGCTTTGGTCTCGCAACCTCCAGGCCAATCCGGAATGTGAAGTGCAGATCAAGCGCCAGAAGACGAA
>DATIUW010000183.1:0-8566 GCA_035466435.1 Polyangiales bacterium | reverse complement strand
GATCGGCCGCATCGACCGGGTCTGCCACCCGCCGGACCATCATCACCGTGACGGCGACCGCGCCGGCCATGAGCAGCATCGGCAGCTTTTCGTAGAACGGGCGCTCGGTTCCCAGGGGGTGCCCGCTCGCGCTCATCCGGTGGAGCGGCCAGAAGTCCAGCAGCAGAAGCGCCAAAGGCAGCGTGACCAGCACGGGCTTGGACATCAGGCCGAGCGCAAAAGCCCCGAGCACGATCAGGTAACGCCCCTTCCCCCCGCGTTCGGTGTAACTGGCATACGCCCACATCGTCAGAAGCCAGAACGTCGTGCTCAGCACGCCTTTTCGCGAGGCGATCCACGCCACCGACGCCACGTTCAGGGGATGGGCTGCAAAAACGAACGCGACGAACGCGCTCGCCCCCAGGCTGCCGGTCATCCGGCGCAGCACGATGAACAGCAGCATCGCGTTGAGGGCGTGCAGCATCACGCTCGTCAGGTGATGCCCGCTCGGGTCGGCGCCGTAGAGGCTCCAATCGGCCGCATGAGACAACCAAGCCAGCGGGTGCCAGGTACCCATGCGGTCGGTCGACAACGCCCAGCTGACGGTGGAAGGCGCGAGCCCGGTATGGACCACGCGGTTTTCGAGGACGTACGCGGGATCGTCGAAATAGACGAAGTCCTGGTCGAGCACGGGCCAATAGAGAGCCATCGTGACGAGCAGGAGCGATGCCGCGATCAAGCCGGAAAACCGGGGGCTTTGAGGCTGTACCATGAGAAGGCTTGAGCAGAGGCGCGTTCTGGCTATCCTAGCCAATCTATTCAACCCGGGTTGTTTCTATGACTTATTTTAGCCTACCGGGGTCCAGTCGCTGGGCCCTTCTTTTGACGACTGTATTTCTGTGTGCGGCCCTGACCGCTTGCGGCGGAAGCTCCGACGCAGGCGCCGGCGGCACGGGAGGAACCGGCGGGAACGACGGCCCGCCAGGCTGTCTGACTCAAGATTTCGCGGGGGAGCCCGACGTGCTGGTCTTCCCGTTCATCGAGGCACGAACCCAGAACCCAGGCTCCTTCGTCGACTTCACCGTCTTCGTCGATCGCGATACGCGGCTGGTCAGGGCCACGCTGATGGACGCCTGGCGACTCCGGGACGGCTCGATGGGTCAAAGCGAAACCGTCGTAGACAACACGCTCGGGAGCGAGCTGATGGAGTTTTCGATCCTGATCGAGACCACCGGCCGCTACTACGTCGACTTGGAGCTCTGTGGCGCGAGCTGCGACGAGCTTCGCGTGGTCTACACACTCAACCGGGCGAACGCCGGGGAGCTCAGCGACGCGATCAACGATCCGTACGAGCGAATCGTCTACCGAGACGGCGTCGAAGTCGAGAGCAGCCTGACCTGCGACAATCCCGACTCGATCGCGATTCAGTAACGGTGTCGATCAAGAGCGGCGCGCGGTTTCAATCACGCGTGTCCGTAGGGCGCGAACCGTCTTGGCGGCAGCCTTTTCGTTTTCGCGGCTGAAGATCGCCGACGGCAACGGCATGTCGGGGTCGACGTAGATCCGGAAGTCCACCTTGGTGCGGGCGCCGTCATCGATGGGCACGAGGCGCCACGTGGCGCTGAATGCGTGCATGTTGCCATCGACGAGGCGTGCCTCGACGAGCCGCGCCTCACCGTCCCCGGCGCGCTCGGAAAACGTGAGCTGCCCCCATAGCGTGAACGTGCCCGAGGCCACACTCACCTCCATGTAGACCATCGCCCTGTGGCCGCGCTGCGCGAGCACCTTGGACTTGGTGAAGTTCGGCATGAAATGCACGTAGTTGGCGTAGTCGAGCACGACCGGAAGCACCTCGGCGATCGGCTTGTCGATGACCCCGACCGCTTGCCCCCACGCGATGTTGGAGCCCTCCTCTGCGATTTGGGTGGTCTGTACGTCCGCTTCGCCCGCAGCCCGGACGGGGCTGCTCGCAAACAACAGAGCCACGGACAAGACGCCCAACTCGATCCGCATGCGCATCGGACGATTTTGCCTAGGGTCGCTGTAGGAATCCATTTCGATGCCTCCTCGGTCGGCAGACGGATAAGCACCCGCCGTGCCATGAGGGGCCGAGAACCGAAACACGCGTCAGATCGGCCGTTTAGAGCAATTCCGTCCGTGCGGTAACGCCTCGGAGCCGGTCAAGAATGTCCGAGTGGCTAGTCGAGAAGCTACCAGGTGCGTTGTCCGGGCCGCTTACTCGACCGACACGGAAACCAGGCACTCGACCGCGCCACCGTTGCCGCCGTTGCCATTGCCACCAGCGCCGTTGCCGCCCATGCCGCCAGCACCGCCGTTGCCGCCTGCTCCGCCGTTGCCGCCAGCACCGCCGTTGCCGCCAGCACCGCCGTCGCCGCCTGCTCCGCCGTTGCCACCAGCACCGCCGTTGCCGCCTGCTCCGCCGTCACCGCCCGCTCCGCCGTTGCCACCAGCACCACCGTCGCCGCCAGCACCACCGTCGCCGCCAGCTCCGCCGTCGCCGCCAGCACCGCCTGCTCCGCCGTTGCCGCCGCTTCCGCCGGTGCCGTCGTCGTCGACGCAATTCACGGCCACGGTCCAGCCGTCTGCGCAGTACTCGAACTGGTCGTCCGAAACCTCGACCGTGATCTGCTCTTCGCTCGCTTCGCCGCAGGTGAATACGGTTTGTGCCGCGCTCGCGTCGTCGAACGAGCCGCCGGTCGCGGTCCAGCTAAATGCAACCTCGTCGCCCTCGTCGTCGCTTGCCTCCGCTTGGACGGCGAGCGCGTAGCCGCTGCCCGTCTGAAGCGGCGCCACGATGACCTTCTCGAGCTCCGCGCAGATGTTGAGCTTGCCGTTGACGCGGACGCCGCCGAACTGCTCGGAGCCCTTGCAGTTGAGCATGACGTCGACTTCGGTGCTCACGCCGGCGCCGACGTCGAACGTCGCGGCGCCGCCGCACATCAGCGAACCGTCCACCGACATGGCCGTCATCGTCACGACGTAACCTTGGCCGGGCGGGATGCCGAACGTCTCGACCGAAGCGGTGGAGCCGGGGGCGCTCGTGTCGATCACGCCGCCCATCGGCATCATCCCGTTGCCGGTGATCTCGTAGGTCACGACATCGATGACGGCGCCGTCGCCAACCTCGAGGTTGATTCGCAACGCGGTCGCGCACGGGTCGACCACACCGTTTTCGTCGCCACTGCACGCCGCGGCGGCCAAACCAAGGACCAGGGACCAAGCAAGGGTTTGAAAGGAGCTCCGGTTCGTCATTGCATTCCTTCAGCACGCCCCGGCAGCCACGATGGACGCGGCCGAGAACACTGCGGGGGCAGGTTGAAGAGCATAACCTGAGCAGGGGTGCACCCGTCAACGGTCAGTTGACGGAGGTAACCAAAATTGTTGGGGTTAATGCACTTGGAAAGCTCGATTTGTGAGCCGGCTCACCAGTGCAGGGCGTCGCGCCCTTCCGGCTGAATCGGTTCCCACTGTAGAATCGGAGATTCATGTCCGCGGCGAGCGCCACGAACAAGTGGGACGGCCTGATCACAGGAACGCTCGTCGGGGCGTTTTTCATCCTCTATGGGCTGACCCTCTGCCGAACCGTCTATTGGTATGACAGCGCGGAGCTGGTCACGGCAGCCGTGACCCTCGGGATCACCCACCCCCCGGGCTATCCCCTCTACACTCTGGTCGGTCATCTGTTCACGTGGCTGCCACTCGAGCCCGCCGTCGCGGTCAACCTGATGAGCGCCGCGTTCGGCGCCGCGACCGTGGGGTTGCTGTTCCTGGTGTGTCGGCAACTTGGGCTCGATCGGATCGCTTCGGGCGTCGGCGCCGCCACGCTCGGAGCAAGCGTCGTGTTTTGGTCGAACGCGGTCGTGGCCGAAGTCTATTGTCCTGCGCTCGCCGCCGCGACCCTCGTTCTCTACCTGCTCCTCCGTGGCGCAAACGAACGGCGGTTCGCCTGGTCGGCATGGGCCGCGTGGCTGGCCGGTCTGTCCCTCGGCTTGCACATGTCCGTGGCGACGCTCGGTCTCGGATTTGCCTGGCTCGTCTGGATGAACGGAAGACGGCTCGCCCGGCTGATCGCGGCAGGCGCATTGGCGCTCCTCGGCAGCCTCGTGTTCCTGTACATCCCGTGGCGGGCTGCACAAGATCCCCCGCTCAACGTCTGTGACCCATCGACGCCGGCGCAGCTGGCTTGGTACCTCGCCGGCGGCGCCTATCGGAGCTGGTTTGGGCAGAGTAGCGGCTTTTTCGATCGGGGCGCGTTCATCGGAGCCTCGTTCGTGGAGCAGCTCGGCTGGGCGGGCATCGCGCTCGCCATCCTGGGGGTCGCCTGGCTGTCGCGCCAGCGAACCGAGGCATGCTTGGCACTGGTGTTGATGGCGGCGGGGAACGTCGCGTTCTTCGTCGACTACCAAGCGCATGACGTGGAGGTGTTCTTGCTGCCGACGACCATGGTCTCGTGCTGCTTCGTAGCCGCGGGGGCGCACGCGCTCGTGTTCGAGGTCCAAAGAGCGGTGGTACCCCGCCGCGCCCGCGCTGCCGCAATCTTGGTTGCGGGCGCGCTTTGCCTCGTTCCTTTGGAGATCGGTTACCAAAGCTTCGCGTCGGCCGACATGCGCGAGTTCGACGAAACCGAGCCGTTTCTTCGCGCAGCGGTGGAGAGCTTGCCGCAAGACGCCGTCATCTTGAATTTCACCACGCCTCCGGAATGGAAGCGCTACGCGGTCTTCGGCATGTATGGGCAGCTCGTGCGCGGCCTTCGACCCGACGTGACGCACGTCATGGCACCCGACCTTCAGAAGCTCGCACGGAACCTCGAGCCTGCCGACGCGATCTACGTCTATGCTCCCATCGAGATGCTCGGCTATTTTTTCGAGATGGAGCCCGAAGGTCCTTTTCTGCGGGTCGTCGCGCCGAAGCCGGAAGCCGCGATGCGGGCGCCCCGCAAGCGAAGCAAGGGGCGCACTTGCTGGGACTGACCGCCGGCAAGCTCGTGAGGTGGGCGCGGGACGGCCTGATCATGGTCGTCATCGCATTGGTGATGCTCGCGCTCTTGGAGCTCGGTCTCCGGGTCTACGTCGGGCCTCCCGCTTTTCAATACGACCCGGAGCTCATCGCCTCGCTCGCGCCGAGCGTCTCGAAAGTCTACGTGCGCTCGGTCGATGGCGGCCCCCACTTCATTCGCTGGGAAACCAACGACCAGGGCTTTCGCGGGCCGCCGCTCGATCCCGCGGCGGACCAGCGCGTGATCGTCTTCGGGGATTCGAACGTGCAGGCCCGTTTTTCGACGCAGGAGCTCAGCTTCACCGGACAGCTCGAACGCTTGCTCGAGGAGCCCACCGGCAAGAACGTCGAGGTGATCAACGCGGGCGTGGTCGGATTCGGACCGGACCAGAGCCTGATTCGGATGCGATCGCTGATCGAGCGGTACAAACCCGACGCGCTGGTGTTCCATCTGTTCACGGAAAACGATTTCGGCGACATCGTGCGCAACCGCTTGTTCGAGCTCGACCCATCCGGAAAGCTCGTTCGGACGCCCCACCCCGTGACGCCCGACGAACGAATGCCGACCGGGTGGTGGTCACGCCCGCCCGGAGAGCTCTTGCGCAACTCGATGATCAGCATCTTTGCAAACGCGTACGCGCAAGGCTTGGCGCGGTCGAAGCAGCCGCACCCGGAGCTCGAGCACGACCCGGAACGATTCCGGCGAGGGGCGCTTGGGCAACACGAGCGTGAGCTCGCAGTCTACCAAGCCGGCGCACCGCGAAAGTACTCGATGTTCTCCGACCACTACGAAGCCGACATCGCCTTCGCACCCGACGGGGAGTCCGCGCGGCTCGAGTATGCGTTGCTGCGGGCGGTGCTCGAGCAAGCCGGCCGCATCGCCAGCGAGCATTCGTTGCCGTTCTTGGTCGTAATCCAGCCGGCCTCCCGTGATCTCACGACCAATCTGCCCAACCATCATCGCGTGCTGGAAGACATCCCCGGATACGACCGCCGGCGGCTCGATTCTTGGATGGAGTCGATCTGTCGCGAGCTCGGGCTCGACTTCGTGAACCTGTTCGATGTGTTCGAGGCGACCGGCCGACCGAACGAGATGTACTTTCCGACGCCCGATCCGCACTGGAACGAGGCGGGGCAGCGCGTCGCAGCCGAAAGCGTGGCCCAAAAGCTGTTGCCTGCGATGCGCTGAACCACGCCAGGTGCTAAAGGGCCCGGCTCGACGATGGAGATCTCGCCGCTCGATGGGAAACGCTGCCTGGTGACGGGCGGCGCGGGATATGTCGGACGCAATCTGGTCGCTGCCCTGCGGCGCAAGGGGTGTCCGGTTCACGTCCTCGATCGGGCGCCGTGCCCCAGCCCGGAAAATGGGGTGCGCTGGTTCCAGGGGGACGTTCGGAGCGAAGCCGACGTGCGGGCCGCCTGCGAAGGGGTCGACACGATCTTCCACACCGCGGCGGTCATCGAGGCGCTGACGCACCCGCGTCGATCGGTCGCCGCACGGATTATTGCAATCAACGTCGGCGGCACGAAGAACGTGCTCCGAGAGGCGCAGCAAGCCGGCGTCCGGCGGCTCGTGCATACGAGCTCCATCGTCACCTCGTTTTGCGTGAACGGCGCCGGCGGCGACGAGCGCTCCCCGTACAGCACCGCGCGCGACATGTACACCTCGACGAAGGTCGAGGCCGAGCGCGCCGTCTTGCAGGCCAATGGCGAGCGTGGGCTCCTGACCTGCGCGATTCGTCCTGGCGGCGTCTACGGGCCCGGCGAGCGGCTGACCTACGGCCGCCTGGTGCGCGCGCTCAAGATGGGCGTGCCGCTGGTGGTGTTCGGCGACGGAAGGGCGCGGCTCGATTACGTCTACATCGACAACCTCGTCGACGGCGAGCTGCGAGCCGCCGAGCGGCTCGTCGAGGGGTCGCCGGTCTGCGGACAGGCGTATTTCTTGAGCGACGGGACGCCTATCAACGCCGGCCAATTCAGCATCGAGCTCGTGCGAAACATGGGCCTGCGTGCTCCGCTCATCCGTGTGCCCGATCGCGTTGCGTTGACCGTGGCTCTCGCCTGGGAGCGCATCTATCGCGTTTTCGGCGTGCCCAAGCCGGCGTTCACCGCGGCCAACGTGACGCTGTGCGACGTCGACCACTATTTTTCGATCGACAAAGCCAAGCGCGAGCTGGGGTACTCGCCCCTGATCGATACGGAAGAAGGCCTGAGGCGCACGGCCGTCGAGGCCCGGCAGTACTACGACAGCCTGTGACCGGCTAGCGCCCGGGGCGCCGGTGTTCTATTTCGGAAGACAGCGATGATTCTCACCGAGCAGCAGACCATGATTCGGGAGTCCGCAGCGCGTTTCGCGGCGCAACGCCTTGCGCCCAACAGCCGTAAATGGGAGGCGGCTGGCGCCGTGGATCCGGACGTCCTCCGCGAAATGGGCGAGCTCGGGTTCATGGGCATGACCGTCCCCGAGCGTCATGGCGGCGCGGGCTTGGATTACGTCTCCTATGCGCTCGCGCTGATCGAGATCGCAGCGGGTGACGGCGCCGTGTCGACCATCATGAGCGTCAACAATGCCCCGGTGTGCGCGATCTTGCAGTCGTCCGCGAGTGAAACGCTTCAGCAGCGCTACCTGGAGCCTCTCGCTTCGGGCAAGATGATCGGCGCTTTCGCGCTGACCGAGCCCCAGGCCGGCTCCGATGCGGCGAATCTTCAGACGCGCGCCATGAAGACAGACCGAGGATACGAGCTGACCGGCACGAAACAGTTCATCACCTCGGGAAAGATCGCCGGCGCGGTGATCGTCTTCGCGGTCACCGACCCTTCTGCCGGTAAACGAGGCATTTCGGCGTTCTTGGTTCCAGCAGGCACACCGGGGATGAGCGTCGCTTCGCTCGAGCACAAGATGGGCCAGGAGGCCTCGGACACTGCACAGCTCAGCTTCGAAGCGGCGCTCGTGCCGGCGGATCATCTCATCGGCCGGGAGGGCGACGGCTATCGCATCGCGCTCGCCAACCTCGAGACCGGACGCATCGGCATCGCGGCGCAATGCGTGGGCATGGCGCGCGCCGCCCTCGATCACGCGGTCGCGTACGCCAAGGAGCGTCATGCCTTCGGAACTTCGATCGCGAATCACCAGGCCGTCGCATTTCGGCTCGCCGACATGGCCACGGAGCTCCACGCGGCGACGACGATGGTGCTCGAGGCCGCGGCGTTGCGCGACGCGGGCGAGCCGTGCCTGAAACAGGCGTGCATGGCAAAGCTCTTTGCCTCCGAGGCTGCCGAGCGAATCTGCTCGGACGCCATCCAGATCTTCGGAGGCTACGGATACTCGCGGGAGCTTCCCGTCGAAAAGATCTATCGGGACGTGCGCGTCGCGCAGATTTACGAAGGCACCTCCGACGTGCAGCGCATCCTGATCAGCCGCCAGCTCCTACAGGAGGGGTGACCGGGGCTTGACGCGTCCGGCCGTCCGCATAGGCTCCTGCCATGTTCCGGCATTTCGCCATTCGTGACGTGCTGATCCTCGGAGCCACCGTCGGTCTTTGGTGGCTGGCACTTGTCGTCCCGCCGGGAA
>DATIUW010000182.1:0-17442 GCA_035466435.1 Polyangiales bacterium | reverse complement strand
CCCTTTGTGCATCACCCAGCTCGGAAGCGGACAGGTCGGCGAGCCGGAGCTGCAGCGCGCGACGCTCGTCTGGGTCATCGGCGTTGTCCAACCGCTTTTGCAAGAGGCCGGCGAGCTTGTCGAACCGGCCTCGCTTGGCATATGCCGGCTCGAGAAGATCGATCGCCGCAACTCCGACGCCGCCGCCCTCGGCGGACAAGGCTTCGAGACCGGCGATCGCCACCTCGTTCTTACCGTCGAGCGCGAGCGCGTTACGGTAGCACTCCAAGGCGCCCGCGAAGTCCTCCAGGTGAATCCGGCGAAGGTCGGCGAGCTGCAGGTAGACCGAAAGCCGATCCTCGTCACTCACTTTGGAGTGCAGGCGCCGCGTCAAAGCGGCGTCCAGACGGTCCCATTGTTTGAGCTGCTGCGATAGCCGCTCGACGGCAAGCAGCGCATCGACGTCGTGCGGATTGCTCTCGAGGATCTTCCAGTGGCGTTCCGCGGCAGCGGGTAGATCTCCGAGCTGCTCCTCCTCGACCTGCGCGACCTCGTTGAGCAGCACCCAACGTTCCGCGGGATCGGTCGTCTTCTCGAGCCGCTTTTCGTAGAGACCGCGAAGATCGGCAAAACGTCGCACGGCGCGATAAAGCCGGTCGAGCACGGCCATGGCCTCTGCGTCGTCCGGCTCGACCTCGAGGATCGCCTCGAGCTGCCGTATCGACTCCTCGGATTCCCCGAGACGTTCGCCTGCGATGGCCGCGATTCGCCGCTGCAGGTCGAGGCGCTCCGCACCGTCGACGGAGCCGTGCTCCAAGCGTTCTCGGAAGAGCGCGACCAGGTCGGCATGCGCTCCGGCCGCCTCGGCCGACTCTTCGAGACCGACGACGACATCCGGCTCGGAGGGGGCCAACAGATAGGCGCGCGTAGCCCAGCCGAGCGACGCCTCCGGGTCTCGCAGACGATGAAGACAAACGTTTCGCAGTGACTCGAGGCGCTTCAAACGCAGGTCTGCGTCCTCGTTCACGCTCGAATCCGAGACGATGATCTCGAGCATCCGCACGTAGTCGGGCCACTTTCGATCTCGTTCGTACATCGGAAGCAGCCCAGTCGCCGCCTCGACGCTCTTCGGATCGGCCATCAGCGCCCGCTCGTAGCACCGCGCCGCGCGGCTCGGCTCCCCGAGGTGATCACGGTAGATCTCCGCAGCACGAAGGCTCAGCGAGGCAACCAATCCCGGCTCCTCCGCTTGCTCGGCAGCTTGACTCAGCACCTCACCGAGACCGCCCCAGTCGTCGGCCTGCGCGTAGAGCGACTCGAGGGATGCCCAGTCCCGTGCGCCCACGTACGCCTCTTTGAGCATACGTCGGACACGGCTGTTCTGCGGCTCGATCGTGAGCAGCTCTTCCCACGCTTCGATCGCCTCGGCGGGCCGGTCGAGCCGCTCCATCAAGATGACGCCGATGCGCAGCAAGAGATCACGGCGCGACGCATCGCTCGAAGCCGCGATTGCCCGCTGGCGAAGGACCTCGACCAACGTATCCCAATCCTTCTCCCGCTCCGCGAGGCTCTCCAAGGCATCGAGCGCCTCGGCGCTCTCGGGATCCTCGGAGAGAATCTCCTTCCACAAGGCGATGGCCGCCGCGTCTCGATGCAGGCGTTCCGCGCATAGCTTCGCCATCTCGATCTTCTTTTCGAGCCGGGGCACCGGGTCCGATTCGAGCTCGGCTTCCCGGCCCAAGACGCCGAACAGCGCCTCCCACTTGCGCTTGCGCGTGTAGATCTCCTTCAGCTGTCCGAGCGCCTCCGGGTGATCCGGTTGCAGTCGAACGACCCGCTCGAGGGGCTCCGTCGCCTGATTGAGATTCGCGAAGCGATCGAGCCACAGGTGGGCAACTCGAAGGTGAAGCTGAACTTTGTCTTCGGGCTCTGGGGCAAGCTCGGCTTGCCGTTCGAGCACGTGAATGAGCTCGTTCCATCGCCCCGCGTCTTCGTACAGTCGTGCCAGCGCCGCGAGCGCGTCCGAATCGCTCGGCGACAACGAGAGGATCTCCGCGTAGACCTGGATCAGCATGGAGTCGAGCTCGAGGGCATCCCGATAGATGGGGATCAGATCGCGCAGGAGGCGCAGCTTTTCCTCCTTCGCGTCGCTAGACAGCGCGTCGATCTCTCCACGGATCGACTCGGAAAGCGCGTTCCATTTCCCGCTGCTCTGATAGAGCTGCTGAAGCGCCGCGCGTGCGTCGAGATCTCCGGGGGCCAAGCGCTCCACCATCTTCCATGCCTCGAGCGCCCGCTCGGGCCGGTCCGCCGTCTGCGCCCGAAACCCGAGCTCTCTGGCCAACACGAGCTGGCGCTCCGGATCGGTCGTAGTGCGCAACGCATCACCCAAGATCGTCAGCAAGCGGCCGCTCGGGTCCTCTTGGCCGACCTGCTCTCGGTAGAAGTCGAGCATGCCCGGGTGCGCAGCGTCGATCTTCCGAAGGCGAGCGAAGAATGGCTCTGCCGCCTCGGGATCGTTCCGGAATCGCCACTGCACCATGGCGAGTTGGAGCAGCATGCCCTTTTCATCCTCGAGCCGTTGGCGCGACCGGAGGGCGCTCTCGTACATCGCCGCGAGATCATCCCACGCCTCGAGGTCGGTGTAGTGCTGCACCAAAGCTTCGAGCGCCTCCTCGTCGGTCGGCGACAGCTCCAGGACCTTGCGGTACGCGTCGGCCGCGCTTTTCGTATCCCCGAGCGAGCGGCGCAACACCCGCGCTGCCTGCAACCAAGCGCTCGCCTTTTCATCGCGAGTGCGTGCTGCACTGGCCGCGCGAACGAACCCCGAGACGATGTCCTCCCATCGTTCCCGGCCGCGCAAGCTCAGCGCGTACTGGCGCGCAGTACGCATGTGGGAAGGATCGGCCGCAAGCGCCTCGTCGAAAATCGCATCGGCGTCCTCGGTCGCATCGCTCTTGCCGTATTGCCACATCAGCGACGCGGCGCGCGTGAGGAGCGAGGTCTTGAGGCGAGGATCGGTCGCGTCGCGCGCCTCTTCGACGAACCGTCGTGCGACCTCGGCCCATTTTTCCTCGAGCTGGTGAATCTCGTCGACTGCTTGGACGACCTCGGGATCGTCAGACGCGATGCCGCCGAGCTCTTCGTACGCTTCGAGCGCACCCTGATCGTCCATCAGCTCATCACGTCGGAGCCGCGCGAGCTCCTTGATGAGGACTTTCTGGAATGCCGGATCATCGGCTACGAGCTCCGCCTCGAGCTCGATGAGCCACGACGCGGCAAGATATTCCCCGCGCCGCTCGTGCCCTCCCCGCGCTGCCTCGAGCAAACGAAGCGGATCCTGCGCGTCATCGACGGGCTTCGGAACGCGCAGCAACTCACGCAAACCCTCGATGAGCTGGGCGTCGTACGGGTCCTCCAACAGCAGCCCGAGATAGTTCGCGACCGTCAGATCAGACATCTGCGCGCTGCCCCGCCGGCTGGGAAGGATTTTTTCACCCTTCGGTGATCTCATGAAACCCCCAAATTCAAAAGGATCCTGCGACGTAAGCTCCCCCTCACGCAGGTATCCTAGATGTTAGCGGGGCCGCGATTCCTTGGGCAAGCCCTGAATTTCTGGAAATCCCAGCAAACCTGGAGCTTGGTGAGATCGCTCTCAGAAGAGCATGATGAAGCCGGCGCCGGTCAGGGCGCCGTAGGTCATCATGCTGACCGCGAGGTGAGCGGTCGCCAGCCCGCGCAGGGCCTTGTAATCGTTGGCGCGATCGAGGCCGAACCACTCGGCGTTTGCCGAGGCGATGCCGAGGCCGATCTGGGCGAGCATGCCTGCAAAGGTCACCCAGCGCAGTGCCTTGTGTGCTCGAAGGCGCCTTGCGAACTGACTGTCTCCCTCGCTGACCTTGAGGGGATCGGGCATGGCGTACGACAGCCCAAAGGTCGTGAAATAGGCGGCCGAGGCGGCTGAAATCAGGGTGACGTGGGCGACCGGGACGCCGCTACAGGCCTTCTGTGAGAAGACCGCGTTGCCTTGCACGCACGGGTTCGTCGCCTGGCTCTGCCACCATCCGTACTGATTGTGAAACTGGATGAAACCCGAGACCACGGACAGCGTCATCAACGACCAGGTGGCGAGACCGAATCCGGTATGGATTTTCTTGATCTTGTTGCGCTTGCGAACGAGGTCGGCAGTGGTGGGCGGCTTTGGTTCCTGCAGCTCTGGCACCGTCTCGACGGCGAGCAGCGCTCCCGGATCGATCGCGACCGCGGGAGCTTCGAAAAGGGAGGCATCGACCTGCAGCGACAGGCCGAACAAGGGCGTTGCGAGCATCAGAGCGGTCAGCGTGGCCATGGCGGCGGAGTATCTACCATATCCGCCGGCGGGGCCACCCATCTGCCCGTTCGGCTCTCCCCATGGCGCCATGGTCACCGGCTTTTCACCGGGCCCGACTCGCTGTAGATGGAGAATATGGCTCTCGCTGCGCGGCTTCCCTCCCACGTGTCCGTCTATGAAATGGCTCCCCGGGACGGTCTTCAAAACGAAAACGCCCAGGTCGCCACGCACTCGAAAGTCCGCCTCATCGAAGCGCTGGTCGATTCGGGAATCACCCGAATCGAGGTGGGAAGCTTCGTATCTCCCAAGTGGGTCCCGCAGATGGCCGATGCCGACGAGGTCTGTCGCATGATCGAGCGGCGTCCGGGGGTGACCTATGCCGGCCTGTGTCCGAACGCTCGCGGCCTGGAGCGAGCGCTCGCGGCGAAAGTGGACGAGATCGCGGTCTTCGTGAGCGCGAGCGAGACGCACAACCTGAAAAACGTCAACAAGACGACTGCGCAGACCCTCGAGACCTTCGAGCCGGTGATTGGGCCGGCAGTCGAGCACGGTTTGCGGGTGAGGGGGTATGTCTCGACCATGTGGGGATGTCCCTACGAAGGTGAAGTGGACCCGAAGCGAGGGCTCGAGCTCGCGCGGCACTTGTTGCGCGAGGGCTGCTATCAGATCTCGCTCGGAGATACGATCGGCGTTGGCACGCCGCTTCAGACACAACGAATCCTCGAGCTCTTCACCGCCGAGATTCCAGTCGAGCAGATCGCGCTGCACCTTCACGATACCCGTGGAACCGCGCTCGCCAACGTGCTGATGGGCCTGCAGATGGGAATCACCACCTTCGATGCCTCGGTCGCAGGGCTGGGCGGCTGCCCCTACGCGCCGGGTGCAGCAGGGAACCTCGCCACGGAGGATTTGGTGTACACGCTGCATGGCATGGGAATCGACACCGGCATCGACTTGCAGAAGCTGTGGCAGGCGGGCCAGGTTGCCGAAGCGATCGTGGGCCGCGAGCTGCCCGGCAAGGTGCATCGGGCCGGCGTGCGCTCGCTCGCCAGATGAAGGAGCCACGTGCCTGTTCAAGATCTCATCGATTACATCGACGCTTCCCCTACCCCGTTTCACGCCGTGGCGGAGACCGTGCGGCGGCTCGAGTCCTGCGGCTATCGCCCCCTCGACGAGGCCGAGCCCTGGGACGTCGAGGCCGGAGACAAGATCTACCTCACCCGCGGCGGCGGCTCGCTGGCCGCATTCCAAATCGGAAGCTCGCCTCCGCACGAGGCCGGCTTTCGAATCATCGGCGCGCACACCGACTCTCCGAATCTGCGAATCAAGCCCAATCCCGAGCTGAAGCAGGCCGGCTACAGGCAGCTCGGCGTGGAGCCGTATGGCGGCGTGCTGTTGCACACCTGGCTCGACCGGGACCTCTCTCTTGCCGGCCGCGTTTGGCTGGCGGATGGATGCTCCCGTCTAATCGATTTTGCCCGTCCGCTCATGCGGATTCCTTCGCTCGCCATCCACCTCAACCGAAAGGTCAACACCGACGGACTGCAGCTCAATGCGCAAAAACACATGGTGCCGATGTTGGCTTTGGACGGCCTACAAGACCAGGACTTGCGCAGCCTGCTGGCTCAGGAGCTCGGCGATCTCACCGCGAAAGAGATCCTGGCGTGGGACCTGATGGCCTATGACGTCCAGCCCGCGACTCGAAGCGGTGTGAGCCGAGAGTTCATCCACGCAAGCAGGCTCGACAATCTGGCGAGCTGCCATGCGGCACTGACGGCACTGACCGCAAGTGACACTGGCCGAGAACGGACCCGAGCCATCGTGCTCTACGACCATGAAGAAGTCGGGAGCCGCAGTGCGCAGGGCGCTGCCTCGGACTTCCTTCGTAGCTGCTTGCATCGTCTATCGGGCGATTCACTCGAGCACTATCATCGCGCCATTGCGAAATCCTTCCTCATCTCGGCGGACATGGCGCACGGCCTGCACCCCAACTACGCCGACGTGCACGAGCCGAAACATCAGCCGCTGCTCGGCGCGGGCCCCGTGGTGAAGATCAACGTCAACCAGTCGTATGCAACCGACGGCGAAGGCTGGGCGAGCTTCGAGCGCTGGGCCAGTGCCGCCGACGTCGGTACGCAGCGATTCGTCGTGCGTTCTGATCTCGGTTGTGGCAGCACGATCGGTCCGATCACCGCTGCGGAGCTCGGCATCCGCACCGTCGACGTGGGCAACCCCATGCTGTCGATGCATTCGTGCCGCGAGGTGGCTGCGGCCGCCGACGTTCCCAAAATGATCGAAGTGATGAAGCGCTTCATTCATGCCTAAGCGCGCCAGGCCGCCTGGGCCTGCCGATTTTCTGGGTCTTCGGACCTTCTTCGGCATGATGCGCGACCAGCTCGCGTACATGACCGCAGCCGCCGACTACGGCCCGCTCGTGAGGTTTCCGATTCTCACCGCACCGTACGTACTCGTGCGCGATCCCGACCTGATCCAGCAGTGTCTGACTCAAGGGCACGGAGTCATGCAAAAGGATCACTTCACCCACGAGCTCGAGCGGGTCATGGGCCTCGGTCTGGTGACCAGTGAGGGCGCACTGTGGCGAAGGCAGCGCAAGCTGGTGGCCCATGCGTTCACACCCAAGCGCATCCGCGGCTACGCGGATGCCATGGTCGCGGCGACGCATCGCTCGCTCGACGGCTGGGCGGATGGCGACACGATCGTGATTCACCAGGCGATGGCCGAGCTCACGCTGGACGTGGTAGGCCGTACGCTGTTCGATGCAGACGTGCGCGGTACCGCCAGCGAGGTGGGCGAGGCGCTCCACGTGATCAGCGCCTTCTATACCGACGTCATCGAAAAGCCGATTCAGCCGCCGGAATGGTGGCCGTCGCGGCGCATGCGGGCGTTCCGCAGATCCGTGCGAAACGTGGATCGAATCGTGGGGGGCATCATCGAGGATCGGCGGCGCAGTGGGGAGGATCGAGGCGACCTGTTGAGCGCGCTCTTACAAGCACAGGATGAAAAAGGCGGCGGCATGAGCGACCGACAGCTCCGCGACGAGTGCATCACGCTCTTTTTGGCAGGTCACGAGACCACCTCGATCGCGCTCGCCAACACGTTCTATCTCCTGTCGCTCCACCCCGAGATCGAAGCCCGGGTCCACGAGGAAGCGCGTTCCGTGCTCGGCTCCCGGCGCGCCACGCACGAGGACTACGATCGCCTCGAGTACACCGAGCGCGTGATCAAGGAGTCGATGCGTCTCTATCCTCCGGTGTACACCATCGGGCGCGAGGTCCTCGAGGACTTCGAGCTGGGAGGCTACACGCTCGAGAAAGGCGTCACGTTGCTCTTTTCACAATGGGTCACGCACCGACGCCCCGAGAGCTTCCGAGACCCGCTCCGCTTCGACCCCGATCGCTGGCTCCCGGAGCACGCTGGCTCGATTCACAAGTACGCGTATTTCCCTTTCGGCGGGGGGCCGCGTATCTGCATCGGCAATCACTTCGCCATGATGGAAGCGGTGCTCGTGCTGGCGACGTTGATCCGGGACTACCGATTCGAGCTGCTCCCGGGGCAGACCCTGGAGCTGCAGCCCGCGGTCACGCTGCGCGCCAAAAAAGACCTGCGCATGAAGCTGCAGCGACGCCGACCCGAGCTCCGTCGGGCCCCTCAGGCGAGCTCGAAGTCTTTGCAAAACAAGAGGTCGGCCGACGGGTCGTCATAACGCGATTTGCGGTGACGATGGGTGGGAAATCCATGTGCGCAACCCGCCTGCGGATCGAACAGCGCACAATCTTCGCAGTTCCACCTGAGGCGAAATTGCTCCCGCTGGGAGCGAAAGCGCTCGTCTTGCTCAACCCTCATCGGACGGCTCGATCTTCCGAATGCGGCGCTCGTGACGCCCGCCTTCGAAGCTCTCGCCGAGGAACGCTTTGAGGATCTCTGCGGCCAGGCCCGGACCTACGACGCGGGCACCCACGCAGAGCACGTTCGCGTCGTTGTGCTTGCGGCTCATGATGGTGCTGTACACGTTGCTGCATGCCGCAGCGCGCACACCGGGATGCCGGTTGGCCGCCATCGACATGCCGACGCCGGTGCCACAGACCAAAAGCCCGGTGCCTTCGCCTTGCGCCACGGCGTGTGCCACTCGATGGGCGTAGTCCGGATAGTCGGTAGAGTCCGGGGTGTGCGTGCCCACGTCCCGCACCTCGTAGCCGAGCCCCTCGGCAACGTGCGCCAGCTCCCGCTTGAGCTCGAGCCCTGCGTGATCCGATCCCACGATGAGCGTCTTGGCCATACCTAGGGTGCCTTTAGCACGAGCGTGCAGTTGGTCCCGCCGAAACCAAACGAGTTGTTCATCACGGCGCGAATCGACCGATGTTGCGCCTCGTTGGGTACCAGATTCATGCCATCGCCGGCGGGATCGGCTTGGTGGAGGTTGATGGTCGGCGGCATCAGCCCATCACGAATCGCGAGAACACACAGCAGAGACTCGAGACCGCCGGCTGCGCCGAGCAGATGTCCCGTCATGCTCTTCGTGCTCGAAACCGCGAGACCTTCGGTCGCGTGCGCACCAAACACCTTTCGGATTGCGACGAGCTCTCCCTCGTCGCCCATCGGGGTCGATGTCCCGTGCGCGTTGATGTAATCGAGGTCCTCCGGGTTCATCCGCGCGTCCTGGAGCGCGAGCTTCATCGCGCGTTGCGCACCTTCGGCGTCCGGCGCGGGCTGCACCATGTGGTAAGCGTCGGAGGTCGCTGCGTAGCCCACGATCTCGGCAAGAATCTCAGCGCCTCGCGCAATGGCCGCCTCGCGCTCCTCGAGCACCAGGACCGCGGCCCCCTCCGCGATCACGAATCCGTCGCGATCCGCATCGAAAGGCCGGCTGGCGAGCTCCGGGGCGTCGTTGCGGCGAGAGAGCGCACGCATCGAGGCAAACGCCGCGACTCCGACCGGCGTGACCGCAGCCTCGGCTCCGCCGGCAACCGCCGCATCGATCTCGCCTCGCTGGATCCAGCGAAATGCGTCCCCGATGGCATGCGCACCCGAGGCGCAGGCGCTCGTGTGGGTGTAGCTCGGTCCTTTGAAGCCCCAACGCAACGTGACCTGCCCGGGAGCGAGGTTGGAGATCACCGAAGGGACGAAGTAGGGGGACACCCGACGGGGCCCTTTTTCGAAAAGCGTCTTACAGGTGTCCTCGAACACCTCGAGCCCGCAGAAACCGACCCCGATGAAGGTACCGACTCTTTCTTTCTGCTCTTCGGTCGGCTCGAACGCCGCGTTCTGGATCGCCTGGTCACTCGCAGCGATGGCGAGCTGAATGAAACGGGCGGCCTCGCGCAGCCGACGCTTCGGCATGTACAGGAGCGGGTCGAAGTCCGTGCACTCTCCGGCGATCTGCGAGGCGAACTCGGTGCAATCGAACCCCTCGATACGGGCGATCCCGCTCCGGCCGCCAGAAATGTTGTCCCAGGTAGTCGAAACGTCGGCACCGCAAGGGCTGACGGTGCCTACACCGGTGATGACGACTCGCCGCATCAGCTCGCTCGATCGAGACCCCGCAGCGGGCTACGTCCCCGCGTGTGTCTTGATGTACTCGATCGCATCGCGGACGGTCTTGATTTTCTCCGTATCCTCGTCCGGAATCTCGATCTCGAACTGCTCCTCGAGCGCCAACACGACTTCGACGATCGCGAGAGAGTCGGCCTTCAAGTCTTCGACGAAGTCTTTGTCTTCCTCGATCTCGTCGGGATCGACGTCGAGCTTGTCCGAAACGATTTCTTTGACCTTCTCAGCGATGTCCATGTGCTTCCTCCGTCACGCACGTCTCAGACGTACATGCCTCCGTTGACCCGGACGACCTGCCCGGTGATATAGCTCGCTTCCTCGCTTGCCAAGAACACTACCGCAGCCGCGACCTCTTCGGGACGGCCAATTCGCCCGAGCGGCGTCTGATCGATGATTCCCTGCCTGGCTGCCTCCGAAAGGTCGGAGGTCATGTCGGTTTCGATGAAACCGGGGGCGACGGCATTGACCGTGATGCCTCGCGAAGCGTACTCACGGGCAAGCGTCCGCGTCATTCCCAAGAGCGCGGCTTTCGAGGCGGAATAAGCGACTTGGCCCGGGTTCCCCGATTCGGCCACGACGCTCGAGATGTTGATGATGCGGCCCCATTTGTTTCGCATCATCGGACGAATGCACGACTTGGCACAATACACAGCTCCGCTCACGTTGGTGGCCCAGGTCATCTCGAGGTCCTTCGACGATACTCTCAACAAGAGCTGGTCGATCGAGATTCCCGCATTGTTCACCAAGATATCGATTCGGCCGTGACGCTCGACGGCGCCCTGGATGGAACGGTCGACAGCCGCCGGATCGGCCACGTCGAAACCCAAAGGCTCGCCACGTCCACCGGCTTCCTCGATGAGACGTACGGTTTCGTTGGCGGCTTCCTCGTTCGATCGGTAATTGACCAGGACGAATGCGCCGGCTCGCGCGAACCCAACGCAGGTCGCGCGTCCGATGCCTCGGGAGCCCCCGGTCACGACGGCGATTTTGCCCGCCAGATCGAACACGACTATTCGAGCTCGTCGGCGCTGCCCTTGGTGACCTGCCGGCCCTTGTAATAGCCGCAAGCCGGACACGCCCGGTGCGGCATCATCACATCGCCGCAGTTCGGGCATGGAATCACGTTTGGTGCCGTGATCTTGTCATGCTGCGCCCGCCGCTGATCGCGTTTCATCGGGCTGGTTCTTCGTTTCGGTACTGCCACGGAATTACTCCTCGTTTTTCGTAAGCGCTTCTTTTAGCTTGAGCAAAGGGGCAAAGCGCGCGTCGGGAGCCGACGCCCCAAAGATTTCCTGGGGAGGCCGAAGATGCGCCGGCACGGCGATCCCCTCACATGTATTCGAGCAAAGCGGCTTCATCGGGGCCTCGAGCAGCAGATATTCGCGCACCATGGGATCCAGCACGATTTGTGCGCCCGCATAGTAGTCCTGGTTCATCTCGTCGAGTCGCACGTCGATTTCATCACTATTGGCCGGGCGCATGTGCTCTGGGCTGAACAAGGCCGCAAGTGCCAGGTCGACGTCGATCGTGGCCTCCCCCAGGCAGCGCGCGCAGGTTGCGATGAGCTGCGCCTCGATCCGGCCCTGAACCAAGACGTCCAGCCCGTTTCGCTGGGCGTGCACGCCGAGCCGTCCCTCCCGGCTACCGGCCCTCAGCTCGGTGTCGGCCAGCGCGGACGCCAGCCAATCCTTGCCGATGGCAAAGCTCCAATCTCTCCCGGACTCGTCGAGGTCCTGGATCTGTAGGACGAACGCAGACATTGAATTCAGCTAGACAGGCGACCGCCAAACGACCCTCCGAGGTCACGACGGGCGCCTACTATTCGTCGTGCCGATGGTGGTGTCAAGGAGGCCAAGGTGCCGCTTAACATCATGTAATCTACAGCAATTCACGCCCGACCCCGTCACTGTCACTGTCACCGTCGCTGGCGCTGGCGCTGGATTGAGGATCGGGGCTCGGGTGCGTGAGCCGGGGGCCGAGAGCCGAGAGCCGCGGCCCGGGTGGCGCTGACACTGTCGCTGTCACTGGCCCTGGCGCTGACACCGACACTGTCGCTGTCCCTGGAGCTGACGCTGCAACCTTGCAGCCCCTCCCTGCCCTGGCGGCCTCTCCCGGTCGCCATTTTGCAGGAGCATGATAGCTTTGCGCGCCATGGCTGATGATTTCCAACGTTTCTCCGGCACCGCCACGTATCTCACCAGCGAGGGGCTCGAGTCGGCGGTCAACTGTGCGGTCGTTCTCGAGCGACCCCTGCTCGTCCGTGGCGAGCCGGGAACTGGCAAGACGCTTCTTGCGGAGGCGGTCGCTGAAGCGCTGAACATGCCGCTTTTGCGATGGAACATCCGCAGCACCACCCGCGCCCAAGACGGTCTGTACGTCTACGATACGGTGCAGCGGCTCTACGACTCCCGCTTCGGCGACAAAGACGTCAACGACATCCGTCAGTACATCAAGCTCGGTCCGATGGGTGAGGCGTTTGCAGCCAAGGAGCGAGTGGTTCTGCTGATCGACGAAATCGACAAAGCGGACGTCGAGTTCCCAAACGATTTGCTCAACGAGCTCGACCGCATGCGGTTCCACGTCGATGAGACGCAGGAAGACGTCATCGCCGCCCAGCGCCCGATCGTCATCATCACCAGCAACGCGGAAAAAGAGCTCCCCGATGCATTCTTGCGTCGCTGCGTCTTCCATTTCATCGACTTCCCGACGCCTGAGCTCATGAGCGACATCGTGCGCGTCCATCACCCCAAGGTGCACGAAAGCCTCGTGGAGCAGGCGCTCAAGACCTTCTACGAAATTCGGAGCATGCGCCGTCTCCGAAAGCGCCCGAGCACCAGCGAGCTGGTCGACTGGATCGCCGTCCTCCAGCGTGCAGGCATTCAGAACGTCAAGCTCGAAGAAAACCTTCCCTTCTTGGGTGCCTTGCTCAAGAAGGAGCAAGACCTCGTCGCCTATGCCGACCAACTCTCGGGCGGCAGACAATGGAGAAGCTGAGATTCTAGTCCCCTTCATGTACGAGCTGCGCGGCCGGGGCGTCCCCGTGGGGACGCAAGAGGTTCTTGCGCTCGCGCAGGCGCTGAAGGCGGGGCTCCACGAAAGCTCGCTCGACGGGTTCTACAACGTCGCCCGGGCGGTGATGATCCACAACGAAGCGCACCTCGACTCGTTCGACGAAGCCTTCCTTTCGTTTTTCAAAGGGATCGAGATCGAGTCCAAGAAGCTCAAAGACGAGCTCTGGGACTGGTTGCAGCAGGCCAAGGAAAACATGGCCGAGCTGACCGACGAGCAACGCCAGTTCGTCGAAAGCCTCGACCTCGACGAGCTACGCAAGCTCTTCGAGGAGCGCCTTGCCGAGCAAAAGGAAGAGCACCACGGCGGCAACAAGTGGATTGGAACCGGCGGCACCTCACCGTTCGGCCACAGCGGCCGCGCGCCGAAGGGCTTTCGCATCGGCGGCTCGGGTGGCGGTCGAAGCGCCGTGAAGGTGGCCGATGCGCGACTGTATCGGCCCTACCGGCAAGATCTCACGCTCGACGTACGGCAAATGCAAGTTGCGCTTCGAAAGCTCCGCGCCTTTGCCCGCGAAGGTGGCGACGAGGAGCTCGACCTCGAAGGCACCATCGACGCCACGGCGAAGAACGCAGGCGAGCTCGAGGTCGTCACCAGACCGCCGCGCCGACACAACACACGCATCATCTTGATGATGGACGTCGGCGGCTCGATGGACCCTTTTGCCCATCTATGCTCTCGGCTCTTTTCGGCGGCCAAGAAATCGTCGCATTTCAAAGAGCTACGCACGTACTACTTTCACAACTGCGTGTACGGCCACGTGTACAAGACCGAGCGTTTCGACACCCCCATCAAGGTTCGCGATCTCCTCCACGAGTGCGGGCCTCACTACAAGCTGATCATGGTCGGCGACGCCTTGATGGCCCCCTACGAGCTCTTGGCCGCCGGGGGCTCGCTCGACCTCGGGGACGACCGGGGCGTGGAAGGCTTGCAGTGGCTCATGATGCTCAGCCAGCACTTTCACCGAAGCATCTGGCTCAACCCCGAGCCCCAACGATACTGGACCGGCAACACGATCGAGTACGTCCGCCAGGTCTTCGACATGTTCCCACTCACCCTGGAAGGCTTGGGAGAGGGCGTCGGACACCTGACCAAAGGCGGGCGCAGCCACTAGGGCCCGGACCCCGAGGCGCCGTGCGAAATTTGGGCCCCACCCCGCCGGTCGCTTACCCTGAGAGCGTGGGGAAGATGGTCACGGTCGCGATGCTGGTCATCGCGTTGGGAAGCTCGGTGAGGGCCGATGCGGATGCCACCGCGTACGCCGGCGTGACCCCAGGCTCGGAAAGCGCCGAGAATCTGCCGCCCAAAGCCGAGGAGATCCCCGAAGGGTCCCTCATGCTCACGTGGCCCGGCTTCATGATGCGTAAGGAAGGAGGGTCGCGCTTTTTCGTACAGACGTCGCGGCCCGTCGAAGTCGCCACCAAGAAGACCGAGAACCGCTTCGAGCTGGTGCTGCGCAACACCCGGGTACATCTTTCGAACAACTACCGGCCGCTCGAGACCGAGTTTTTCGATACGCCGGTGACGCGCGCCACCGTCCAACGGCGCGGCAAGAATGACCTCGTCATGGTGTTCGAGCTGCGCGGCGAAGCCACCCCGACCGTCACCCAGGAAAAGGGTAAAGACGGATTCAACTACGTGTTCGTCGATTTCGCCCCGTGAGCCTGAGCTTGCCCGCTGCGGGTGCATCGAGTAACCGGACGCCATGAGCTTGCGTGCCGTCAAGGGGATGAAGGACATCCTGCCGGACGAGATCTCGAAGTGGCATCGCCTCGAGACCGCTTTCCGCCAGCGCGTGGAGAGCTACGGTTTTCGCGAAGTCCGCTTCCCCATCGTCGAGCCGACTGCGCTATTCGTTCGGTCGATTGGGGAAACGACCGACATCGTCGAAAAGGAGATGTACACGTTCACCGATCGTGGCGAGAAGTCGCTGACCTTGCGCCCCGAAGGGACGGCGTCCGCAGTGCGGGCGTACATCCAGCACAGCATTCAGGCCAAAGAACCGGTGACGAAGTGGTATTACGTCGGCCCGATGTACCGCCGCGAGCGTCCCGCCAAAGGACGGTATCGTCAGTTCTACCAGGCGGGGATCGAAGTATTCGGCGACCCGGGTCCATACGTGGACGCCGAGGTCATCGACATGGTCGTCGGCTTCATTTCGAGCCTCGGTATCACCGAGGTCGAGGTGTTGGTCGGCTCGATTGGCGGGCCTCAGACCCGCGAGCGCTACCGCGATGCGTTGTTGACGTACCTCGCCCCTCATCGGACCGAGCTCTGCGGCGATTGTCAGCGGCGGATGGACGCGAATCCACTTCGCGTGCTCGATTGCAAAGTACCCCGGTGCACCGAGATCGCGGCCGAGGCGCCCTCGATTCTCGAGTACCTCACGGACGACGACCGCGCACATTTCGATGGCCTCCAGGAGGCGCTCACCGTGCTTGGAACGCCGTACCGCGTCGAAGGATCGCTGGTGCGGGGTCTCGACTACTACACCCGCACGCTGTTCGAGGTGCTCGGCAAAGGCGAAGGGCTTGGGGCGCAGAATGCCCTGCTCGGCGGCGGACGATACGATCAGATGGTCGAAAGCCTCGGCGGGCCCGATACGCCGGCGATCGGTTTTGCGATGGGACTCGAACGCTTGTTGATGGCCATGCCCGACGACGGCTCGGGGTCTCACGTCGATGTCTTCATCGTGGTGGCACAACCGGAGGTGCGTGCGCAGGCGGCCTTGCTAGGACGGGAGCTGCGCGACGCTGGGCTGCGTGTGGAGAGCGACCTTCGGGGCGGCTCGCTCAAGAGCCAGCTCCGACGCGCGGACAAGATGAATTCCCGCATCGCGATGATCCTCGGTCAGTCCGAGGTCGAGCAAGGTGTGGTGCAGCTCAAGGACCTTCGCGAGCAGACTCAGGAAGAGGTTGCGCGCTCCGAAGCCGCTCGTCGCGCACGCGCGTTACTACGGGTCTGAAACGCCCTAGCCGCGATTGAAGAAGATCGGGCTCGACCAGGCCATCTCCCCGTCCACCTGCGTCACGCGGCAGTAGACGTAGTCCGCATCGACCTCCCCCACGAAAGACACGGACGGCGAGCGCGGCTCGTCGGCCGCAGCGATTCCTGCAGGCGTCATGAGCTCGATGCGTTCGATCTCGGCCGTGCCGAGCGCCCGAACGTTCACCTCGACCGGACCCGCGAGGTCGAGCTCGCTTCCCATGGGGAAACCGGCCACGTCGACCTCGAGCAGAATCTTGGCCCCGCTCGTTGCGTAACATCGGCGCGCCCGGATCGCGTCGAGGATCGCTCGGCGACTGCGGTCTGCACAAATCACGGCAGTGAGGCCGGTTCGAAACGGGTCGCGCTTGCGGCACTCGCCGTGGTGCCAGAGCAAGCCGTGGCTGTCCGAGTTGGCGATGAAGCCGAACCGCAGCCCCTGATCGAGCAAGGGCTTGGCGAACTGGTCGTGGAGCTCGCCCCGATGCCCGAGCGGGTGATCGGGATGCTCGTAGCAACCGTGGCAGGAGCAGATTTCCCAAACCGGCTGTCCTACCGGATCGTGTCCCTCGACGTCCGCGCCCGTCCAACCGATGTGATGCGGTCCGGTGAACGCACCCTGCTCCGTGATCCGCTCGACGATGTCCCGTCCCCGGGGCACGTCGTCGCGAGAAAGAATCGGGAATCCAGGACCCGGCAGATAGATGCACTTGTGACCGGGCCCCGGGTGCGACTTGCCGGTCCACTCGTAGGCAACGATCGTCGCAAACTCGCCCGGATCGTCGTGTCGCTCGGTCACCGCCTGCAGATAGGCCCACTCGCCGGGACCGATGCGTTTCCCGAGAAACGACTCGTGGTCCGTCAACGCAGCAAAGTCGTCGCCGTAGCGATACCTCGCGCGGAGATAGGCTTCGTCTGCGCTCCCCACGCCATCCGAATGCGCACTGTGTTGCTGAATGTCTCCGAATAGGATTTGCGGACCAGACCACGCAGGCGCATGCACGGCGTCGGGTCCCCGGTTGTCGAGATCGACGGGTGTGGAGGTCAATTCCGGAGCGCCGCCCGTGGGCTCGTCGAAAGCCTGCACCTCGATCCCTCTGCGCCCGCGGCGCGCGGTGAGCGTCGCTCCATCGGCGAGCCGCATGGCGCTGATCCGCCGCCCTCGGCATCCCCATTGCCCGTCGTCGATCGGCTCTCTCTCACGAAATCCTCCGGCATCGAGCCGCTGACGAAAGAAGTTGTGGGAACCGCGGCCGAAGAGGTCGACGGCACCATCGGCGCCCACCACCAGCGCTGGAAACTCGAAGCCTTGCTCCTCGCCGTCGAGGTCCCGGTCGCGCCCGGTCATCGGAGCAACGGGCTCGAATACGTTGCCCTCCATGTCGACGAAACGGACCGCGATCCACTTGGCGACGTCGGGCGTGCCCGTGTCCTCCCGCACGTCGTGATGAAACGCCACCCACGCTCCGCCGGGCGCGGACGCCACGCACGGCGCCGCGGCAATGCCCTGA
>DATIUW010000181.1:0-9257 GCA_035466435.1 Polyangiales bacterium | reverse complement strand
GCACAACACGCTGCATGGTCACCGCCGGACGGCTCCGAAGCTCGGCCTCGGCGTGCAGATGCTGCAAGCGTTGCATCGCGGCGCGCCATGCCGCGTGTTGTGCGTCCATCGGGGCGGTGATGTCTTCGGCTGGATCGATCCATTCGAGGAGCGTGATGGTGCCTTCGGCCATGAGCGATTCGAGAAAGTGGCCGCCAGAGGACTTGCCGTCCATGTGCTCGACCATCATGCGCGTCGCTTCGAGCGCCCAAGCCTCTTCGACCGGCACGGTGATCGAGAGCGTGCGGATAAGCTCGTCGTCGTCCGGTGGCTCTTGTGGGCTCAGCGCGACGCGCATCGCGTGCACCGTTTTGCCCCGCGCCACCTCGAGCAACGCCGCTTCGGTCTGCGCCGTGGCATGCCGCGCGAGCAGCTCCGCCATGCTCCAGCCGATCGAGCCGGTTTCGAGTGCCTCGGTCAATTGCGGCAGCGACGCGAGCCTACGCGCGAGCGTACGGCTGTCGGCCGCCCAGCGACCGCCCCGCGAGCACCGCTCGAGCGCATACGCCCCGAGCGTCGAAAACCCGAGCTCGTGAATGCCCTCGCCGAGCCGGTCCAGCGCCTGGCCAATGCGGAGCCGAAGCCGGCCCGCCCCGCGCGCGAGACGGTAGAGCTCTTCATCGAGAAGGCCGACCTCGCCCGCCTCTGGGCTCAGCGCTTGGAAGCTGGATCTCTTCATGATCTCAAATGTTTATAGCTCACATGCTGAACATTTGTCAAGGTGAAAGAAGAGGAAGAAATGGCTCCGATCCTTGGCAAGCCTTGCGAGCCATCGCTCGGCGACACCCGAAAGAGGACGCACCCACGCCGGAGGCATGAGCCGACTAGGGTGGGCACACAGGGATGACCTCGAGGAAGTTCTCCTCTTCGGCGACGATCGCAAACGTGCCCGCAGCCTGGCAAACGAGCTCTCCGTCACGCATGAAAAGCCTCAGCAAGAGCGTGCAATCCCCGGACGGCAGATCGAAGACGAGCCTCCAAACTGGCTCGCCTTCCTCGGCGAAGCCGGGCTCGAGTGTCCGCTCTTGCATCTCGTCTCCGCACATGAAGGTCGCCGACGCCGTCAAGTCGGGGTTCAAGAATCTCGAAACCGAAAGCAGGGTGTTGCCACCAGCGATCCCCGGATCCGTGTTGGCGCCGCCGCATGCGACGACAAGGGAACACGCCATCACGAACAATCGCAGAGACAAGACACCGCGATGTGATCTATCGAAGCAGCTCAAAGGAAGAAACACCCGTCGTCAACAGGGTCGCAGGTTGCCCAGCACACCCCTGGGGAGAACAGAGCATCATTGCGACACCCCGAGCCAAAGAAGAGCCAGTACTCCTCGGCCCCAAAAGGGTCCAAGAGGCACACGGGCCGCGGAGGCGGTTCGATCTCGACGCAACCGTCGGGTCCCTCGATAATCGCCTCACAGCCGACGAGCCAAGCATCGCCATCCGCGTCGAACATCGATTTGGGACGGCAGTTTGCTCCGCACAACGCTTCGTAGCTTTCGGACGGCTCCACGCACGGGACGGGCGCGAAGACGGGGCAGCCGAAATCGTCTTGGCCCACGACCTCCGGCGCAATTGGATCGACGTCCTCGAGCTCCCCGCACGAATCCAGAGCCTTGGGAGGATGCGTCCAATAGGGCCCGTCGTCCCCGCATGCCGACGCGGAACAAAGTAGGAAACCAACGAGGAGGAGCCGCATGGAAGAATTTGACGTTACCATGAGTCGGGGAAACGCGTGTAGTAGAACAGTCCGCAGCGATCCCGGCCCGACACTCAAACTCACGCGCGAGTGTCCTTGGCTCGTCGCACCAGTGTTGGGCCCGCTTTGCGGAACCTCATCTACCGGTTGACGGGAGCTGCTTGCTGAGGTCGGATCCTCGCCATGCGTATTCTTTCTTGTTCGCGAGCGCTCTTTTCTTTCTTGATTGCCCTCGCCTTGATCGCTGGTTGCGGCGCGGAAAGCGTTCCTTCCTGTGCCGACGTGTCATGGTTGGGCAACCTCAATCATGCCCAGCTAACGGGTTCTCCGTCTTTCTCTGCAGCGCAGATTGCGCCGGGAGACGCACTCACGATCGCCGTCCCGGTCGACGTCAACACCCGCGTGGCCAGGGTATTGATTCGTTCGATCGATGAGACGCCGCTCGCATTCGCCTATCGTGCGGAGACCGATGGAGGCGAGATCGTCGAGATCTCGATAGAAGACACCGACCTGCCCCCTCGCGTATACCTGGCGTATCAAATCAGCCTAGAGGGCGAGATCGCGCCGCAGTTCGCCCAGTACATTGCCGCTGATTTTGACACGCCATACGTCCTCAGCGTGTTTCCGGCCGCCGAATCCCAACTTAGCTGCGTGACCGACATCTTTGCTCCGACATTCACCGTGGTAAGTGATAGCGCGAACGCAGCTCTTGCGGCCCTCGGGACTCGACACTGATAGCGTTTCGAGAAACGAATATGTCAGATTAGGGTGGATACAACTCTTACGCCATTGGTGTCTGAACCCATGCCCGAACCCGACCCAGCGAAGATCAAAGCCTTTGCGTCGGCGAAAAAGCTGAACCAATGGCTCAAAGCAAACCATGCCTCCGAAAATGAACTTTGGATCAAGGTATTCAAAGTGAAGACGGGCAAACCAAGCGTGAGATGGACTGAGATCGTCATTGAATCGCTGTGCTGGGGCTGGATCGACGGCATCAAGAAGTCCGTGGATGGCGAAGCCTACCTCCAACGCATCACGCCACGAAGACCTCGCAGCAATTGGTCCAAGCGGAACCGAGAGCACGCGGAGCGTTTGATCGCTGAGGGTCGGATGCAAGAGCCGGGGCTGGTGCAGGTCCGCGCCGCGAAGGCGAACGGACGCTGGAAGAAATGACGCGGGTAGCGCCAAAGTCGATGAGCTCTTAGCTTTGACTCTTGTCGCCTTCGTAATTGAGCATCCACGGTGTTCCGTATCGGTCCCTGAACATGGCGAACCGCTCGGCCCAGAACGTTTCCTCGGGCGCCATCTCGACGGATTGCGCGCTGTCCGCGAGGGCGGCGAAAACGCGGTCGAACTCCTCACGCGATGTCGGCGCGATGGAGATGCGAAAGCCGCGCGGCGTTTCGTACATCTCCTCGCTGTTGTCGGAGGCCATGACGGTGGCGTTGCCCAGCGACATCGCCATGTTCATGACCATGTCGTCCCCGCCGGGCATTCGGCTTTCGGGGTCAGGCGCATCGGCGTTTCGAAAGACGCCCTGTATCTCACCGCCGAGCACCTCGGCGTAGTGCGTCATCGCTTCGAGGCAATTTCCTTTGAAGAAAAGGTAGATCGTTGGTTGCATGTCGGGTTTCTCCTCTGGTGTGAGAAAGTACTGGACTTTAGGTTGATGTCAACGTAATTAAATGTATGCGTGATGACCTGCCGCTCTCGGTAACCCATGAGGTTCGTGATCGTTGTCTTTGTCTGCATCTCCAGCGCGCGGCCCGCGCGATCGCTCGCCGGTTCGACGACGCGCTCCGGCCCTTCCGACTGACCAACGGCCAGTTTTCGTTGCTGATGTCGCTGAACCGGCCCGAGGCTCCACGGATGGGCGACGTGGCAACCGTGCTGGCGATGGACCGAACGACCCTGACCGCAAACCTCAAGCCGCTCGAGCGGCGGGGTTTGGTCGAGATCCATGTCGACGCCGACGACAAGCGCAGCCGGAGGCTCACGTTGACCGATCGAGGGCGTGACCTGCTCGTCTCCGCGCTCCCCATTTGGCGCGAGACTCATGCCGAAATCGATCGTGCGCTACCAGGGCTCGACCCCGAGCGCTTGCGCGTGGACCTTCGAGCGTTGGCATGACGCCTTGCCGCCCACCTGGATCGAGCCGAAGCCCTGATCCGACAGCAATCGGTGCTATCGTGCCGCTCGATGGTGAAGCGCGTTGGTTCCCCGTTTCTCGTCCTCGCGCTGGCAGCGTTTCTCGCATCGGTGGGTTGCGGATGCTCATCGGGGTCGAGCTCTTCGACAGGCTCTCGCGTGTCCTGCCCGTCGGGGGAAACGGCGATCATCGAAACGTCACGTTGGCGCGCAGAGGTGACGCAACCCGACTTCGCGCTTCGCGTCGTGCGGCCGAATGGTGAGACGCTGATCGAAACATCGGGGCCGCTCCGTTTCACGACGGTCACGGGGCAGGAAAGCCCCTTCGACGAGGGGGTGGTCGCCCCGTGGACCGAAACGGGGACCGTCGCGAGCATCACCTGCGACGCGACCTCCTTGGAGGTCGAGCTGAGCGCTGCGGCCGGCGATGAGCCGCCGATGCGGCTCTCTTTCACCGGCGACGACGACCCGCGTGCTTTGCGCATCACCGCGCAAGTCGATCCTGAGCTGCGCGAGAACGTCAACCGCATCGCGATCGAGCTCGTTCATGAGAGCAGCGATCGCTACTACGGAATGGGCCAACGCTACGAAGAGGCCGAGCACAGTGGCAACGAGCTCGTCGTGTGGACCGAGGAAGGGTGCAACTTCGAATGCGTGGATGAGCTGCCGACGGGCATTCCCATCCCTTTCTACCTCAGCTCCCGCACGTACGGCCTGCTGATCGACGACACTCGATTCAGTCGGTTCGATTTCGGCAAGGCGGATCCCGAAAAGACGGCGATCGAGCTTTTTCACGACCGCCTCGATCTGCGCGTCTTCGTCGGCGAGGATCCCCTCGGGGTCATCGAGGCATACACACGCTTCGCTGGACGCATACCCGAGCTTCCCCTTCCCTGGGTGTTCGCGCCGTGGATCTCCGCGAACACGAAACACCGCGGCGACAGCCCGAATGCCGAGAGCCGGACGCGAGAGCTTGCTGCCCTCATGCGCAACGAGCGCATCCCGACGAGCGGGATCTGGAACGAGGACTGGGCCGGAGGCGACGGCGAGTTTCTCTACTCCGAGGACTTCTACCTCGACGAGACCCACTACCCCGACTGGGCCGGCATGATCGACGACATGCATTCACTCGGATTCCGTGTGTTTGCCTACTTCCAGCCGTATTTGACCGTCGGCACGGAGGACTATCGTTATGCCGGGGAGCGCGACTACTTGCTCCGAGGTCCGGATGGAGCACCGGCAACCTTTGCGCTCTTGGTGACCCGGTCTCAGCTCGACCTGACGAACCCGGATGCGGTCCGTTGGTGGCAGGACACGATCTACGACCGCGCGGCACGGTTCGGCGTGGACGGCTGGATGAACGATTTCGGCGAGTACGTCGGCGCGACGACGGTTTCTGCCGACGGCCGACGCGGATGGGAAGTGCACAACGACTACCCTCGGCTTTGGGCCCGCACGGCCCGCGAGTTTTGGGAGGAGCGGCGCCCCGACGGGGACTGGGTGTTCTTCTCACGCTCCGGCTACACGGGCTCTTGGCAGTACTCCCCGGTGATTTGGACCGGCGATCAAAGGACGGACTGGTCGGAGGGAGACGGCCTGCCGACGGTGATCCCGGCAGTCCAGTCGCTCGGCATCAGCGGTGTGCCCGTCGTCGCCACCGACATCGGCGGCTTGCTGTGCCTGACCACACCACCCACCGATCGCGAGCTGTTCTACCGGTGGACCCAAGTCGGAGCGATGCTGCCGGTCATGCGCGAGCACAACGGGCAGTTCGCCTGCGAATCCAATTGGCTCATCGACAACGATGCCGACAGCATCGAGCATTGGAAGACCTACGCCACACTGCACACGGCCCTCTTTCCGTACCTCTACACGCTGGTCGCGCAGGCTCGCGATCATGGATGGCCCGTCGTGCGACACCTCGTCCTTCACTTCCCAGAGGCGCCTGGCTCCAAAGAGCGTCAGGACGACCAGTTCATGATGGGCGATCGGATCCTCGTCGCGCCGGTCCTCGTCGAAGGCGCACGTAGCCGTGTCGTCTATTTCCCGCCAGGCGATTGGGTTCACTGGCAGACCGGGGAAACGTACACGGGACCGGCCGAGATCGAGGTGGCCGCGCCGCTTCGCGTGGCTCCTTACTTCTATCGCAGTGGCCGAATCATTCCCCGATTCGACACGGTCATCGACACGTTGGTCGAGGAATCCGACCCCGACTTGGCCGGCTTCACCGACGCGAATGCATCGATGACAATCGACTTCTTTGGAGAAGGCCGAGACGAGCTCTCACTCTGGGACGGCACGATGATCGCTTGCGATGCGTCCGCGCGCACCTGCGAGGTCACCGGGGCGCCCCTCGACCGAACCTACACCTTTGTCTTCCACTGAATTCCGCAGAGCTTTCTGGACCAAGCCATCGCGAATGCCGCGGCGGAGGTGCAGGCCCGTTGCATCGACAGGCTTGCCGTGGTCGACATGTTCGTCGGAAGTCACGTTCGCCCAGCGTTGATCGGCCCAATGGCGCTCATTGACGGGAGGCATGGGACATCATCCGGGAGGGTTGGCATCCACTCAGCCTGTACGGGATTGACTTGAGAAGACCGCCCATGTACTGGTGGTCGCGCATCTCGTCATTCCCAACACTGAGATGAGCGACTCATGAATAGGCGAGAGTTCGGTCGATGGATCTTGCAGACAGCGGCACTGCTCGGCCTCAAACGGGTGAGTCCCGGATTGCTCGGCGTCCCTCTCGTGGGTTGTGGCTCGAGCGGTGGTTCCGCCCCTGGTGAGGGCGAGCACGGAGTCGTAATCGTAGGCAGCGGCTACGGCGCCGCGGTCACCGCGCTGCGGCTCACCGAGGCGGGCATCCCGGTGACGCTCTTCGAGAAGGGCCGCCTATGGGACACGCCTGGGGAAGACGGCAGGATCTTTTGCCGCCCGACGATGCCCGATGGGCGCGCCATGTGGTTCAAGGACAAAACCGAGGTGGTGGTCAAGTCGTTCGCTGGCTTTCCCACGTCGATTCCGGTGCCGCGTCAGGCTGGCATCCTCGACGTGGTCGGCCCAGACACCATGCGCGTCTCGCTCGGCCGGGGTTTTGGCGGCGGCTCGCTGGTAAACCTCGCCGTATATGTGAAGCCAATCCGAGAGGTGTTGGCCCGGACCCTGCCAACGGTGGGCATGGACGAGTTGTATGACGTCTACTACCCGCGCGCCCTCGGTTACCTGCAGGCGTCCCAGGTTCCGGCTGACCTGATCGACGCCGACATCTACCAGTACTCGCGTGTCGGCATCGCCCACGCAGAGGCAATCGGAATCGAGACGGTGCGGGTGACATCCGGCTACGACTACGACTATCTGCGCAAGGAAATCGAAGGCACGGTCCCCCCTTCTGCGAGCATCGGCGAGGGCGGGTACGGCAACAACTACGGCAAGCTCAGCCTCGACAAGACCTATTTCGCCGAGGCGATGGGCACTGGGCTGCTAACCGTTCATACCCTGGAAGAGGTCTCGCGTATCACGAGAGCCGAAGGCGCGTACGTCATCCACACGCGTGAGATCGACATCGATGGAAACGTGCTCGAGGAAAGCCAGGTGCCCTGTTCGTCGCTGTTTCTATGCGCTGGCACCATCGGCTCGACGGAGCTCTTGGTGCGGGCCCGTGAGAGAGGTGACCTACCCGATCTGAATGAGGACATCGGCACGGGCTGGGGTCCCAATAGCGACATTTTCGTCGCCCGCGACAATACCGAGGAATATCCTACCGGCCCAGTCCAAGCGACGGCACCGTCCTCTGCGTTCTACACCCGCGACCACAACGACAAGCACGTGTTCTCGATGATCATTCCCTTTGGGACCGGGTTCGAGACTCGCATCTCGTTCAACATCGTCATGACGGAGAACAACGAAGCGGGTCACTTCGTCTACGACAGCGAGACAGACACGGTCAACCTGGTCTGGCAGGCTGGCCAAAACGACCCCGCGGTGGAAAGCGCACACTCGGTCTTCGACCGCATGAACGATGCGACCGGCTCCACGTACAACGACACGCTCTTCGGCGGCCCCACGCTCGGCGACTGGAACACTTACCATCCGCTCGGCGGCTGCCCTCTTGGGCAGGCCACCGACGACTACGGCCGCATCCCCGGCCATCCAGGGCTCTACGTACTGGATGGCTCGCTGATTCCGATCGGTATCGGAGCCAACCCGTCGCTCACCATCACGGCGCTCTCGGAACGCTGCATCGACCGTATCATCGCCGAAGACTTCGCCTGAGCAGCATCGGAATCGTCGCAACATCGTCGTATTGCGCAGTGATGTCATGTCGCAGCCGCCTTGGTCACGACTTCGAAGTGCCCAGCATTGCGCGCGATTTCGGCTTCGATTTCGGCCTGCGTGGCATGAGGAGGGCCAAAGAATGCGGGGCGCGCGAACGGAATGGTGAGACCCGTCCTGAAGGATGGCCGCTCGTGCAGCATGTCGATCCAAGCGCGCAGGTGGTGCATTTCGGAAATGTCCGCGTTCGCCCAGTAGGAGCTCGCGCAGTATGGGAAGCAGGCGATGTCCACCAGTGTGCAGCGCCTGCCGAGCATGAACGGGCCACCCGAGTCGCGTAGCTGTTCGTCCAACATTTTCAGACAGCGCTCGGCCTCCGCGATGAACCGGCCGATGGCAAAAGGGTCATCATGCCCACGAACCCGCGCGATCCGCTGGAAGTACATCGCCTGGCCCATGGACGGTCCGAGGGCGCTCACCTGCCAATACAGCCACTGTTTGACTTGGAGGTGAAGTGGCAGCTCTGCCTTCCGAGAAGGCAGGAGCGGACTGTCGAGCCGTGCTGCCACGTACTCGAGGATTGCCCCCGATTCTGCGACCTTCAGGCCTCGCGCGCGGTCGATCAACGCTGGGATCCGACCATTGGGATTGATCGCGAGGAAACGCTCGCTCCGCTGTTCGTTCGTCTCGAAGTCGACGAGGGCAGTCGTAGGGAACGTCCATCTCCTCGAAAAGAATTGGCAGCTTCCAGCCATTCTGTGTCGCGTAAATCAGACAACAGAACTCGCTGTGGTCAGTCTCGGTCCCTGCAGCTTCGAGCTCCACGCGACGGGCCAAGGTCGAAGTCATGGTCATTTCACTAGTTGTTCTTTCGTGACCTATCAACTTGACGCCCAATGCCACCATGGTCCGAAGCGGATCGCTACGTCGATCATGCGGCAGGAGAGTCCCCCTATCGGAAGTGTTCGGCCATTCAGCAGCTCCGGTCCCCTTGTGCGGGTGAGCGACGTCGGCTAGCACCACAGGCTTTTGCCAGCACTACGGACTTTTGAGCCGCTTCGACGACTCATCGAAACCCTTTTTTAGGAGACACCATGCACAC
>DATIUW010000180.1:0-1936 GCA_035466435.1 Polyangiales bacterium | reverse complement strand
CGATAGAGCACGCTGAACGGAGCGCGCATGAGCTTGGGTCTCAGCGTCATTCTCCAGTTGCCGAAGCGATGGACTGCAACGGCGCGAAAGCCGGGCCGGGTCCAGTCTCTTCCGTGAGCGACCCAATCTTCGGCAATCTGGCTGAAAAGAGACTTCGCGCTACCGTCGTTGCTCACGGTTTGAACCCCCGTACCAGCGTACTATTGCGCACGAAGTCCGACCAAAAGCGAGGCGGATCGAAGTCCGGCTGTCGCTGGATGACGCGGCGTATACGGTACGTCGTGTAACCGAATAGAAACGCGAGGTCAGCCGCCATCAAGCTGAGCTTCCCGTGGTTCTTCAGGTAAAAACGTCTTCGCGAGTCGAACCAGTACTGTGGAAAGCGAGGCGGCTTCTTTCGGTGATCGGAAATCCCAGTCGACTGTCCGACCAGATGCACCACGACGCTTTCGGGAACGTAATAAGTCTTCCAGCCTGCGCGGTGCACCTGGAGGCAGAAGTCGACTTCGTCGAAGTAGAGGAAATAGCCTTCATCCAGCAATCCTACGTCGTCGAGCACCTGCGCTCGGATCATCATCGCCGCCCCGACGATCCAGTCGACTTCCATCGGCTCGAAGCCGAGCTCGTAACGAAGGTCATGCACCTTCAGCGCCTTGGTCAGAATGCCCAGACGAAATCCATCGATGAGCTCCGTGATCGGTCCCGGGAACCGGAACGCGCCGTTCTGTGCCGCGCCATCTGGATCTTCCAGACGGGAGCCGGCAAGTCCGGCTTCGGGGTGCGCCTCCATGAAGCGGAGCAAGTTGACCACCGCATTGGGGCGAACGTAGGTGTCGGGATTGACCAGCATCACGTAGTCGGGACGGTGTTCGCCTTCGAGGTAGGGTCGAATGCCGGCGTTGTTCCCCACGCTGTACCCGCCGTTTTCGGGAAGCGGAATCAGGTCGCACCACGTCCATTGGTGCGCCTCGATGGCGCTACCGATGATCTCGACCGAGCCGTCTCCCGAGGCGTTGTCGGTGACGACGACACGCATCGATCCGATCTGCTCGACTTCGTGCTTCAACGACTCGAGGCAGCGAACCACCAGCTGCGGCGTCCGGTAGTTGAGGACGACGACTAAGACCTTCATGTGCCTAGCATTATTGGAAACCCGAAGGCTTCGGGCAAAATCGCTCCAGGATCAACCCCGAACCGCTCGGGAAGGCTGAGGCGTCAGGTGCTCTCGTCGTAGGATCATGGAGGTCTTGCCGGTGCCGTCCTCGGTCCAACCTGGCGGCATGATCAGATAGCCGAGCCGGCCGCGCCAGGTTCGCGCGCGCCAGACGTCTCGCAGCATGGCCGTCCATTCGTGGAAGGCGATGCGGACGGGGTTGTAGGTGTGGATGTTGTTGGTGAGGCCGTAGTCGACTGGCTCCGCCTCCGGCTCGAAGGTACCGAAGATCTTGTCCCAGATGATGAAAATCCCCGCGTGGTTGCGGTCCAAATAGATGGGATTGCGGCCATGGTGCACGCGGTGATGCGAGGGCGTGTTGAAGATGGTCTCGAACCAGCCGAGCCTGCCGATCAGCTCGGTGTGCAGCCAATACTGATATAGGAGGCTGATCGACTTCTGAATCAGAATCATGCTCACCGGGAAGCCCAACAGTGGAAGCGGCGCCCAGAAGAGGAAGCCGGTGAACGGAGTCGTCCACGATTGCCGGAGGGCGGTCGTCAGGTTGTAGTGGGTGCTCGAGTGATGGTTGACGTGCGCCGCCCACAGCATGCGCACCTCGTGGTGCAGCCTGTGAAACCAGTAGTAACAGAAGTCCTCCGCGAAAAGCAGGAGCACCCAGGCCCACCACACGGGCTCGATGTCGAACAAACGGAACTGATAGAGCCAGGCCAGCCCCGCGAATGGAAGCAGCCTGAGGCCGGCGTTGACGGCCAAAAAGCC
>DATIUW010000179.1:0-9508 GCA_035466435.1 Polyangiales bacterium | reverse complement strand
CCTCCCATTCGTGCTCGGTGGGCAAGCGCGCGCCAGCCCAGCGCGCGTACGCGTCTGCTTCGTAGTAGCTCACGTGCACCACGGGCTCGTTTTCGTCGACGGGACAGCGACCTCGCAGAGAAAAGTTGCTCCAGCCCTTTGAATCGGGCCTCCAGTACTCCGGCGCGAGCCAGCGCTGGCTTTGCACGGCTTGCCAGCCATCGCTCAGCCACAGCTCGGGTCGCTCGTATCCTCCGTCTTCGATGAAAGCGAGGTACTCGCCGTTGGTCACGAGGCGCTGCGTGATCTGAAACGGGTGGACGAGCGCGTCGTGCGCGGGTCCTTCATTGTCGAAATGAAAGCGCGTCGGATCACAGCCGATGCGCACGATGCCGCCCGGATGACGCACCCAACGCATGGACGGAACGGCGGCGGCATCGCGGCCCTCTGCTCGAGAGGTCTCATAGGCTGGATCGAGCGGATTGCGTGATAGAAGGTGCTTGATGTCGGTGAGCAAGAGCTCTTGGTGCTGCTGCTCGTGGTGGAGCCCGAGCTCGATGCACGCGGCAGCCGAATCGTCGACGCCGGATTCGAGTAGCTCTAGCATTGCCGCATCGACTCGCTGGCGGTAGGCGGTGACCGCTTCGTTGGACGGCCTCGTGAGAAGCCCGCGACACGGCCGGTGGTACTGCTCGCCGACGGCGTTGTAGTAGCTATTGAACAGGACGGAAAATGGTGCGGGCGAAAGACCTTCGATCCCGGCCGGTGCGAGCACGAAGGTCTCGAAAAACCACGTCGTATGGGCGCGATGCCACTTGGTTGGGCTGGCATCAGGCATGCTCTGCACGCACTGGTCTTCAGCGGAAAGCGGCGCAGCAAGAGCCTCGGTCTGAGCGCGCACCCGCTGAAAATCGCTCGAAAGCTCCTCCGCCGCCGCCATTTCGCCATTCATAGGTACCAGCTCAAACGGGTCAAGAGCTTTGGTGTTACCAGAAAAGCGCGCGATCGTCACCGAGTGGACGTTTCATCGCCTATTGGAACGGCCATCACCTCGACTCGCTGTAGATCGTGGATCTGCGTTCCGTCATAGAAATGCTCTTCGAAATACACGTGAACCGTTCGAATCTTCGAGTCGCCTGGGTAGTTGTCGTTTGGGAACGTCGTCTGAAAGTGGTAGGGCGTCGACAGCCATCCTGGGAGATGCTTCTTGTCGTCCCGACGCATTGCGGCGGTGACGTACCGCTGAATGAATCTACCAAAGTCGTATCTGAGGTCGGGACGGAAGAAGCTAATCCCGTAGCGTCGATGAATCGCCGGCAGATCTTCCACGCTCGCCTCCTGCAGGGCTTGGAACACGGGGTATCGGTGTGTGACTCCGAAAGTTCCGGGAAGAACCGGCCGCGGCAAGATGTAATAGAATCGGCTCTGAACGAACATGATGTCATACGGAGTGAAGTACCGTGGATCGAGGCTGTATCGGCGTCCCGAGTCCGTTTCCACCTCGTACGAGAAGAACTGCGTATGCCGAGTATCCCACCATGCGAACAGCACCCCGGTGGTCTTGAAGTGAGTCACTGCAAAGACGAACGTGAGCGCTGCCAGCGCGACCGCATACGGTCTGCTGACCCATGGATCGGGAACACCCCATTTCCACAGCGCCCCGGCATACCAAATCATCGCGATGTCGACGATGATCCATTTCCAAAAGAAGATCCCCGTCGTCGATAGAATGCCGAGATGTAGCAAGATGCACGCGGCGAGAAAAAGACGCGCCACTCGTCGATCGAGGAGCATCAGCGCTGCACCGATTTCGGCGAACAGCGTAAAGCCATTGTTGAGCACGTCGATCTGACTGAGGAAACCGGCGAGGTTCATGATCTGGAACGTGCTCAAGTGCCCCAACCAGTTGCCGTTCTGATAGGCCGATACCAAGATGTTCGACGTCGGATTCTCGAGCAGCCAGGTCGTGAGCTCCGGTCCGATGGCCATCTTGGACAGTCCGGCGTGTGCGTAGGTCGACCCGGCCACGAAGACTGCCAGTATGAGCGGCAAACGTGGATCGGTCCTGACGAAGATACGAAGGTAAACGAACCAGACGAACGCGAACAGAAGATGTGTGGGCATTCGCTTGTCCGGCCAGTTCCACATCGCTTCGGGCAGCGGGTGATGTATCTGGAGCGCGAACGCCATCATCATGACGACGAACGGGAACAGAAAGCCTGGATGGAAGCGGATGAGAACGAGCAGGGCAGCCAGTACCGCACGATCGAAGAGAAACGAGTGGTCGTAGTAGTAGTTGTAGTCCAGCAAGATGAAGTTGACGCCCATCACGGCCGCTACGATCCAGACGAAGTTTCGCATCTTCATGGAGACGTCGATCAACTCCCATGAGATTCGGCGCCGAAACACGATGAGCGGCAGTATCCCAATCGAGAGCATGACCAACGCCGGCTCGTGCTGAAGAACCCCGAGAACGACAGATCCTTCCTCGTACAGTGAACGAGGCAGCAGGAAGCTTTCGAAGAAGAGCTTTCGCCAAGTCAGCGCGTACAGCGCTGCACAGATGAGCACATGAACGATGACCACGATCGGCTCCCGCGGCGAGTCTACTCGGCCGCTGGGCGTTGGCCCGAATTCGCGGCTGTCGTCGGATTTGCTGGTTCTCGCGTGGCTGCGATACGATCCGCACCCATGGGGCGCGACCGCTGGTTCTCGATCAGCTTTTGGGTGTGTTGCGCGTTGCTCGCGGTGCCGCTGTGGAGCGTCGAATACCTCCCCATGGCGGATCTTCCACAGCACGCGGCGCAAATCTCGATCTGGACGCGGTGGTCCGATCCAGAGCTTGGCTACCAGCAGATCTACCTGCGGAACTGGTTTACCCCCTATCTGTTCGGCTATCTGCTTACCGTCGCTCTAACACCCTTCATGACGGTCAAGGCGGCACTGACGACGGTGATCACGGCGGCGGTGGTGGGTGTTCCGCTAGCGACGCGCTTTCTCATCCGTGAGGTCGGCGGAAACAAGTGGTGGGTCTTTGCCGTCTTTCCGAGTGTGTTCGGCTTCGCATTCGACTGGGGGTTTTTCAACTTCTTGGTGGGGATCCCGCTCGCCCTGGTCCTGATGGTGCTCGCGCTTCGCTACGCGCGAAACCCCACGAGGCGCTTTGGTGTCTATCTAATGGCAGGCTTTGCCGGTCTTTTCTTCGTACACATCCTGCTCTTCATCTACGTTGCCCTCATCCTCGGCATCACGATCCTCGCAAAGCGGGAAGATTGGAAGCCGGGCGTACTGTCACTGTTGCCGGTAATCGCCCTACTTCCGCTCGTTCTCTTCTGGCTGTTGGTGACACGAGATACCGAAGCGCTCACGCACCGGGCGATGATCTGGGAGCTCCCAAACCTTACGCCTCGCTTGGTACGCCTCTTCTCCGAGGTCGCAGGTGATGCCACGTCGCTCTGGACGTTGTTTGCGGGAGCTCTCGCATTCGCGCTCCCGTGGTTCTTGGGTGCTCGTCCCTCGAGACAACCGACCCGTTGGATCCCTTTTGCAACGACCTTGTTCGTCTTCTTGGTGGTTCCCCACGAATTTCTGGGGACCGCGTTTCTTTATTCGAGATTCGCAGTCTTTGCGATTCCGACCTGGCTCTACGCGATGGAACCAACTCGCGATGAAGTCGTCGCGAGTGTCCGGTTGCTCCTAGGACCGGCGCTGGCGATTACGTGCACGTTCATGACCACCCTACAATTCTGGTCCTACGAGCCGGAGGTGGTCGGCCTCGGGGATGTCATCGACCGGATGCCGGCCAATGCGCGGGTGCTCTCGGTTCCGCTCCATCGAAACAGTGCACACATACGGACGCCCGTGTTTCTGCACACGCCCGTATGGTATCAGGCGGAAAAGGGCGGCGTCGTCGACTTCTCTTTTGCGATCAACTTCCCACTGCTATTCCGCTACCGTCCCGAGGCCGAGCCCAGGATCCCCCGCATGTTCGTGTGGAACCCCGGACTACTCGACTGGCAGGAACACGGCGGACCCACTTACGACTACTTTCTGGTTCGAGAGTTCAGCAAGGAACCGTCGGTGTTCTTGGCGAGCATTGGTGCACCGGTCACCTTCATCGGGCGCTCTGGGCCGTGGCAACTATTCAAGCGAAACTAGCGAACGAGTCTCTTGCGTGCGTTGGCGAGCGCGGCTGTCGCCCAGGGTGGCAGCTGACGAATGAGCGCCTTCCGAGCGCGATAGAGCGCCGGAGATAGATCGGGCACGGACGTTTCCGGAGGAATGCGTGTTCGGCGTACTTCGTCGGACAGCCCCCCTGCCTTGCCCTCACGCGCGTAGAGGACGGGATTGTAGCGATGCCATGGCGCCACTTCTTCACGGCCTAACACCTTGGGTCTGACGAAATCGTACGCTTCGTACCCTTGCTCTCGAAAGAGCTGCCGCCAGTACTCGTAGGGCTGCTCATTGATGTGATTCTCTCCGCCCTGGCCTGGCGGTGCGGCCCCGAAGAAAACGATGTCCGAATGACGGCACAAATCCGAGACGAAGCCCCGTGCCCGTGCTTCCGGAAGATGCTCGGCGACCTCGAGGCTCTGGGCCAAGTCGAACTTGCGGCCGAGCTCGAGGGGCTTCCCGAGATCATGCGCGACGAAAGACTCGGACGGGATGACCAGGTCCTTGCTTTGGACGTAGGCGCCATCGATCCCGACGATGTCCGTCACGCCAGCTTGCCGCCAACGAGAAAGCCAGATGCCACATCCGCAACCCAGGTCGAGGACGCTCTTTGGGCGCAGTGAATCGAACAGCAGTGGCACGACGATGTCTGCCGACCGCGCCGAAATCTGGTTGGTGTAGTAGAAAAATTTCTCGTCGTAGTTGTACATCGTCGTCGGCCGCGGCTTCAGCGCGCGGGAATCCCCCGAGCCTCCCGCCAGAGCTCGAAGCTCAGAAGGGTCCATAACACTTTCCGGTGGTTTCGCTCATTGCGGCGATGCTCGTCAACCAATCGACGCACACGCGACGGATCGAGATAGCCTGCATCGGAAAGACGCCCTTCGGACAGGAGCTCGTCGACCAACGGATCGAGCGGGCCTTTGAGCCACGCTGCGACGGGGATGCCAAATCCCTTCTTGGGTCGATCGATCACGGCGGAAGGGAGGCGCGAGCGCATGGCCCGCTTTAGGATTGCCTTGCCGTTGTTCGGAGGCTCGAGCTTCAGCTTCGGAGGCAGGCTCGCGATGAGCTCGACGAGCGCCCTGTCGAGAAAAGGAGAGCGCGCCTCGAGAGAGACCGCCATGCTGGCGCGGTCGACCTTGTGCAGAATGTCGTCCGCGAGGTAGGAGCGACAATACTGATACGAAAGCCGCTGCAGATGGGCTGTGCTCTTCGGTGCTTCATAGAGACTGCCGACGAAATCGAGCACGCGAGCCGCCGGATGCTCCGCACGCAGATCAGGATGCAGCGGGTCGTCGTCGGAGCCGGGAATGACGCTTCCCAACCACAAGGGATGTCGCCAATTCGCTTTCGCGTCGGCCGCTCGAAGGAACGAGTTGACTCGAAAGTCGAAGCTGAAGTTCTTCGTGCTCACTGGCAACGCATGTCCAAGGGTTCGCGCACTCTCACGCACGAAGCGTGGCAACGTCGAAAAACCCCGCGCCAAGGCATCCGCAAAGAAGGTCGGATAGCCCAAGAGAAGCTCGTCGCCACCATCGCCACCGAGCGCAACCGTCACGTGCTCCCGGGCGAAAGCGCTGAGCAAATATGTGGGCAGAAGGCTCGCGTCGCCGAACGGCTCATCGAGAATGGCGGCGACTTGGGGAAGAACCTCCCGCATGGCTTCTGCAGTGAAGATTCGCTCGTGGTGCTCGGTGCCCAGGTGTTCGGCGACCAGGCGTGCCATCGACGACTCATCGTAGCTCTTCTCGCGAAAACCGATGGAGAACGTCTTCACGTTGGCCGCGGTCCGCTGCTCGACGACCGATGCAGCCACCGAGCTCGAGTCGATTCCCCCAGATAGGAACACGCCAAGAGGCACATCCGCCATCAGGCGTCGGGCAACGGCCTGGTCGAAAAGCTGGGTGAAGCGCTCGACCGCGTCCGCCGGACCGGGTCCGTCGACGAAGGGGATGTCCCAGTAGCGACGGCGGTGGCTCTCGCCCGCATCGAAGCTCAACCAGGTTCCGGGCAGCAACTTGCGAACGCCATCGATCATCGACAGCTCGCCCGGCAGATACTCGAAGGTCAGGTACGCAGCGAGCCCCGCTTCGTCGACCGCCGGTCGGACGTCGGGATGGGCCAAGAGCCCCTTGACCTCGGAAGCGAAGACCAGCGTACTGTCCGCCAAGATGCTGTAGAAGAGGGGCTTTTGACCCATGCGGTCGCGCGCCAACACCAAGCGATGCGCCTTCGCGTCCCAGATGCCGAAGGCGAACATCCCATCAATCCGGTCGAGAAGCTGGTCAGCTCCCCACGCACGGTATCCATGAACCAGCACCTCGGTATCGCAATGAGACCGAAACGCATAGCCGTCGTCCTCGAGCTCCCTGCGAAGGGATTCATGGTTGTAGATCTCCCCGTTGTAGGTGACCCACACGCTCTGATCGTGGTTCGACATCGGCTGGGCGCCGCCCTGAAGATCGATCACCTTCAGGCGTCGGTGTCCCAACGCAATCCCGGGGGCCTCGAAGAAGCCATCTGCATCGGGCCCGCGATGTGCGACGGCGGCCGTCATCGACCGAATGATTTCGGGTGCGATTCGTGGTGCGTTGACGGTCCCTGCCCGGGCCGAGACGATACCTGCGATCCCGCACATCGCGCTACGGCCTTGGCATGGGCGCTTCAGCGGGCGCCTCTTCTGGACGAAGGTCCGCCGCAAGCACGTAGGTTTTGCGGTGACCTTGCCCGTGGTAGATGCGCACCACCAACTCGGCGAGCAACCCAATGCACAAAAGCGCAACCCCGTTGGTAACGAAGAACGTGGCGAGCATCATGACCGTCATTTTGTGCGGCCACGTATTCCAAATGAGCCACTCGAGAACGGAGATCGAAGCGAGCACCACTCCGACGCCGAGCAGCGTGATCCCGATGCCACCAAACAGGTAGGCGGGTTTCGTGGAGTAGCCGCTGAGAAACTTCACGGTCATCAGGTCCAGCAACACCTTGAATGTGCGCCCGAGGCCATACTTGCTGCTGCCAAACTGACGCGCGCGATGATTGACCACTAGCTCGGTGATTCGTCCGCCGCGCCACGATGCATAGATGGGAATGAAACGGTGCATCTCTCCATAGAGCTGCTCGCCTTTGAGTGCGGTCGCCCGATAAGCCTTGAGCGTGCATCCATAATCGTTGAGTGCGACGCCCGTCCACCAGCTTATGAGCCTGTTCGCCAATATCGAGGGTAGCCGCCGGCTCCAGAAGCGGTCTTGTCGATTCTTCCGCCATCCGCTGACTACGTCGTATCCCTCCTCGAGCTTGCTGAGGAGCCGCGGAATGTCTTCTGGATCATTCTGAAGATCTGCGTCCATGGGTATCAGCACGTCACCTGTCGCGTGATCGATGCCAGCGAGGATCGCCGCGGTCTGGCCGAAATTGCGCGCAAACCGAACCAGACGGACTCGAGGGTCCCTGTCGGCGAAGGCTGCAATGATCCGCGCGCTGTCGTCCGCGCTGCCATCGTCGACCATGATGATCTCGGCATCCCACGGCTCGCGGTCGAAGACGGCTCTGAGCTCCCGGTACAGCTCGGGGATGCTTTCCTCCTCGTTGTAGACGGGAATGATGATGCTGACTTTCATGGTGCTGCCCGTATCCTTCCCAAATCAGCTCCAATTCAGCAACTAAACAACCTGCGGCAGCTTTGCGCCGGCGTGCAGGACCCGGACCATAGCGTCCTTCCAGCCGTACGTGACGGCCGAGCAGACCGTGAATCGGGCCTTGCTGATCAGCCACTCGCCCTGTACGCGCCGATACTCGTCGTCGTAGTACCCGCCCACCACACTAATCGTTCGCGCCTCGGTGTTCATCAAGTGGTAGACGAGTCCCCAATGCGCGCTCGCCGCGTCCGGCAGGCGAACTTCGATCCGAGGCGGGCCGCCGTGATGCATCTCGACGATGTGGTGATTGCACGCGACGTCTTTGAACACTTGGTAGAGCCCGTCTCGGTGGCTCACCAGGCCGACCGGCCCGTCGTAGTGAATTTCGACCGGCCCTTCCACGAAGCAGTCCCGCACCCCCTCGACGTCTTTGTGGTCGCAACAGTGCCAGTAGCGGGCTTTGAGGTTCTTGATCGCCTCGATTGCCTCCAATCGGGCGATTCTCGCTTCGAGCTCTGAGGATGGTGATGATCTCATGTCGGTCCGACTCCGATGGTCATTGAATGCGTGGTCCTAGTACACGAAAGAGCGGCCCCTCGGGAACCAACTCGAAGCGACGGGCAAGCTGTGCGACCGGTGCGTACGCGTAGACGGGCCTCCGTGACTGAAGCGCGGAGGGAGCGACTCGGGGGTCCACGGCGATCACGACGTCGACGTCCGTCCGCAGCTTCAGCACCTTTTGGACGTACATTCCGAACACGGCATCCAGCTTCCACTCCGGAGGTGTCGTGTAGTTCAAGATGATCGCTCCTTCGGGCAGGCCACTGACGAGCGCCGCGATGAACTGGTCCGTCTCCTTGAAACGGCTCATGTCGACGTCGCGGTAGTTTCCCATCGCCAAGGCGCCGGCGAAACCCATCAAAGCCGCGATGGTGAGCTTTCGGAGCGCAGGCGCCCTTTCCTCCGTGACTGCTCGCGCCACACCATCGCGGAGGCTCTGTGCCCCGGCCGCGACGAAGCAACAGGCTATCAGCGTCGTCGGAAGAAAGAAGACCGCCAAATCGTGCACCTGATAACGAAAGAAGAAGCCGACGTTGCCGGCGGCCATCGACACGAGGGCGATGCACTCGAGCGGACGACGACGCCAGAGCCAGATGACTCCGACGATGGCGAGAACGCTTCCTACGAAGAGCAGTTGCTCGTTGAAGGCCTCGGCGATTGCGATCGCCCGTGCGAACAGATCGAGATCATCGCGAAACCAACCTTTGTACGTTCCGCCACTGATCACCCACCAAAAGCGCTCGGGGTTCGACGGATCACCGAAATTCAGGGGCGGATCGGCGGCGGCCCGCAGTGGCAGGTAGAGGAACACGAGGCTTCCGACAAACGCCATCATCGCAGCAGCGAGCGACCGCCGAGCTCGGGGTTGTAGACCTTCACGCGAAAAGAGTCGTTCGAGATCCTTCGGTCTCTCCACCGGCGTGCCGTACGCCCAAACGAGCAGGACGAGCCCGAGTCCCAGCGTCGCAATGGAGAGATGAATGCCGAGGCCGAGACCTGCGATCAAAGCAGCGAGCGCGGTGAGGCGAAAATTTTTCTCGTCGCGTGAACGAAGTAGCAGATAAAGGACCAACGCAACCACCGCCAAAGCCGGGCAGTAGACTTCGGCAACTACTGCGTTTGCCCAGAACAGCTTCCCGCCGCCCAAGGTGGCGGCT
>DATIUW010000178.1:0-29647 GCA_035466435.1 Polyangiales bacterium | reverse complement strand
GCGGTGCTCACGGATGGATTCGTCGATCACTTCCTTCGCACGCGGGAATGGGAGTGCCGCGAGTATCGAAAGACGGTGAGCGAGTGGGAGCTGCGCCGATACTTCGAGGCGGTATAGAGGTAGTCGATGTTGAAGCGCTTTCTATCGGAACGACCCCTACGCCTACCGCACCTCAAGCCGTACGTGCCGCGGCCGAGTGACCCGTCGATCTTCTGGTTCAATGCCGAGCGGGACGACATCGTTTCAGACGTGGTCAATCGGATTTGCAACGCACACGAGCACGACCGTGCCCGACTCGAGATGGCGCTCAACGATGCGGCCTTTCACGAGATCCGCCGTCTGGAGAAGCAGCGCGACGAAGAGGCCCGCGATCGTCTCGGCTACTGGCGCGGCATGATTCGCCGCATCGGCAAGATGGACGATACGGAGCAAAAGCGTGTCCTCCACACCATCGTGACCGACATGGCTCGTGACGTTGCCGGCAACTTCGATCCTCGCGTGTACCGGTTCGCACGTAGAGCCGTGCCGCGACTCATCGCGGGCGTCATGGAGCCGCGGCGCCTCACCAAAGATCTCATATCCGGGTCGCCCGAGGTTCTCGGGCGGGTCTTGCAAGTTCAGGGAGACGTCGAGGGTCTACGGCGCCTCCAGCCCGAAGGGAGCTTGGTGTTCGTTCCGACGCACTCTTCGAATCTCGACTCGATCGTCCTGGCGCAGGCATTGGAGATTTCGGGATTGCCGCCAGTCATCTATGGCGCGGGCAAGAATCTCTTCACCAACCCCATCATCAGCTTCTTCATGCACAACCTCGGCGCGTACCGGGTCGACCGGCGGATCCGAGTAGGCTTATATAAGGACATACTGAAGCTGTACTCCCAAGTGATGATCGAGCGTGGCTACCATTCTCTTTTCTTCCCGGGGGGCACGCGGAGCCGATCGGGCATGATCGAGGGCCACCTCAAGCTCGGTCTTCTCGGCTCTGCGGTCGAGGCGTTCAGCACGAATCGCGTCCGGCACGTGAATCGTCCCGTGTGGTTCGTGCCCACCACCATCAACTACGCGCTGGTCCTCGAGGCGGAGACCCTCATCAAAGACTGGCTCACCGAAGAAGGCCAGGCGCGATACATCATCGAAGACGACGAGTTTTCGCGGATCGATCGATGGATTGCGTTCTTTCGCAAGGTCGTGGGCATGAGAGGTGCCTGCATCATCCGTTTTGGTGAGCCGATCGACCCTTTTGGCAATCGTGTGGACAAAAACGGCCAATCGTTGACCCCGACCGGACGAGTGATCGACCCCGGCGGCTACGTCGAACGGCGAGGCACCCCGGTCCTCGATACCGTGCGCGACTGTGCGTATACGCGCGAGCTGGGTGAGGTCCTCGCGAAGCGTTACGAGCAGGATACCGTGCTCATGAGCACACAGGTGGTAGCCCACGTGCTGTTTCGCCACCTGGTTCGGTCTACGCCCGGCATGGACTTGTTTACCCGCATACGTTTACGCGGAGAGATCAGCCTCGATTGCGATTCGCTCTGCCAGGATCTCGGTGCAACGCGAGATAGGATTTGCGAGCTCGAAGCCCAAGGCCGAATCAGAACGAGCGACGTCGTCAAAGACGACAGCCCGAACGACCTTTTGGATCGCGCGCTCGCATTCTGGAACGGCTATCACGACTCGACGGCCGCGGCGCTCGAAGGCGGCCGGGTCGTGATCCACGATCCGTCCCTCCTGCTGTACTACCAGAATCGTTTGGTGACGTTTGCAGAGGAGATCGCTACTCCGGAGCAGTTGCCGGCTGCGTGCGAGATTCAGAATCTGGGGGTTCGCCGATGAAGCTCCGGATCGGAGTGGTGGGCGCTGGTGGCTTCGGCCGTGCGATCGCACGGGCGTCCGCTCGACACGGTCATGATGTGGTGTTGTGGAGCCGCCAACCTCGTGATCTTCCCGAGCCGATCCGCGCGTCGACCGAGATCGAACATCTGGTCGATGCCGAGCTGATTTTCCTGGCCGTGCCCGCGCGGCACGCTGAAAGTGCGGCCGAGCAGCTCGGTGAGGTGATCGACGGACGTCACTTGATGGTGCACGTGAGTCGCGGTCTGACCGGTCCCGATCTGAAAACGGTCACGGAAGTGCTGCGAGAAAAGACCGTAGCCCGCCGCGTCGGCGCCCTCGCAGGGCCTCTGGTAGCGAAGACACTGGCCGAAGGAAGACCGAGCGGCGCCGTTCTCGGAACGGGCTTCCCTGAAATCACCGAGATGGTGCGTGATGCGCTCGGCGGGGCGGAGCTTCGCGTGTACGACACCCGAGACGTCGTCGGGGTGGAGCTCGCCAGCGCTACCGTCGGCTTTCTCACGGTCGTCCTCGGCTATGCGCGCGAGCTTGGCGCCGAGCCGAGCACGCTTGCGGTCTTGGCCACGCGTGGCATGGTCGAGATCTCGAGAATCGGACAAACACTCGGTGCAGACGAGTCGACTTTCATGGGACTCGCAGGGTTGGGCGACCTCATTGCAGCAGTGGCAGGAGACGAGCGACCAGAGTTTCGCCTCGGGCAGGCTCTGGCACGGGGAGCCGAGCTCACGACGGCGGTCAGGGAGCTCGGCGCCTATGTCGAAGGCATCGAGGTGGCCCGGCACATGATCGAGCATGCGCGGCGCCTCGGACTGCAGACCCCCATTTCATCGACGTTCGTGGCCGTGGTGGAGGGTCGCATGAGCTCGGAAGATGCGATTCAGGCTCTGATGGAGAGGCGCATAGGCAAGGAATGACGGACATCAAGAACTTCGTTCTATGGAGCTTTCCCACCCGAGTCGTGCTCGGTCAGGGCGCTGCCGCGCAGTGCGCGACCGAGGCGCAACAGCTCGGCGCGAAGCGTGTGCTCCTGGTTTCGGACCACGGCGTGGAGCGCGCGGGGCTCCTCGACTCGATTCGAGCATCCCTCGATGCCGAGGGCCTTCCGCACGAATCGGTTCTCGACGTTTCCTCGAACCCCCTCGAGTCCGAGGTGATCACGGCGGCAAAGGTCTTTCAGAGCTTCCAAGCCGACCTGATCCTGGGCGTTGGCGGCGGAAGCGTGATGGACGTCGCGAAGCTGGTTCGGCTTGCCGCGACCCATCCAGGACCGCTGGCTCAATACGACGACGCGATTGGAGGTAGCGCGAAGATCACGGGTCCGTTGCCGCCGATGATCGCCATCCCGACGACTGCGGGAACGGGCAGTGAGGTCGGAAGGAGCGGTGTGGTGACGATTGCAGCCACCAACCGCAAGACGGTGATCTTCTCGCCTTTGCTCCTTCCCGAGGTCGCAATACTCGACCCCCTCATGACCCGGACCATGCCGCCCTTCATGACGGCAGCAACCGGCATGGATGCGCTGACCCATTGCATCGAGGCGTACTGCTCGATCGGCGACCACCCGATGGCGGATGCGATTGCCCTCGGAGGGGTCCGACTCTGCAAGAAGTCGCTCAAAGCCGTGATCCAAGACGGCAGTAACCTCGAGGCGCGGGGCGACATGCTGAAGGCCGCCATGATGGGCGCCGTGGCTTTTCAGAAGGGTCTCGGGGCCTGCCACTCGCTCGCGCATCCGCTTTCGGCGGAATTCAAGATGCACCATGGTCTGGCCAATGCGTTGTGTCTGCCCGCGGTCCTCGATTTCAATCGCGTAGCAGTGCCCGAGAGAATTGCCGAGGTCGCGCGCCAGCTCGGGGTCCGCGGAGACGATGAGAGCACGTTATCGTTCGAATGCGCGGGCGCGGTGCGGGCACTCCGCAAGGCGATCGGGCTGCCTTCGAATCTCCGTTCGCAGGGCATCACGGATGAGGACCTGCCACGTCTGGCGGCGCTCGCATTCGCGGATCCTTGTCACGAGCTCAACCCTCGCAAGTGCAGCGAGGACGACCTTCTCTCGCTCTACAAAGCCAGCATGGACGATGGCTAAACGCACCAAGGGCAAGCTCGAATCGATTTCCAAGCTCCTGAAAGGCGTCTACCCGGCCCCTGATCAATTCGAAGCGGCCAAGGTCTTTTCGTGGTGGAGCCGGTCGGTACCTCCGCGCATCGTCGAGCATGCCCGACCGGTTCGTTTGACTCGCGGTGTGCTCATCGTGCACGTGAGCTCCTCGGTGTGGGCAAACGAGCTCCATTACCTGACCGATGACCTGCTGGCGCGAGTACGGGCCGCCGCTCCCGGAAGCGGCGTTCAGAAGATACGCTTTCAGGTCGGCCCGCTACCCGAGATCCCCAAACACCGGCAGCCGCTCCCTCCCCCACCTCAGCCGGTGCGCCTCGCTTCGCTGCCCGAAGAGCTCGGACGCGCACTGAGCCGGGTGCACGACGACGAGCTGCGAAAAGCGATCACGGAAGCGGCCACTACGAGCCTCGCGCGAATGCGTGGCACGCAAGAGGATTGACGCTGAAGCCGAGTCAGCTCTTTTGGGCTCGTCGCGCGGCGCGGATCATCGCATCGAGTGTTTCCGGGCCTCGCGGCGATCTCAGCTGCTCGCAGACGTCTCGGGGCAGAGGCACGTTCAGCGACTCGAGCTCTTGACTCGTGAGGAGCGCGAGGCTCACGCCGAGCTCGGCGGCGATGCGGCCCATGAGGACGATCCCCGGGTCGGTGACCTCTGCGTTTTCGAGGCGGGCGATCGTGCGGCGGGAGACGCCGACTCGCGCTGCGAGCTCTAGCTGGCCGATGCGATCGCGGAGCTCCCGCAACATGGGTAGGTTGGCGGAAATGACGTCATTTTCGGTCATGAAAGGACACTATCGTCCAATCATCGCTCGAACAAGGCCACTATTGCCGAGTTAGGCCGGTGGCCAGCTCCGAGACCAGCGCGCGTACCGCCGTCACCGCACCTTCCGAGGTCGATGCGTCTTCGACTACGCGCACGACCGCGCTTCCCACCACGACCCCACCGACGTACGGAGCCACGGTTGCCACGTCGTCCTTCGTCTTGACGCCGAATCCGAGCGCCACGGGCCGGTCGAGCTCAGCCTGCAGCGAGGCAGCCCGTTCGGCTGCGCTCCGCAGGTCGGTCGCTTGCGAGCCGGTCACGCCCGTCATCGACACGTAGTAAATGAATGAGGTCGCGGCGCGGCCCGCCTGCGCGATGCGCTCGGGGTTGCTGGTAGGCGCCACCAGCGGGACGAAGTCGAGCCCCTTTTGGATGGCGGGGTCACGTAAGCCCGCGCTCTCCTCGGGGGGAAGATCGACGATGAGGAAGCCATCTACGCCGCATTCTGCTGCATCGTCGACGAGCCGCTGTTCCCCGTATCCGAGAACCGGATTGTAGTAGCCAAACAACAAGATGGGGACGTTGGTGCGCGTGCGAACGGCTCGAACGGTATCGAGCACCTTGGCCAAGGTGGTACCCCCGCGCAGAGAGCGCTCGGCGGCCCGCTGGATGGCCGGGCCATCTGCCGTCGGATCGCTGAATGGCACGCCGAGCTCGATGACGTCCGCCCCCGCGTCGGCGGCGGTGACGATGAGGTCCTCGGTCGTCTTCAAGTCCGGATCGCCCGCACAAAGGTAAATGACCAGCGCGGCGCGGTTCTCGGCTCCTGCCTTGGCGAAGGCGTCAGCGATGCGGCCCACTCGGCTCGGCCCTTTCCTTGAGCTTCTCAAGCACGGTCTCCAGATCCTTGTCCCCACGGCCCGAGAGACAGACCAAGATGTCCGCATCTGCGCCGAGCTCGTCGGCCAGGGCCGGCAGGTAGGCAAACGCATGGCTCGTCTCGAGGGCCGGGATGATGCCCTCGGTGCGACAAAGCTGAAGGAACGCCTCGAGCGCCGCATCGTCGGTGACTGCGACGTACTGGGCGCGTCCGGTGTCCTTGAGCCACGCATGCTCGGGTCCTACGCCGGGGTAATCGAGCCCCGCACTGATCGAGTGAGCCTCGATGATCTGCCCATCCGCCGTTTGCAGCACGTAGCTCTTCGCACCGTGCAGCACGCCGACGCCGCCCGCGCTCAGCGGTGCAGCGTGCCGGCCCGTATCGATGCCCTCGCCCGCCGCCTCGACGCCGATCAATCGAACGGACTCGTCCTCGATGAAGCCGGCGAAAATACCGATGGCGTTCGAACCGCCCCCTACACATGCCACCACCGCATCGGGCAGCTTGCCCGCCTGCTCGAGCATCTGTGCTCTCGACTCGCGTCCGATCACCGCTTGGAAGTCCCGCACGATCATCGGGTACGGGTGCGGACCGGCGACCGAGCCGACGCAGTAGTGGGTCGTCCCGACGTTGGTGACCCAGTCGCGCAAAGCCTCGTTCATGGCGTCTTTCAAGGTCGCCGACCCTGCGGCAACCGAGTGCACCTGTGCTCCGAGCAGCTCCATCCGCCGGACGTTGGGCGCTTGTCGGCGAACGTCCTCCGCGCCCATGTAGACCTCGCAGGGCAATCCCATGAGCGCACACGCCGTCGCAGTGGCAACGCCATGCTGGCCGGCACCCGTCTCTGCGATGATCCGCGTCTTGCCCATCCGCTTGGCCAGCAGCACCTGCCCAATGGTGTTGTTCACCTTGTGTGCGCCGGTGTGGCAGAGGTCCTCACGCTTCAACCAGACTCGGGAGCCGACGATCTCGCTCAACCGGGAAGCGAAATAGACGGGCGTTTCCCGGCCCGCATAGTGGTGGAGCAGCGATTCCAACTCGGCTCGAAACGCCGGGTCGGACTGCGACTCCCGGTAGGCGCGGGTCAGCTCGTCGAGCGCCGGCATGAGGGTCTCGGCGACATAGCGACCGCCGTAAGGGCCGTAGCGCCCGGAAGAAGCAGCTTCGGGGACTTGCATGAGGCGCGGAACGTAGCGCATAGGAGACCCTCGTGCATGCATATGACGGAGCTGACTAGGACACCGCCCGAAGCTCTCGATCGGAGGGCCTATGAACGCATGTTGGAGCGCGTCTCCTTCCTGCGTCAGTGGTTCGAGCCGAGCATCGAAGGCCTCGAAAACATCCCCTCCGAGCAAGGCGCCCTACTGGTGACCAACCACGGTCATTTCGGGCTCGATTTGCCGATTTTGCTTTCACTGATCTTGGAAGGAACGGGCCGGCCGGTTCGCTCCCTCGGAGACCGGATCGTCTTCGCGACACCCATCGCCCGCGACCTCGCGCGTGAGCTGGGTGCGATCGAAGGCGAGCCCGAAGCGACCGTCCGGCTGCTGAGGGACGACCAGCTCGTGCTGGTGTATCCCGGTGGGGCGAGAGAAGCGCTTTGCGACCCGCAGGATGCATATCGCTTACAGTGGGAGCTCAGTCACGGGTTCATTCGCACGGCGCTCCGCGCGCAAAAGCCGATCATTCCGGTGGCGGGCATAGGAAACGAAGAGCTCTACGTCCAGGTCGTGTCGCAGGAACGCGTCCGACAGAGCCGCATCGGACGTCTCATCGCCAAGTTCTTGGGAGAGAAGTACGTGACGCCGCTCTATTTCGGACTCGGCCCGATTCCGTTTCCGACGGAGCTTCACTACGTAGTCGGCCGACCGATCCACCTACCGTACGGCCCCGACGAAGCAGAGAACGAAGAGATCGTCGCTGAGCTGCATTGCCAAGTGACCGAAGCGACGCAGGCGCTGATCGACTACGGCTTGGCCCGACGCAAAGCCAGAGCGTCCACTGCGGCTGCGGCTGACGACGTCCACGACACTGCCGACGAGGATCACGCCGACGCTGCCGCTGACACCACCGATGGCGCTGACACCGACCCTGCTATGTTATAGTCGGCGGCGAGAAAACCGTGGAACTCAAGCTTCATCGACGCACGTTCACCAAGCTCGGCATTTTGACCGGTGCAAGCTTGACCATTCTCCCTTCGTGCAGTGAGGTCGCCACGGCGCCCGCAGGCAGTGTCACACTGACCGACGACGAGCGAGAGCTCATGGAGCGGTTTGCCGAAGTCTACCTGCCCACCGAAGGCACCTCGCTCAAGCCGCGCTCCGAGGTTCCCGTCGTCGACCACATCGAACGCGCATTCGGGCTGATGGACACACCCACGCTCGAGCAGGTGCGCATCGGGCTCAAGCTCTTCGACTACGGCTCGGTCTTGATCGGGCTCCACTTCTCGCGGTTCATCGCCCTGTCTGCCGAGCAGCGGCTCGATTACATCACGCGTTGGGAAAACGGCATCGCGATGCAGCGAGGAATCGTGGGTGTGCTCAAGAAGCTGATCTGCCTCGGCTACTGGCAGGACATCGAGGCAGGGCGCGCGATCGGATACCAGGGTCCCGTGTCGGTAGCGGGCGGCGTCGCGAGCCTCGGTAACGCGCCGATGCCAACGCGCGCGAGCCAGGAACCAACCTGACCGACGAACAGGCGACGCAGACCGGTCTTCCCGTACTGAGGGTGACCCAACCGAACGAGATTCCCGATTCGGGACTTCGGCTCGAGGCCGACGCGGTGATCGTCGGCTCGGGTGCAGCCGGGGCGGTCACCGCATACGAGCTCTCGCGTTCGGGAGCGAAAGTGGTGGTGTTGGAGGCCGGCCCACACATTCCATCGAGCGAGTTTCAGGAGCATGCGCCAACCGCGCTCGAAACCCTGTACGAAGACCATGGCAACCAGGTGAACACCACCGGGGACCTCGCGATCCTACAGGGCAAGTGCATCGGCGGCTCGACGGTGGTGAACGCGGCGGTGTGCTTTCGGGCACCCGACCAAGTGTTGCGTCACTGGGCTTCGGAGCACGGGCTCGAAAATCTATCCTCGGAAACGCTGGCGCCCTACTTCGACCGAGTGGAGAAAAACCTCTCCATTCGTCCGAACGAGCCGTACGAGGTGAACTACAACGGCCGTCTTCTCATCGACGGCGCCGAAAAGATCGGGGTCCCTGCAGGTCCTACCCCCCGGAACGTCAAGAGCTGCGCCCTCAGCGGCCATTGCATCTCGGGCTGCAGGACCGACCGGAAGCAATCGATGTTGGTGACCTACCTCCCCTGGGCGAGCCAGCTAGGTGCAACGATCCTCAGCGGCACGCGAGCAGAATCGTTCGAGGTCCACGACCGGCGCGTGACCGCCGTCCATGCTTTGGCGATCGACGACCGCGGGACGAAGAAACCCGTTCGGGTCGAGGCAGGCTTGGTCATCATCGCAGCCGGGGCGGTGCAGACGCCATTGCTGTTTCAAAGGAACCAGATTGGGAACAGCAGCGGCCAGATCGGTCTCAACTTCGCGTGCCACCCGTCCCTCGCGGTGTTCGGCGAGCACGAAAACGACGTGTACGCCTGGGTCGGAGCAACCATCACGGCCCATGCTGGTGACATCGAGAATCCACTCAAAGGAGGCTATCTTCTGGAAGCCGGCATGGTCGGACCCGTCGTCACGAGCACCTGGGTCGACGGCGGCGTAGGACGGGACTTCGTCGATTTCATGCAGCGGAGCAAGAAGTTTCAGGCGGCCGTGACGCTGATCCACGACCACAACGTCGGCCGCGTCTATCTCGACGGCGACCGCAAGCAGATCGAATACGACATCGACGATCGCGACTTCGAATCGGTGCGCGAAGCCCTCCGGGGCGCTGCACGGATGTATTTCGCGGCAGGAGCGCGCAGGGTCTATCTGCCGACGACGCGACGGACCACCATCGACCGCGAAGGCGACGTCGACTCGGTGATCAACAGCCTACGAAATGGCAAACACATGTACCGTCTCACGTCGTATCACCCGCAGGGGACGATGCGCATGGGCGCAGATCCCACCAAGAGCGTCGTCGGACCGGACGGGCGCTGTCACGATCTCGACAACGTCTACGTGCCGGATGCGAGCGTATTCCCCTCTTCACTCTTGGTGAATCCGCAACTCACCGTGTATGGCATGGCGAGCTACATCTCCGATCGCATCCTGGCCCGGGCCTAGAGCCGGAGAGCTTCCGCGATCATTGCTCCGGACGCATTCGACTGAAGCACCAAAACCCGTTGTCCGCCTTGGCGAGACGCCAGCCTTCGTCCCCGAGCCCGCTGAACTGCGCGGTCATGGCTTCGGCCGCCTTGTTGCTGGCGCGTTCACTCTGATGGACGCACTTGTACTCCCAGCGGTGTTGGCCCTTCCAGCCATGGTGCGGGTGAGCGCAGTGCGGGCACGCTTTCGCCCTCGCGCAATTCTGACAAGTCGCTGGTTTCGTTTCCGCCTGTTGAGAGCGCGCCGGTGTGTCGCCGAGTGCAAACCACATCACCACGGCGGTCAGAGCTGAAGCCAAAAGTGCCAAACGCATCGTTCCCCTCCCTGAAATCGAGTGTCCGAGATTATCATGAAGGGTTAACGGCTCCCAAAAGAGAACTGTTCCAACGAAAAAGGGGTTAATCCTTGGCTTCGCCGATGAAGGCGCGAACCAGGGAAAGATCCTTGGTTCCAGGCAATTTTTCCACGCCAGATGCCACGTCGACTCGATACGGGCGCACCACCCGGATGGCGTCTGCGACGTTTCCCGGATGAAGCCCTCCAGCCAGGGTGAGCTTCCTCTCTCGGGCGACCTCCGCGGCGATGTCCCAGTCGAACGTACGGCCGGTTCCGCCCGGCATGCCCGGAACGCTCGCGTCGAGCAAGAGGTGCTCGCCGGGATAGGTCCTGGCGAGCGCGACCACCGATTCATCCTCTACGCCGAGGGCCTTGTACGCACGCGGAAGGAGAGCGGAGACCAGCGCAGGCGGCTCCTTTCCGTGAAGCTGCGCCCATTCTATCCCCGTCTCGTGCAGAATCCGGCGAATCTCTGCCACGGTGAAGTCGACGAATACCCCGACGATTTCGGTGCGACCTGCGGCGGCCCGTGCGATGGAGCGCGCCGTGGGGATATCGACGCACCGCGGCGAACCGGGCCAGAAGTTGAGCCCGATCGCATCGGCGCCCGCGTCGATGCACCCGAGAGCGTCCTCCACCGTCGTCAACCCGCAGATTTTGACCGCGACCATGCCTCGAAGATGGGGCGCGGGCGCCCTGTCGTCCAACCCGCTTGCAGTTTTGGAACCCCCGCTCTAGAAACCGTCACAATTCTGGTACCGGACGGGCGCCCGTATGCCTTCGGCACTAGAATCGAAAAATAGAGCATGAAAACTTCTGCTGCCGCACGCATTCAAGCAAGCCCGCGTGAAACCTTGGAGTCCGTCGTGATTCGCTTTGCTGGCGACTCGGGCGATGGGATGCAGTTGACGGGAAGCCAGTTCACCACGGCGACTGCCGACGCTGGAAACGACCTGGCCACGTTTCCGGACTTTCCCGCCGAGATCCGCGCCCCAGCGGGCACGACCTATGGGGTCTCCGGCTATCAGATCCATTTCGCGGCGCACGACGTTCTGACGCCCGGCGATACGCCCGACGTGTTGGTCGCGATGAATCCCGCGGCGCTCAAGGTGAACGAGGACGTGCTCAAGCCGGGTGGCTTGCTGGTCGTCAACACGGGCGCGTTCACCGCGAACAACCTCAAGAAGGCGGGTTACGAGACCAATCCACTCGAGGACGGCACGCTCCGCCGCTTCCGCGTGTTGGCGCTCGACGTGACGAAGATGACGCTCGAGTCCGTCAAGCACATCAATCTCGGAGCCAAAGACGCGAATCGCTGCAAGAACATGTGGACCTTGGGTCTCATGTACTGGCTCTTCGCCCGCGAGCGTGATCAGACGATCGCGTGGCTCGAGAAGAAGTTCGCAAAGCGTCCGGAGCTCGCTGAGGCGAACATCGCTGCGCTCAACGCAGGTCACATCTACGGAGAGAACGCGGAGCTGCCCCACGGAATCAATGCCTACGAAGTGCCAGCGGCCAAGCTGACTCCTGGGGTGTACCGCAACGTCAGTGGCAACGAGGCCACGGCGTGGGGGTTGGTCGCCGGAGCCCAACTCGCGGGGCTCGAGATGGTCTACGGGTCCTATCCCATCACGCCGGCTTCGAACCTATTGCACAACCTGGCGCGGCTGAAACACTTCGGCGTCACGACGTTTCAGGCCGAAGACGAGATCGCCGCGGTGACCGCTGCAATCGGCGCGAGCTTCGGCGGCGCGATCGGTGTGACCGGCACGTCGGGGCCTGGCGTGGCCCTCAAGTCCGAGGCGATCGGACTTGCGATAGCTGCAGAGCTACCCCTGGTCATCGTGGACGTTCAGCGAGGTGGCCCCTCGACCGGCCTTCCGACCAAGACCGAGCAGTCCGACCTCTTTCAGGCCGTATGGGGCCGCAACGGTGACGCGCCGCTAGCCGTGCTCGCCGCGGCGACCCCGGGGGACTGCTTCTACATGGCGATCGAAGCAGTCCGAATCGCCGTGCAGTACATGACACCCGTCATGCTCCTGACCGACGGCTACCTGGCCAACGGGGCCGAGCCCTGGTTGCTTCCCGACCTCGATTCGCTCGAGCCGTTTCCGGTCAAGCACCATGATGACCCCGAAGGCTTCCACCCGTTCCTTCGAAACGAGAGCACCCTCGCCCGGGTTTGGGCCGTGCCTGGGACGCCGGGCTTGGAGCATCGAATCGGCGGCCTCGAGAAACACCGCGACACCGGCCACATCTCGTACGACCCCCACAACCATCACCTGATGACTCGAGTTCGCGAACAGAAGATTGCGGGCATTGCCAAACACCTCGCCCGCGCCAAGGTCGATCAAGGCGACGACCACGGGGACCTGTTGGTCGTCGGCTGGGGCTCGACGTACGGCTCGATCAGCCAGGCGGTCCGGTTGGTTCGGAGCAAGGGTCACCAGGTGTCTCACCTGCATCTCCGAAACATCTGGCCCTTGCCTCGTGGCCTGGACGAGCTGCTCAAGTCGTTCAACAGCGTGCTCGTTCCCGAGCTCAACAACGGTCAGCTCGTGAAGCTCTTGCGCGCTGAATATCTGGTCGATGCCGAAAGCCTCACCCGCGTGACCGGGCAGCCCTTCCGCATCGCGGCACTCGTGGAAGCAATCGAAGAACGGTTGCAACGGAGACAGCAATGAGCCCAAACCCACCGAAGAAAGACTACAACCGCAAGGATTTCACCTCGGACCAAGAGGTCCGCTGGTGTCCGGGTTGCGGTGATTACGCGATTCTGGCTGCGGTTCAACGGACGCTGCCCAGCCTCGGCGCCACCCCCGAGAACACCGTGTTCATCTCCGGCATCGGGTGCTCGAGCCGCTTTCCCTACTACATGAACACCTATGGGTTTCACACCATCCATGGTCGTGCACCTGCAGTCGCAACGGGCCTCAAGCTCGCCAATCCCGACCTCGACGTGTGGGTCATCACGGGCGACGGCGACGGCCTGAGCATCGGCGGCAACCATCTGCTGCACGTGCTCAGGCGCAACGTCGACCTTCAGATCTTGCTGTTCAACAACCAGATCTACGGGCTCACCAAAGGCCAGTACTCGCCAACCTCGCGGGTGGGCAAGGTGACCCCGTCGAGCCCGCTCGGCTCGATCGATCAACCCGTGGTTCCCACCAGAGTCGCCCTCGGCGCAGGAGCCCGCTTCGTCGCTCGGGCCTTCGATACTTCGAAACAACTCGCGGACACGCTGACCTCGGCGAAACAGCACAAAGGGGCTGCCTTCGTCGAAATCTTGCAGAACTGCCCCGTATTCAACGACGGCGTCTTCGACCTCATCACCGACCGCAAGACGGGTCCGGCCCATCAGCTTTGGCTCGAGCACGGCAAGCCCATGACCTTTGGCGCAAATGGCGAGCAGGGCCTTCGGCTCAGCCCGACGACGCTTCGTCTGGAGGCCGTGACCATCGGACGCGATGGCGTCACCGAGCAGGACATCCTCACTCACGACGAAACGAATCCTGCTCTGGCCTGGATGTTGACCGAGCTGCCCGACGTGGTGGCCCTCGGCGTTCTGTATCGCGAAGCGGGCCCAGTTTACAACGAGGATCTGACCGCTCAGCGCGAGGCCGCCAAAAAGCGATTCGGCGAACCGGACCTACATGCCCTTCTTCGACAGGGGCATACCTGGACCGTTTCCTGACGTAGCCGTATCGGCCACCGGCAAGGTCATGACGATCCGGAGCCCCTTGGGCTCGCGGCCCGTCGCCACTACGTGTCCGCCGAACGACGATGCCAGGTGTGCGAGCTTCGCGAGTGAGAGGCCGGGTCTGGGTCGGCGCTCGATTCTGGCGAACGGCGTGAACAGGACGCGAAGCTCTTTGTCCGTCGGGCTCGCACCATCATCTTCGAGCGTCAGTGCGACCGCCGTACCGACGACGCGGGTCGCAATGCGCATCGAGGTGACCGCGGTGGTGTCCGCCATGAATCTCGCGACGCATCCAAGCGCGTCCTGTGCCAACCAGAGATCCGTCTCCACCGTCGGATTCAGACTACTGAGTTCGAGCTCGGCCTGGGGCTTCAAGCCCATGACGGCGTGGGCCACCACGTCATTGAGGGAAACCAGCCGTGCTCTCAGAGGTTCTTCGCCCGCGAGGATGGCGAGATTGCGCATGAGCTCCCGCCCTTCCTCGGCCGCATTTCGGACCTCGGTGATGTATTTGTCCACCCCTTCGACGTTGGATGCGTGCTTTCGCGCGAGGTGCGCATTGCCTATGATGACGCCGAGGATGTTGTTGACTTCGTGCACGATGCCGCCAGCGAGGTCGCGCACGGCCCGCATTCCTTCCGGATGTAGGATGCCTTTGCCGTCCGGTGGTGATTCGCTTGCTCCCATGTTCGTTACACCTCGAGTAGTTTCTTGACCGCGCGAATGACCCTCGGAGCCTGAATCGGTTTTTCGATGTAGGCGTTTGCGCCGAGCGCCATGGCGCGGTCACGATCGTTGGGCGCACTCTCGGTCGTGATGATCACGACGGGAGTCTTTTCGTGCCGAGGATCTCCTCTCACGTGCCGAATGAGCTTGAGACCGTCCATGACGGGCATGTTCAGGTCCGTGACGACCAAATCGAACTGCTGCTTCGCCAACGCGCGAATGCCGGACAGACCATTGTCCGCCTCGACGACTTCCATTCCCGGAATTCGGGCGAGTGACTCCGCCAGCATGTTTCGCATCGTCTTGGAATCCTCGACGACGAGGCAGCGATACCGTCGCATCATCCACTCCATCGTACGTCAGCGAACGACTCACTCAAAGCTCGGCCCTCGTTCCTCGGGTTGGACGGGCCAGCTCCGCCAGCATGTCGCTGAGATCCCATATTCCGAGCGACTGGTGTCTGATACCGGCCCTGCGGGCGGCCTGAGGCATGCCCGATACGAGCGCGGTCTCGGGCGCTTCGATCAACACGGCTCCTCCTCGTTTGGCGATCTCCACGACGCCCTCGGCTCCGTCATCGCCCATCCCCGTCAACACCACGGCAATCGCCTTGTCTCCGACCACACGCGCTGCCGATCGGAACAATCGATTCACGGAGGGCACGTAGTGCGAGCGTGTGTCGGGTTCGACGACACGAAGAGCGGGCCCGCGCTCGGATGGAACGACCTCTATCGACTTTCCCCCGGGGCAAACGTATGCATGGCCCCGCGCGAGGCGTTCGTACTGCTTGGCTTCTGACACTCGCACGACCCCGCTGCGATCCAAGCGGTCGGCAAACGTTCGGGTGAAGCGTGGCGGCATGTGCTGCGCGATGACGAGAGCCGCGTCGACGTCTTCGTGAAGGTGGCGGAACAACGTGACTAGCGCCTTTGGGCCTCCAGTCGAAGCCCCGATGACGATCACGTTGGTCGGCACTCGCTTCATCACCATGGGCTCCTGCGGGTGCCGCCAGCCTTCGTTCGCTCCAGTGTCGAGATCGAGCGCGCCGCCCGCGCTTCGTCCCAGGGCGAGCGGCGAGAGCTGCTGAACGACGCGAACTTTCTCGGCCAATCGGAGCCTGAGCGTCTCGAGTGGCGCCACTTCCTCGTGCGGCTTCTCCAGGAAGTCGATTGCGCCGAGCTCGAGTGCGCGAAAGACGTTCTCCTTCGATGAGCGCCCGGAGACCACGACGACTGGAAGCGGATGTCGATCCATCAACAACTGCAGGAATTCGAAGCCGTCGAGTCGTGGCATCTCCAAGTCGAGCGTGATGAAATCTGGCGGCTTAGACTCGACCATCCGAAGCGCCTGCGCGCCGTCGTCGGCAACCTCGACCTGCGTGATGCCCGGGATCTCGCGCAGCATCGCCGCGATCGTTCGACGGTTCAGCGAAGAATCGTCGACGACCAGTGCGCGGAGCTCTCTCATCGGGGGCTCCGCGGCGGAAGATCCGTGTAGGGGAGGGGCCGACGGTATGCGATGTCCGTGGTGAGCTGCGCGATCTCGAACGCGGTGCTCGAATGAAGCAACGACTCGCTGTGTCCCAGCAGCAAGTAGCCACCTCGGTTCAAGCGCTGATAGATGGTATCGAGCACCTTGCGCCGCGACGCGTCGTCGAAGTAAATGAGAACGTTTCGACAAAAAGTGACGTCCACACGACCCACGATTGCAGCACGGCGCTCGTTCATGAGGTTCAGGTGACCGAAGTGACACATCGAACGGATGCGTGGGTGCACCTGCTTACCCTCCTCCGTCTCGATGAAGTAACGCTCGTAGTCCGGGATCATCGCGCGAAAGCTGGCTTTTCCGTAGGTCGCGCCCCTCGCCTTGCGCAATACCCTGCGCGAGATGTCATTGCCGAAGATGCGCACGTCCCACCCCTCGAAGAGACCGGTCGAGTCGATCAGCATCGCAATGGTGTAGACCTCTTCTCCGCTGGAGCAGCCGGCACTCCACACGTCGAGCCGCTTCGACCCCCGCGAAAGCGCCCTGGCGCGAACCGCCGGCAAGATCTCGTCGCTGAAGGCTCTGAGCTGGTACGCCTCACGAAAGAAGTAGGTCTCGTTGGTGGTCAGAACCTCGGCTGCCGCCTCGAGCTCGGCTTCGGCGCGTGGATGGTACTGAAGGTATCGGTAGTACTCTTCGAAGGTCTCGATCCCGAGGTCTCGCAAGCGTTCCCGGAGACGCCTCTCTACGATGTAAGCCGAATCGTCCGCGAAGTAGATGCCGCAGAAGCGATTCACCAGGTCGCGTAGGAGCCGAAAGTCTTGCAAGCCGAGGCTGGGCCCCGCATCGTGCAGCAGAGTCACACTACGCTCCGTGCCGAAGGCCGCTTTCGATTGCGTGTCGCACCATCGAGTCTGCCTCTCCAGTCATCGCTTCCGCCAAGAGCTGTCGGGTGTGCTGCGTATCCATCTCGACCAGCAGCTTGATCGCGAGCATTCGAACGTTCCACGATGGGTGCCCGAGACCCCTAGCCACCAAGCGCTCGGCATCCGAGGGAGCAAGCGTGCGGGCAGCACGGAGGCCGGCCTGAAAGACCTCGTCGTCCGGATGCCCCAGCGCGCTGTCCACCGCTTGAATCACGTGCGGGTCGCCGAGCCATGCCAGCGCGTCGATCGCAGCGGCGATTGCAACGGGCTGTTCGTCTTCCAGTAGAGCGCGGATTCGTGGGATTGCGCTCGACTCCCCTCGCCGACCGAGGGCGAGCGCGGCTTCCGCACGGATCGCTGGAAACGGCGAGTCGAGCGCCGTGCGAAGCGGCCCATTGGCTTCGCTCGTCGTCAACTGGCCGAGCGTTCGCACTGCAGCGATCTGCACGTCGATGTCCTCGTCGGCGATGGCATAGCCAACGAGATGCGCCACGTCGGTCGCATCGGCCATGGCTAGAGCTTGGACCACGGCACGGCGTGTTCGCGGGCTCGCACTGTGAAGGCCACGCTTCAGTATCTCCACGGCACCTTCCGAATCGAGGCGTGAGAGGACTTGCGCGATGTCCGCGCCTCCGGGCCCGTCGAGATCGGCTCTTTCGAGTGCTTCCTCGACGGTCCTCGGCACACGCTTGGCAAGCGTCTCGAGAGCCCGGGTCGCCGCGGCGCGCACGGCATGCGATGGGCTGCTCAGGCATTCCACCAGCGCACGGCAGTCACGAGGGTCCCCCCACCACCGAAGGCTTTCTGCTGCCGCAGCGCGAACCACGTCGGCGCCGTCGCAGAGGTCTCGCTCGACGATGCTACGGATGCGATCCCGCGTGACCTCGGGGACTTCAACTCGGTGCCGGCCGCTGATCTCCGAAGCGAGCTCGAGCGCGATCGCCCAGACGCGCGGCTCGCCTCGCCGTTGCATCAACAGCGGATCGATCAGTGCGGGACCCCAACTTCGCAACGCATCGACGGTTTCGGGACCGGCTACGTCGTCCGCAACGGCTTGCAGCGCCGCTTCGAGGGAGCTCTCGTCGCGACACAACACTGCGAGATGTGCAGCGCCTTGCCGCGTTGGCGTATCTCCATGAAGCAACGCCTCGTGGAGCGCATGTCGGAAGGATTCGTTGGAAGCACTGAGACGATCGATCAGCGCCGGCCTGTGTGCTTCCGCCCCCCTCACGAGGTCCGCGATCGCGCGCAAGGCCGCCGACGACGTTTGAGGCGATGCATCCGTGGCGAGCTCGAGCAAGAAATCGAGCGCTCGCGGGTCGCTGGTCCTACCCAAGAGCTCCGTCGATATGCGGCGCACGATCGCATCCTCGATGGCCGGCTCGAGCTCCTTCCAGGACACTCGAGTGCCGAGCCGCGTCAAGCCTTCGATGATCGCGATCCGAACGAAGAGATCGGGGGTCGAAAGCTTTTCTTTCAGTAGTGACTCTGCACGGTTGCCGCCGATGCAAACCAAGGCCTCCACCGCCGCCGCCGCAGCATTGGGATCTCGGCCGAACAAGAGTGTTCGCAGGTTCTCGATCATTTGCGGATCGCGCGTCTTGCCCATGGCTTCGCCAAGAAACTTGCGAACCGCCGGCTCTGCTCGATCACACGCCTCGGCAAACTTCCGAGCCTTGCCCTGGGCAATCATGCCGAGCACCTCGATGGCAGCGTTACGCAACCCGATGTTGTCGGTGCGGACCACGCACTCGATCAATGCATCGATGAGCTCGTCCTTTTCGCGTGTTTGCGCGGCCAAGGAGATGGCCTCCCGCCGGACTCGCCAATCCGTATCGGACAGTGCGTCCAGTATGTGCGCCAAGGGTGTGGCCTGGGGCCGGAGGCTCATCTGGTGCACGGCCTGACGCCGAACGTCCGGATCGGCGGAATGAAGCGCATCTTCGAGTGGATTTCGCGTCATGGCGACTCCGAGGGCAGCAGAGAAGGCTCGTCTCGCGGCACGTCGGCAGCCGGCTCCGCGAGCTGGTTGGCGTCCAGCAGAAAGACGAGTCGATCCCCGTGACGATACGCAGACTTGATGCCGCGTTCGCGGTGGCTCGCATCGAGGACGGGCACGGCACGCTGAGGATTCTCTGCAGAAGAAAACACGTCTAGAACGGCGTCGACCACGATGGCGACCTTCCCCGCGGATGCCTCGAGGATGACCCACTTCGTTCTCCGTCCGTTCGGTCGTGGAGCAAGCCCGAAAAGCGACCTCAAGTCGACCACTGGCACCACCTCGTCGCGGTACTCGGCGACGCCGAGGACGAAATCGCGCCGGCGCGGCAGCTCGATGACGCTCTGCGGTTTCAGGATCTCGCGGACACGCGCGACTTCGATGGCGTAGGAAACCGTGCCGACCTCGACCCAAACCAAGTCTTTGGCAAGCGTCGCCGCGTATGCTCTGCCGCCTCTCATCCAAATCTCCCCAGTAGAGAGAGCGGGTCGATCAAGATCAGCATCTCATCGACGGCTGACTGTGTCGAAGCGAGACGTCCAATGCCGAGGACGTAGTCGGAAAGCTCCGTTTGCATCGCGCTCGCGTACTCGATCTGGCTCGGCTCCATTCGGTACACCTGAATCACTCGGTCGACGGCAACCCCGATGAGCTCTTCGCCAGTATCGACCAACAGCACCCGCCCACAGGGCCCTCTGTGCTCCACCCGAAGATTGAGAATCTTCGGCAGGTCCACCACGGTGATGATCTGACCGCGCACCGTGATGATCCCCAATACCGGCGCAGGCGCCCGCGGAACCTCGGTCAGCGGAGGGGGTATCAGGATCTCACGCACGGACGAGAGCGGAAATCCATAGAGCTCGTCACCTGCCGTGACGGCCAACACGGCCACGGCCCCAGTCTCGCTTTCGGGATCCGGCGCGAGCGTCGCTTTTTGCATTGCCTGGCTCATGGGTGCGTCTCCATGGCTCGCAGTACGCTGGGCTCGTCGAAGTACTCGCCAAACAGAGCTGGCGCATCGAGAACGAGCGCAACTTTCTGGTCGCCGAGATCGGTTGCCCCGGCAAACCCGCGAACGGACGAAAGGCTCTTTCCGAGAGATTTGATGATCACGTCATCTTGTCCGATCAGTTGGTCGACGACGAAGCCGAGCTGCCGGTTTCCCATGGCGCCTACGACGATGAATCGCCCCTCTCGGCGGCTGCCGTGGCGAAATCCGAAGACCCGCGCGAGATCACAGATTGCGAGGGTCTCCCCCCGAAGCGTGATGACCTCCCGACCATCGATCGTGCGGACGTCCCGAGGTCGGTAAGGGATTGCTTCTCGGACCGCCGTGATCGGCAGAGCGAAGGTTCGAGAGGCAATCGTCACGATGAGTGAACGAATGATCGCGAGTGTAATCGGTAGCGTGATGGTGACCTTGGTGCCGGTGCCGAGCTCGCTGGCGATCGAGATCATCCCACCCATTCGCAGGATGTTGGTCTTGACCACGTCCATGCCGACCCCGCGTCCGGACATGCCCGTGATCTGCGCGCTCGTGCTGAGGCCGGGTAAGAAGACGAGGTTCAACATCTCCTGGCGGGAGAGCTCCCGACTCGCTTCCGGGCTCAGCAATCCCCGAGCGATGGCGGCATCCCGCACATCCTGCGGATTCATCCCAGCACCGTCGTCTTCCACTTCGATGACGACGTTGCTGCCCTTGTGGTACGCGTTGATCGCCAGGGTGCCCTCGAGGGCCTTGTCGGCCAACGAGCGCTCCCGTGATGGCTCGATCCCGTGGTCGATCGCGTTGCGGACCAGGTGCATCAAGGGGTCCGCCAGCTCTTCGACGATCAGCTTGTCGACCTCCGTGTTCGCCCCGGTGACCACCAGGCGCACCTCTTTGCCGTGCTCGCGCGCGGCTTGGCGAACGATTCGCGCAAGCTTGCCGAACACCTGGCCGAGCGGAACCATGCGCACGTCGAGGATTCCGGAGCGAAGCTCGGATAGTTGCCGCTCGAAAGCACGCCCGACGCGATCGAGGTCCGTGACTGACTGCCGATACACGGACTGGCCCTTGAAATGATCCACGATCCGGTTGACGGCGCTTCGCACCAAAGCCAGCTCGCCAACCACGTTCATGAGGTGGTCCAGCTTGCGAATGTCCACCCGAACCGAATCTGCGACCGAGCGTGCAGACGCATGGATCGGGTCGTCGTCAGAGGCTGGCATCATGCTCGGCGCGGCCGACGGAATCGAGGTGCGGCGCGGTGGTAGCGTAGGAAGATGAGTCCGTTCCTCCACCGGCTCGATCGTGCCGTATCGGCCTTCGAAGTGAGCCCGCAAGGCCGGTTCGGGGACGCGGCTTGCGAGCAACACCACCAGCTCGATGGTTTCCTCGTTGCCTCCCTCCATGCTGGGCAGATAGGTGATGATTTCCGCGTCGTCGCGGGCCACCTCTCGAAGGGTCTCGATCGAATCGTCGATTGAAGTCAGGTTGAACGACGCGCGCAAACGGAAGAGTCGAAGCCCCTCCCGTATGCAAGCACGAAGCCTGTGCTCCTCATACTCGGTGAGCACCGAGAGCACCGCCGCGCCAATCGCGTACTTGTCGAGCGGGTCCCCCTCTTCTTCGTGCGTCGTTTGACCGATCGAACGGACCGCCTCGACGTAAGCTCGGACGCCCGCTTCTTCCTCGGGCGACTGAGGGTCCTCGAGCGCCAACAGACGTTGAAAGCGATCGACGGAGTCGAAGAGCACGTCGAGCAGCTTCTCTCCCACGGAGATGCGGCCGAGCCGGAGATCATCCAGCAAATCTTCGAGCGCATGCGCAACGGCGCCCACGTGCTTGTACCCGAACATGCCGGCGATGCCCTTGAGCGTGTGAACACTGCGAAAGATCTCGTTGATGAGCGCCGGCTGGGGGCGCTCGTTCCGATGCTGGGCCTCGTCGAGCAGTAGCAAGTCACGCGACAAGGATTCGACGAGCTCGTGCGCTTCGGCCAGGAATTCTTCTTGGACGTCGTTGCGAGGATCGCTCATCCAGAGACCTCTTCTGACCCACGTTGGAGCAGACTGCGGATCAGTGACCGAAGCTCATCGACCTCGAATGGCTTCTGGAGGAAAGCATCTGCGCCGAGCTCGGTGCCCCTCCTCGCATTGGCGCTTCCTACCTGCGTGCTGATCAGAACCTTGCGGGCGGCTTGCTGCCTAGGGCTCTTCTTCATGAAGGCGAGCAGCTCCAACCCGTTGATGTCAGGCATGTTGACGTCGACGATGACGACGTCAAACGCGTTGGAAGCGAGAAGCCGCAGGGCCTCGAAGCCCGTTTCGGCTTCCTGAACCCTCGCGAAGCCCGCGTCCTCGAGCGAGGCGCGAACGAATGCGCGCACGGCGCTGCTGTCGTCTACGATGAGAGCGTGATAGGCCACTCTGTCCCCCCATCAACATGGTAACAGAGCGAGTGCAGGGGGGACCGTTTCTATTCACGCCAGAACGAGCGGGATTTGGGGTCTTCGACGGCACAGGATGAACAGGCGCACAGGCTTCGAAGGAATCGATGACTGTAGATTCCCGTCTGATGACCGTCGCCCCACACCAACCGGAGGGCGTAGTGACCGACCGGCTGAATGTCGGTCAGCTCGAGGTCACCTCCTTCGACGTACCGAATGGGGCCCTCGTGGCCCTGGCAGTGCGCGCAGGGGCAGAATCCGCGTAGGAGCTCGTGCGGGTAGATGCCGACGTGGCCGTCTGCCCATTCGATTTCCATGACACGCGCTCCTCGTGGGGCCCGCAGCTCGACCGGCTCTGTAGCGTCACTCATGAATTCGTCCCTCCCAGCGACCGGACCCGGTGGCGGTTCGTTCTCGGACCGTCACCGTTGCGTGATGCGCGTCGAGCTGGGCCAGCGCATCGTGAATTTGCTGCCGCTCCCGTTCCGGCCAGCGATCCTCGGGAATGTCCGACGTCGCCTGTACTGCGTGCCAACGCCGGAGCGCGCCAGCGGAGAGAATCAAACGCCCCCCGCCGCATGCCCTGCAGACGATCCCTCCTCGCGCAGCGTCGAAAGACGCGGCGCGACCTGGAGCGGGCATCTTGCCGCAATGGACGCAGCGGTCGAGAGTGGGCGCGAAACCCAACGAGGTCAGCACACGAATCTGCAGCGACAGCAAAGCCTCTTCGACGGGTACGCCTTGGTCGAGGGCAGCCAGGAAGCGAACGGCAGTCTCGAACACGGCTGGCTCCGGCTCGTGATCGGGCACCCGTTCGCGTATGAGCGCCAACGCCGCTCCTGCGGCGCCAATCGAGCTCAAGCTGCGAAGGATTCCCGAGAACGAGCGGTCCACCGACACGCGGTCCAAGTGCGCGAGCTCGCCACGACCCGGACGGAAGCACGCATTCATCAGGACGTAGGGTTGTAGCGCGCCGCCGAAGCGGCGTTGGCTCTTCCGCGCGCCACGAGCGAGAACGGAAATCTTGCCGAAGTCTTCCGTCAGGAGCGTGACGATTCGATCGGAGTCGCGGTAATCGACGGATCGCAGAAGGAGCGCTCGACTTTCACGACTTCGGCTCGGCACGGCACGGCTGAGGATAGCTCAATCGCATCATCCTGGGCAGGCGCCCGCCGAGCGAGCGCAAAGGTCGCAATGATGACCGCAAACACCGCGACGGTGGTGACCGCCAACAGCAGAGCTCCGTACCGGCGGCGGCTCGGAACGGTGGAAAGTGTCGGAGGAGCCGTGTTTTTCGGGGTTTGCTGGTCGAAACGGGCCAGAACCTCTCCTGCGTCGATGTCGACGGCCGAGGCGTAGGCTTTGATGAAGCCGCGTACGAATACGCCGCTCGGCAGCTCCTCGAATCGGTTCTCTTCGAGCGACTCGAGTGTCCTTCGCGGAATCCGGGTGGTGCTCGACACTTCCTCGAGCGAGAGCCTTCGTGTCTCCCGTTCGGTCTTCAAATAGTCACCGATCGATTCACAGCTCATCGGGCATCCTCGAGAAGAGTTTGGCACATCCGTCCGTCGTTGGAATACGGATCGAGCTCCACGCAACGCTCCAGGTCGGCAATCGCGTCGCGGCGATGACCGAGGCGCGCACGGACTTCTCCGCGGAGCCGCCATGCGCCCTGAAGCCGTCGATCATTGCGGCAAGATTCGTCCGCCTCGAGCGCGCTCACGAGCGCACGTTCTGCGTCTTCGAGCTGGCGTAGATGCCACAGTGCCTGCCCCATGGTGTAGTACCCCACGCAGAACCTCGGTTGAATACGAACCGCTTCCATCGTCGACTTCACGACCTCTTGATATTCCCCCATTCGCAATTGTGCCAGAGCCAGATTGCCCCAAGCAAGGTGTGGCGCCGTGTTGAGCTCGTCGGTGGCCGACTGTCGAAGCACGTGGGCGGCGTCCTCGTATCGGCCGAGCTCGATCAGACACAGCCCATAGATGTTGCGCGCTTCGGCCAGCGTAGAGCCACCACGCTTCTGCTTGTCGAGGAGCTTGATGCCCGTGCTCAGATGTTGCTCTGCGTTCGTGTAGTCGCCCCGCTCCATCTGAATGAAACCGAGCAGCAGATGCGCTTCGGCGTTGTTGGCGTCGAGGTCGAGCGCCTTTCGCAGATGCTCGATGGCACTCGCCGTCTGTCCTTCATCCCGAAGGCTGGCAGCGAGCTGGAATTCTCGGAAGGAGCGTTCCGAATCGGGTGATACGTTCCCCGACGTCGTCGCACATCCCAGGGCCAGACAGGCCAGCCACGTTGGTCCCCACATTCGAAGCACAGAAAGGGGTGTACTGAGGCGCGGCACCCGGGTCAAGACGGGGTGTCGGATTACCGACAGCTCAAACCATGCCGTACGTCTTCCTTGAGAGCGAGGAGATCGTGGAGCTGGCGGAGGGCGGACGCGTCACCAATGGTGATCGTTTGATCACCTACGGTCAGGTAGCCCCGGTCCTGAAGCTGCCGTACGACCGCTTTGACCCGGTCTAGATCCAATGCAGTTCGGGTGGATAATTCGAGCGGCGAAAGCTGCAGGTGACCGTCGCGGGCTGCCTCGACAGCATGCAAGAGAGTGTTGAGCACGCGGATGGTGGGGTCCGGCAAGAGGAAGTTCTCGATCTGCTCCTCCGCCCGGCGAAGGCGCATCACGAGCTGCTGCATGATGCCCTCCCCCACCTCGGGACGGCGACGGACCAGTGCTCGAAAGGTATCGCTGTCGACGACCAGGGCGGTAACCGGCTCGATGGCTTGGGCGGTCGCCGTCCGGTGCGATCCCGAAATCAGGGCCTCTTCCCCGACCAGGTCGCCGCTGGCGAACAGACCCATGCTTCGTTCGAGCCCTCGCGACCGTTTGAGCAGCCGGACCCGGCCTTCACGAATCAGGTATAGCGCGTCGGCGGGTGCGCCGGCGTAGTAGAGCGTCGCCCCGGCTGAAAAGCTCCGGTAGTACTGGTCGGTGCCGAGCTCGTCGGCGGCCTCTGCCATCCAGCCTAGTTACCGCAGGGGCCCGCAGGGTCGCAACCGCTATCAGGCGAGGTGACAGGCAGCTTCGTGCCCCCGCTCCAGCACTCGGAGCGCAGGAACCTCGCGATCGCACAGGCCCTTTTCGGCGATCGGACATCGCGGGTGAAAGGGGCAACCAGCAGGCGGGTCGAGCGGGCTCGGTACATCGCCCTCGAGGATCAGTCGCCGCTTGTGCGCGTCTGGATCGGGCACCGGCGCAGCGCTCAACAAGGCACGCGTATAGGGATGCCTCGGGTTTTCATAGATCTGCTGCGAGGTCGCAAGCTCTACCACGCGCCCGAGGTACATGACCGCGACACGGCGGCTCACGTGCTCGACGACGTGCAGATCGTGGGCGATGAAAAGATAGCTCAAACCGAGCTCTTCCTGCAGGTCGCTGAGCAGGTTCACGATCTGGGCACGAATGGAGACGTCGAGCGCGCTCACCGGCTCATCGGCGACGATGAAGCGGGGCGAAACCGCGAGGGCACGCGCGATCCCGATGCGCTGCCTCTGACCGCCGGAGAACTCGTGGGGATAACGCCGCATGTGCTCGGGCCGCAGCCCGACTCGCTCGAGCAGCGCGGCGACACGCGCTTGCTCGTCGGAAGCCGAGCTGACAATCCCGTGCACGCGCAGAGCCTCGGCCAATGCCGCCCGCACGGTCATGCGCGGATTGAGCGAGCTATAGGGATCCTGAAAGATGATCTGCATCTGGCGCCGGTAGGGGCGGAGCTCCGACTGCGACAGATCGGTGATGTCTTGGCCGTCGAAGTAGATGCGGCCGCTGGTCGGCTCGTGGAGCCGAAGAAAAAGCCGGCCGAGCGTGCTCTTGCCGCAGCCTGATTCGCCGACCAGTCCCAACGTTTCCCCGGGCATCACGTCCAAGGTGACGCCGTCCACGGCACGGAGCTCCGCACGGCCACGGCCGATGCCGCGGGACGGCCCGCGAAACGACTTGTACAGCGCCTCGGCGCGCGCAATCGGCTGCTCGCTCATGGAATCAGCTCCGCGTAGAAGCACGCGACGTCGCTTCGATCGATTCGGCGGAGCGGCGGCTCTTCGGCGCCGCAGTCCTCTCGGGCGAAGCTGCACCGGTCTCGAAACCTGCAACCGGGCGGCAGCGTGCGCAGGTCCGGAACGATGCCCGGAATGGTTCGTAGGCGATGTCCCCGGTTTTGCAGGCTCGGCAGGCTCTGCAGCAGCCCTCGCGTGTAGGGGTGCCTCGGATTGCGGAACAAGTCGTGGGTCTCCGCCCGTTCCACGACTCGACCCGCGTACATCACCACGATCTCGTGCGCGAACTCCGCCATGACTCCGAGGTCGTGGCTGATGAAGATGATGCTCATGCCGAGCTCGGCCTGCAGGGACCGCAACAAGTCCAGGATCTGCGCTTGGATGGTCACGTCGAGCGCCGTGGTCGGTTCGTCGGCAATGAGCAAACGAGGCTGACATGCAAGCGCCATCGCGATCATGGCTCGTTGACGCATGCCGCCCGATAGTGTGTGCGGGTAGGAATCGATTCGCTCGGATGGAGCCGGAATGCCCACCAGATCGAGAAGCTCGATCGCCTGGGCCCGGGCAGCGCGCCGGCTGATGTTGCGGTGAAGGCGAATCGCTTCGATGATCTGTGAACCGACCGTATAGACCGGATTGAGCGAAGTCATCGGTTCCTGGAAGATCATCGAAATCTCGTCGCCTCGAAGCCGTCGCATCTCCGGCTCGGAAATACGCAGCAGGTCGCGCCCCTCGAACAGCGCCTCGCCCTGCTCGATGAAGCCCGGTGGGCTCGGAATGAGCCGCATCATCGCCAAAGAGGTCACACTCTTGCCGCAACCGCTCTCACCGACGACGCCTAGTGTCTTGCCAGGCGCCACGTCGAACGAGACGTCATCGACGGCCCTCAAGTAACCTTCATCGGTGTCGAAAGCCACGACCAAATGGCGGAGGCTGAGCAGCGGTTCCGTCATGCGGCGTTTACCTTAGCATCAGTCGGCCACGGCCCCGCTTTTCATGAGCATGGCGCGAGCTCGACCGACATGCCGGGCCGCGGCGACTGTTGGAACGCCTCGTCCGGCACGTTCGGATCCAAAGAGATCGATTTGACCCGGACCGACGTGTCCACGCCGTTGATCTCGTCGACGAACCTCACCTCGGTAGGAAACGAATGGCCGTCGATCGAGACGTGCTCGTCGTAGGTAGCCTCCCACTTTTTTCTGCCGTCCCGCGCTCGAACCGTCGACCGGCGAAGGGTCAACCGCTGTGCGTCGGGCGGCTGGTCGCGGTCCGATTCGTCTATCGAGAAAACCAGCTCTTGGCTCGTCCCATCGGCGGCTACCCGTGTGACGACGTAGCGCCCGCCGCGGCACTCGATGTGCTCCTCGACGGCTTCGATCAATGGCGTATCCCCCGTCAGGAGCCGCACGATGTCGTCCGCGTCGACCGAAATGCCCAAGAAACGCGCCAGATTCTCCGGACAGGTAGGACCGTGCAGAAAGACCCCTTCGCGAAGGTCGCTGAGCTGAAAGCTCTCGCCGTCGCTCGTGAGCACGGCAGCGGGTCCGAGCTGGGTCATCACGTCGAAGCGCGCTCGGTTGGGTCGCTCGAGAAACATCAGCACCGTCCCTCGGACGCGCCCGTCGCGCCCCCACTGCGTCACTCGCGCTTCGGCCTTGATCGAACGCCATCCCGAGTGCCTGCTTGCATGGTCCGCAAGCGCCTGCTCGGCATCCGTCCGCATCTGAACCGGGCACGGCGGAACCGACCTACAGCCGGCGAGGCCGACCGAGCACGACAGCACGGCGGTGATGAGACTCGTGCGCCTCACGATGGAACACACCCTCCAAGCATGGGCGCGGCCACCATGGAGTGATGGCTTCACCAAGTCAACCTGGGTGGCCGTCAAGCGGCGGGGCGAAGATGCTCTAGACGGTCACGCAACTTCTGACGCGCCCTCACCTCAAGCTGGCGGACACGCTCCTTGCTGACGCCCATCTCCCGACCCAAAGCTTCGAGGGTTTGGGGATCGTCCGCCAAGATGCGCGCTTCCACGATACGCTGCTCGCGGGCCGTCAAGGCCTGCATGGCCGACTCGAGCGCGTCCCGCACGTGGTGCACGGCTTGGGAGCGCGCCACCGACTCTTCGGGGGTCGGTTGCTTGTAGGCCATACGTTCGATGGCGCCTGGGGAGTCGGTGGCCGTTGCGTCGAGCGACAGGTCACCGCGGGTGAGCAGAGGCCAGAGCTGCTTGGCGCGGGACAACGGCATTCCACTCTCTTCCGCCAGCGCCTCGGGTGAATCGACCGCCTTGCGTCGAAAGGCGCGCATGGCGCGTCGCTCGGTCCGCGTGGTGCCCAATCGAACGATTCGGTACGAGCGTACGACGAAATCGCGAATCTCTGCGCGAATCCAATACGCCGCGTAGGTGATGAGTCGACAGTTCTTGTCGGGGTCGAACTTCGAAGCCGCTTTGAGCAGCCCGAGGTTTCCCTGCTGCACGAGATCCTCGAGCGGCACACCCCATCTGCGGTACTCGCGTGCGATCGCGATGACGAACGGCAGGCTGGATTCGACGAGACGCGCCCCGGCGGACTGGTCCCCGTCAGCCCATCGCTGCGCGAGCTCGCGCTCCGTGTCGGCGTCGAGCACGGCGACTCGTCGTAGCGAAGCGCGGTAGCGGTCCAGGGTGGTCGGGGTGCGAAGGTCGGCCATACGAAGCCGGGAGCGATGCACTAAGTATGCCGAAACGCACAGCCGCAAAATTCCACGAGAAGCCGTTGGCAGCCCCCGCAAACCGCGGCATTTTGCCGCGTGCCGGAGCCGGTTTGCCGCGGCAGCACGGAGCAAACTTGGCGCTCCCGGAAAAGGACCGGCAACACCACAAAAACGTTGGATTTTTCCGGGCGTGTTTTGCCGGTGATACAAGGTGTGCTAGTTTCGAGGCGTGGAAGTCGTCCTTCGCAAAGTAGGCCGAAAGTCAGGTCGAGCTGTCGTTGGACGTCTACTGCGCCCGCCCCGCAAGGGGTCGGTCGTCGTGATCGAGTTTGCCGATGGTCTGCACGAGTACGTGACGACGCCGGTGAAGCGAGTGCTGCAACTCTGCGGTCAGGAC
>DATIUW010000177.1:0-46538 GCA_035466435.1 Polyangiales bacterium | reverse complement strand
GAGACGTCCAACGTACCTCCACGCAAAGACCAGCTCTATACGCACGCGCCCCTCGGCTTGCATCTGCACAACGTGGCTAGCCTCGCGCTGCTCGGAGACAGAGAGCTGTCGATTCGCTTGGTGGCAGGCTTTTGGAGCGTGGCTGCGCTCTCCATGCTTTTCGCGGTCGTGAGGCGGCTGTGGGACGACATCCACGCGCTCACGGCCTCCGCGCTCTACGTAGCTCTGCCCATCAATGCCATCTACACCAACATGGCCAATCATTCGGCGGGCTTCATCTTCTGGAGCCTGCTCGCGCTCTTCCTCTACGCCCGGGCGAGCCGCGCGCCGCCGTGGTCTCGGGGAAGCTTCGTCTCCTTCCTCGGGAGCTTTGCAGTCGCCGCCACGTGGGATTGGCCCGCATACTACGTCGCTTTTTGCATCGCCGTTCACTGGGCTTGGGTTTCGTGGCGTCGCGGGCCGCCAAACGCCCCCGGTTCTCCGTTTCAGCTAGGCGTGTTTTGTGCCTGGGTGCTGCTGCTCTTCGTGGGGCACTTCGTGCTCGTGGAAGCACTGACTGGCAATCTCGACGAGCTCACGGGCACGTTCAATGCGCGACGGGCGCTTTCATGGGCACGGTTTAGAACCCACTTGCTCGTGGTCCCGGAGCTCATGTTCACGCTCCCGGTCCTCGGGCTATGTGCGGCTTGGATGATTGCCTGGATGGCTCGTCTCGTTCGAGGCACGGCCCGCCCGCGCGACCTCGTGCCCATCGCGTTCTTGGTGGCGGGCATCATCCACTATTGGACCTTCCGCTGGAGCGCGATCGTCCATTCGTACTGGGCTTGGCCGACTCTTCCCGCCGTGGGGATCATGGTTGCTTCGTCTGTGATCGAGACGGGACGGTGGATCCGCGCCAAGGCAGGGATCGCTCCGAGCTTCGCGGTCGTCCTTCTCTTGGTTCCGCTCGGGGTTCGCGTGGCTGAGATCGTTCCGAGAGGACGCCATGTCGGGGGCTCGATGTGGTTTTTCACCCCGGTTCGAGGGGCGACGGACACCTACGACTCCGGCAGGCCCGAGCTTCGTTTCGCCGAGCGCGTGAAAGCCTGGACGAACCGGAACACGGGCGTGCAGCTCCATACGAGCCTCAAGGCGCGTCGTCTCGAGCCACGCTTCGACGTGACGCTCGACCGCGTCACGCACCGCTGGTCACAAAATCCCCGCAGGGACATACCCAACGAGCAAGGCGCCAAGGACTGGGTCTTCGTGGCGGCTGTCGATGCTTTTTCCGAAGAGGAGCGAGCTCGCTTCGCCTCGCGTCATCCTTATCGGCAATACGGCAGCTATTTCATGCTCGACCTGCGGCGCGAGGAGCTCGACATCGAGGTTTGGGAGCTCACCACGCTTGCGTTCAATCCGCGCTGGTGGCTCCTGCACAGCGCGTTCGAGCCACCGGTCCGAGCCACACGGCTGATCGCAGCGGAACAATCGTTGAACGAGAAAGTGGCAGAGCTCGATGATCTCTAGGTCGCCGACCGTGCCGCTCGCGCTCTGGTCTTCGGCCTATGCGGGGTGCTTGCTTTTCCTGTTGGCGGAGCTGATTCCGCACGCTTGGCTGTCTCTGCCCCTTCTGGGGCAGCTTTGCTGGCTGGCCGCGATCGGATCGATTCCTACGACGCTTCTTCTCGGTGCCGCAGTTCGCGCGGCGCAGGCGCGGCCGCCCGTCGTGGTCGCCACGACCATCGCGCTCGCCCTGCTCACCGTCGCGGTGGGCTGGGAGCACACGGATTTCCTGCTGTCCGGTCCCGGTTGGGCCTTGCACCCGCAACGCACCTCGTTGCGGGCGATGATGGCGGCATTCCTCGGTCTGCTCGGAGCGACTGGTTGGCTCTGGTTGGTTGCTGGAATGCGGATCGAGCGGCGGCAAAGTCTCGTCGTATGGTCGATCGTGACGGCGGCTGCCGTAGCGCTTCTCGCCACCACCATGGCGCGTTACCGAGCCTACGATTATTCGATGGCCCAGCTCGTTCTCCCCGCGGGGCTTCTCAGCGCTGCGATCCTCTTCTTGCTCGTCCGAAGGCGACGCTACGGCTTCGTCGTCTTCGGAATCGCGGCCGCCGGGTTGGCACTCGCCTCGGTCTCTCGGTTCGTTCCCTCGCTAGCGGAGACGGGTCAGCGCGCATTGATCGCGCACAGCCGCGCCGGCGCCCTGGTGACCCTCTACGTGCTCCCGCAGCTAGACGCCGGTCCGTCTTGGTCGACCGACGGGCAGCCATGCCCCGACCCACGGCCGTTCGTCGAAGACACGCCGATTGGAATCCCGCCCGAAGCGCGCCGCAACGTGATTCTCGTGACCGTGGACGCGCTCCGGAACGACGTGGTCGACACGGTAGTCGGAGGCCGACCCCTCATGCCGGCGCTTTCGCGTCTCTCGAGACGGGGCGTGTCCTTTCAAAACGCGACCTCGACCTACCCGGCGACCCTCTTCGCCGTCGGAAGCGCGTTCACGGGCCTCAGCCCAGCCGAGCTCTACCTGTCCCCGACACTTCCCGAGACGATCTTCACGCGGGCGCAGACCCACGTGGATCGTCAGCTCGCGGTATTTCCGGACGTCAGTTGGTTCCGTCTTCCCATCGTCGGACAGTTCCTCGCGCCAGGCGTGGAAATCGACTTCGCTCCCACCGACAGGGCGGCGACCGAGCTGATCATCGAGCGGCTGCGCGGCGCGCGCGCCGAGGATGCCTCGGTCATGGCGTGGGTCCACTACTATTCACCGCACGATCCATACGTGAGCCGGCCTCGATTCGGCTTCGGGACTGACCGCAAGAGCGCGTACCTCGGCGAGGCCGCCTATTTCGACGCACAGCTCGGTCGTCTGTTCGCATACCTCGAAGAGGATGGCTGGCTCGATGACAGCTTGGTGGTTTTCTTCTCGGACCACGGGGAGGCCTTGGGAGAGAACGGCTATTGGGGCCACCACGTCTACCTCAACGGCTGGATGATCGACGTCCCCCTGGTGCTTTGGCATGCCGATCTCGCTCCAGCGCGACCTGTGGTCGGCGCGAGCCTGGCGGACGTGGCACCCACGGTGCTCCATTTCTTGGGGCTTCCAATCCCTTCGGACATCCCGGCGAAGAGCCTCTTCATGCTCGATGCCGATCGAAGCGGCCGCGCTTCCTTCTCGGAAGCGTTCCCGGTGCGCGGGCGGGAGCTTTTCGACAGCTTCCGCCTCCCGGGGCTCGAGGAAGCCACCATCCGTGACAGGATCGAGAGCATCCGCATCGCCAACAAGGGCTACGAGCCCAAGGGCGCCGTCACACGCGACGGATATCGTCTGGGCCACCATCGGGCAGCCGATGCCTGGTTGCTGTATGAAAGAGGCCCACGAGGAGCGGAGCGGCCGATTCACGGCGAGCCCTCGGAAGCGCACCGGCTCCTTCAGAGCGAGTTACGGGCGTGGGAACGAGCGCAGCTTCGACGCATCGAATGCCGTCTTCGGATCAAGGCGGACCGGCCGGCGACAACGAATCGTCGATGACGACAGGCTCCCCCGAGGTGATCTCGGCTCGGAGCATCGTGAGCCGTGCGTCGGCAAAGCGAACCGTCGCGGACTCTCCGGAGACGGTTTTCGCGTACAACTGGACGACGAGCTGACCGGCGTCGCGCGGCACGTGGATTTCGTAGCGCAGTTGCCAACGTTGACCGTCGCGGACTCGGACGTTCTCACGAGCAATCTTCGGATGTCCGTCCAGTAGCAAGTCGTGGTGAAAGCCGACGATGGCACCCTCGCCATCGACTTCCAGATCGAGGTCGACGCGCACGGTGGTGCCGCCGGGCACCCGCAAGTATTGGCCGCCGATCAAGAGCTTCTTTCCGTCGCCCGCGCGGAGATGCGCTTCGTCGTCGGTCAAGAGCATCATCGGATCCGATTCCGACAGTGCGGCCCGGCTCGATCGGGTCAGCCGAGCGACCTCCGCGAGAAGTTGCTGCTCGCGCGCTGCGGCAGCCTGACTCTCGCGCTTCGGACCGAACGTCTGACCTTCCGGGGCGACCGTGCGCACGCATTGGCGCAGGGCTTCGCCGCAGACCACCACGGCCTCGTTCGGCTCCCACATCATCACGCTCCGGGCATAAGTATTCGCCGCGAACAGTCTTCGCGGCGTGTCATACTCGCGAAACCAGCTCCGTCCGACAAAACGCGTGGCACCTTCGTCCATGCCGAGCAGATCGGCGACTGAAATCGCAGTGTCGACGTGTCCGTAGAGCGTGTCTATCCGCTCCGCCCGTGGCTGCGGAAGCATGACCACGACGAAGGACCAGCTCTGAGAGAGGAGCCGCTGGGTTGCGCTCGCGGCCTCGAGCAAACCAGCGGACTCGTCCGAGGTGATGAGGACGACCGTATCCCGCAGAACGCCCTGTCGTCGGAGCGCGGCCACGAAATCCGCCAACGCATCGTCCGCCCATCGAAACGCACGGTCGTGTGCGGCCGCCAAACCGCCCGGCGTCTCGGCATCCGGAATGGTGTACGGGTGATGAGTGCCCACCGTGAGCATCGCGGCGAAGAACGGTTGCTCAGCGCGATGCAACGCGACCACCCGTGAAAGCGCCTGCTCGAAAAACGCCTTGTCGTCGATGCCCCAGTCGGTTCGCGCATAGGCTCGGTCGAACCAGGGCTCGCCGATGAGCTCGTCGAACCCTGCTTTCGGCATGAACTGATCCTTCAACATGAAACCGAGCGGAGCGGCTTGGATGTACGCGGTCGCATAGCCGGCGTCCCGCAACAGCGCTGGAAGACAGCGGCGAGCAGCCCCGTAAGCCTGTTCGGTCATCTTCGACTGGTCGGTCAAGAGCTTCGGATAGTCGCCGCACAAAATGCCGTATTCCCCGCGATTCGTCTGACGCTGGTGGGAGACGACGCGGGTCAGCAACACGTGCTCTCGGGCCAGCGCATCCAACCTCGGCATCACGGTGGAGCTCCGCACGCCATGTGCGGCGGCGACCGAAGGTAGATAGGCGCCCGAGGCGCCCTCGACCATGATCAGCAACACGTTCGGCCGACCATGCAGAGGGCCTACCCAGCGTCTGCCATCGAGGTCTGCGCGAAACACATCACGCAGCTCGGCACTGATCGTGGTGGGTCGCTCGCTCACCGGCTCGAAAAAAAGCGACATGTGGGCCTGAACGGCATGGCGCTGCCTCCATCCCTCGTAGGCGGGTGAAGCCGGTATGAGCACCTGCCCGAGCACACACGCTCCGAGGGCAACGCCCCAACCTCGCCACCAACGCGCACCGGGCGCCAGGGCCAGCGCCCCGCCCGCGATCGCGGCTGCGATCATGGAAGCCAGCAGGACGGGGTGGCGAACGTGTCGGGCCGAGCCGCCCAGAAACGTCGCGTCACCCAAAAACTCGACGTGACTGAAGGCATAGAGCGAATCGAAGACCGCGATGAATTCGTACATCGCAAAGCTCGCCACGACGAACGACACCAGGAAGGCAACCGCCAAAGCACGCCCCCACCATCGGCCGATCCTCACGAAGAGCGCCGTCAGCCCCATCAAGAGCAGAGCCACCGAGGCGTCGGCAAGCATGCCCCGCAAGTCGACGGGCCGGAGCGGCACGTGCTTTTCCCATAGCAGGAGCGCACGCGTCAACCACGGCGCACCGAGGCACACCGAGACGACGAGCGCCCAGCCCAACCGTCCCCTCCACTGCCAACGGTCTGCTTCGATGGGGGGAAGTTATGGGCTATGAATCGGGGATGGCAAAGGCTTTCGCACCAGCAGCCGAACGCAATCGTGAGCCGATCCTCCAAGTGCTGCGTCGCGTGCTTCCCCCTGCGGGTGTCGTGCTCGAGGTGGCCAGCGGAACCGGACAGCACGCCGCATACTTCGCGCAACACCTCCCTTCCCTTCGCTGGCAGCCGACGGACGCATCGGCTGAAGCGATCCAAAGCATTCGCGGCTGGGTCGATGAAGCCCCAGGCGAAAATCTCCTGCCCCCGGTAGAGCTGGACGTACGCTGGCCCGAGTGGCCGGTGCACCGTGCAGACGCGATTCTCTGCATCAACATGATTCACATTTCCCCTTGGGAGGCCACGGAGGCGCTCTTCTTCGGGGCGGAGAAGCTCCTCGATCCCGGCTGTGCGCTGATCACCTACGGGCCCTACCGGCTCCATGGCGAGCATACGGCGCCGAGCAACGCCGCCTTCGATCAGAGCCTGCGCTCGCGGGATCCGAGGTGGGGCGTCCGCGACGTCGACGAGCTGGCTGCGCTTGCGGACCGCACCGGTCTCTGGCTCGAAGATCGGGTCGACATGCCCGCCAACAACATGACGTTGGTATGGAGGAGAATCGCCTGACAGGCGACGCTCAAAACGGAGCCAAAAACAGCATCAGGAAATAGACGACGAAGGCGGCGATGAGCGCAATCCCGCCTCTGCGTCCTATGTGATTGCGCTCGTTCATCGTCATCAGGACCAAGAGAATCGTCACTCCCGCCATGATCGGAAAGTCACGGCGGATCACGGTGCGGTCGATCGCACCCGGGGCGATGATGCCAGGTAGCGCGAGCACGCCCAGCAAGTTGAAGATGTTGGAGCCGACGACGTTCCCGACCGCGATGTCCGGCTCGTTTCGGCGCGCCGCAGCCACCGACGCAGCAAGCTCGGGCAGGCTCGTCCCGAGCGCCACCAAGGTGAGCCCGATGACCAGCTCGCTCACGCCGAGGCCGCGCGCGATACCCACCGCGCCCCAAACGACCGCTCGGGACCCGATCAGCAGAAACGCCAAACCAAAGAGGAACTGCGCGATCGCCTTGGCCGCGGGTAACGAATCCGGAATCTCGTCGTCGAGGTCCGCGCCGATGGCCCGAGGAACGTCGTCTTTTTCGAGCCGCGACTGCACGCTTATCCAGCCGATCAAGAGAATCAGTCCCGAGAACAGGATCAATCCCTCGGACCGGCTCAGGTCCCCGTCCCACAGAAACCACCACGCAAGCGCCATGCTCAGGAACAGGACCGGAATCTCCCGCATCAGCAAGCGCGAATGCACGCTCAAGGGACCCGCCAGCGCCGCGGCCCCCAAGACGAGCGTGGCATTGGTGACGTTCGACCCTACGGCGTTGCCAATACCCATTTCGCGACTTCCGGCAGCAGCCGCCATCCCGGATACCAACATCTCCGGGGCGGAAGTCCCGAAAGCGACGATCGTGAGACCGACCACCACACGGCTGATTCCGAGATTTCGCGCCAGACCCGCGGCGCCATAGACGAAGCGATCGGCTCCCCAGACCAGGGCCACGAAGCCCACGACGACCGCGATGATTGCGTAGAGCAGGAGCAGAACGACCTCTTTGCCGAAGAAGAGAGGGAAGCCAGCATTGCGCAGGAGCGACAGCGCGCAACCACTCATGCAGTTCGCGCTGGCGAAACTACCCCGCACGGCGCTATACGTCACGGTGCAAGGAGGGGACAGCATGGGTGAGCGCCTGAAGGGCAAGGTCGCGATCGTGACGGGAGCAAGCCGAGGAATCGGGGCTGCAATCGCTGCCAAGATGGCGGACGAGGGCGCGAAAGTGGTCGTCGTATCGCGGAAGATCGAAGGACTTTCGCCCGTCGCGGACGACATCCGCGAGCGGGGCGGCGAAGCGACACCGATCGCCTGCCACGTGGGACACGTGGCCCAACGCGAAGCCATGCTCGAGCAAGCGCTCCAGACATACGGCAAGGTGGACATCCTCGTGAACAACGCCGCGACCAATCCGTACTTCGGTCCCATGCTTTCGATCGACGAAGCAGCGTGGGACAAGACGTTCGAGGTCAACGTGAAGGGCTACTTCGGCATGAGCCAACTGGTCGCCGGCCATCTGCAGGGGCGAAAAGCGAAGGGCTCCATCGTCAACGTCGCCAGCGTGGTGGGCCTGATGGCCGCGCCGATGCAGGGCGTGTATGCGATGACCAAAGCCGCAGTCATCTCGATGACCAAGACGCTAGCAATGGAGCTAGGCGGCGCGGGAATACGCGTCAATGCCATCGCGCCCGGCCTGATCGAAACCAAGTTTGCGAAGGTGTTGGTAGACAACGACCAAATACGCAGCAGCATCGTCAACCGGACTGCTGCAGGCCGGGTGGGCCAACCGGAAGACATCGCGGGAGGCGCCGTGTTCTTGGCGTCGGACGAAGCGGACTACTTGACGGGGGATGTCATGGTGATCGACGGCGGCTGGACGCTCGCATAGCTTGGGCGGCCCATGATGGACAAGCCGCCACAGGAGCCTGCGCGGAGCGCGCGCAAGCTCGACCTGGTCGAGCTTCGTATCGCCAATTTGCAGCGCGAGTTGGAGGCTGATTCCGACCCTTCGGCCCGGGCCGCCATCCTGTATCACATGGGGTCGCTCTACGAGCACGACCTAGCCCGGATGGACCAAGCAACGCGCTGCTACACGCGAGCGCGAGAGGAGGCGCCTTCGTTCGAGCCTGCGCTGATCGCCCGAATGCGCATTGCCGAGCGAGCGAACGGAGGCGAGGACCTCGCGACGCTGTGCGCGGAAACGGCGGCTTCCGTCCACTCCCCCGCGGTGGGCGCTGCAGCGCTGATCGACTTGGCGCTGCGCTCGGATGATTGGGCCTCTCTGCTTGCAGAAGCGATCGAGAGGTCCCCGGCCCCCGTGGTTCCCGCGCTCATCCTCGAATGGCTCTCGGAAGCCGCAGGCGATCGAGACGCGCTCGGCAATGCGCTTCGCGCACAAGCCCGGCATGCATCCGATCCCGCGCTTCGCGGGGCGCTGTGGATCGACGTCGCGCTCGGCGAGCTGGAAAACGAGGACGTCGACGCGGCTTTGGACGCGCTCGATCGCGCGGCCGAGTCCGGTGCGGTTGCATGGTCTGCCCGGAGCCTTCAGCGACAGATCTGCAAGGAGCACCGACGTTGGGACGTACTGGTTCGCGCGGCGGAGTCCATGGCGTCTTTGCTCGAGGATGCTGCGCGCGCGGGCGGGGCCGTCGACCCGTTGCGCATGCCGGTGCCTGAGCACGATCGCATTTCGCTGGCAGCTTTGCTTTGGCAGGAAGCCGCCACTCATGGCGCACACCATCTCTCGGACACGATCACGGCGACCCGGCACCTCGACGCGGCGCTCGCCCTGCGTCCCCGGGACGTGCAGTTGCGGTTGCAATCACTGGCAGCCGCGGAGCGCCAAGGCGATGATGACGCTGCGGACAGAGCGTCGGCGTGGTTCCGCGAGGCGGCTCCGGAGCATCCAGCCTTCGTCGCGTATCAGATCCGGCGTGCGCTGGCGAGCGCGGAAGAGAGCAAAGCCCTGGACGTGCTGCGGGATGTCGCAGCTCGACACCCGGCCTCCGGGTTTGCACAAGCCGCCTTCGATGTGGGTCTCATGCGTAGCTCAGCGCGCGCCGAGCTTGCAAACCGGATTCGGCAGCGGGCCGAAGGCCGTGAGGGTGAGGCTCGACAGCTCGCGTCGTGGCACGCGGCGCTATCGTCCGGCGAACAGCCGGACCAGGTAGATCTCTGCGCAGCAGCAACGGAGGACCGCCGATGGGAGGCGCCGATCTTGCGCGATGCATTGGGTTTCGCCTTGGCGGCAAGAGAAGCCCGTGCAGTCGTCGCGCGCTGTGAAGACCTCCTCGAGCGCGAGCTCGATCCGGAGGAACGAGCCCTGCTCGCCTTCTCGAAGTACGACGTCACACAACACGCCCTCGGCGAAAATCAAGAAGCCAGGCGCCTCTTGCGCGACGCGCTCGGGGAACCGACACACCAGTCGTGGGCTCCGTTTCTGGCTCGGGTGCGTGGAGCGCTCGATGACGACCCTGCCTTGCTGGCGCGTGCCCACGAGGCCCTGGCGGGCCTGACCGACGGCAGCGTGCGGATCGGACACCTGTGCGCCGCGGGAGAGGCCCACGCCCGAGCCGGCGATTGGAGCGCCTCGGAGCACGTGATCCGGCAGGCGTCGGAGCTGGCCCCCGACGACCGCCACGTGCTGTCTTTGTTGGACGGCGTGTTGCGCGAAAGCGGCCGGACGGAGGACGTGGTGGCGCTCGCGAGAGAGCACCCGTTTGCACCGACTACAGGGGCGGCGAGGCACCTCTCTCTGCTGCTCGCGGGGGCCAATGCGGAACGTGCGGGAAACCTTTCAGCCGCGCGAAGCGCGTACGAGCAAGCGCTCGCGGATACGCCAGGCTCGCCTTCGGCGGCGCTTGCGCTCGCGGAGGTCGCCCGTGGTGAATCGGATGCCGGCGTGAGGCTCCGTGCCTATGCGAGCTTGGCCGAAGGGCCGCTCGGCGGAGGAGCGCCCGAGTTGTTTTCGCTCCTGCGCGGCGACGCCCTCACCTTCGACACGGGCGGCCCACGCGAAGCGAGCCTGGAGTACGAAAAAGCGCTCGATCATCCGGTCTCGGCGCTCAGCGGCGCTACGGCGTTGCTGTCGATGCCGGTGCACTTCACCACCGACGAGCAGCGCTCCGCCGCTGAGGAAGTGTTGGGCGACGCCACGAGCTCGACGGAGGCGTTGAGCAACGGATTCGGCTCGGCATATGGCGCGTTGCGTGCGGCCCTCGGGCGCCCTGGCGCGGCCACGGGCGACGCTTGGCTCGAGCTCGCCGCCCTGGCGCCCACGGACGGCTTGCGGGCCGGCGCCCTCTTGCAAGGGCTCCGCTCCATGCGCGTCGCTCGGGGCGACGAAGCACTGGACGATCTCTTCATGCTTGCCCAAGAGTCCGAGGAGCTCGCAGGGGAGCGGCCGGAGGCGGCGATCGCCATCGACGAGGCTCTGGCGCCAGGCGACGATCCCGAGCTGAGGGTCGCATCCCTCGAACGAAAGCAGCAGCACAGCGCGAGCCTCGGGCGTGGCGCCATCGAGGCCGCGCATTGTCGCGCGCTCGTGGAGGCTGATCGGGGCGCCGAAGCGGTGGCGCTGCTGAGCACCGCCCTCGAACGACGGCCCGACGACTTGGCCGTCTGGGAGACGCTGCGAGTCGCCGCCCGCAAAGCGGGGCAATGGCCGCTCGTGGCACAGGCGTGCGAACGGCTCGCCCAATTCGTCTCCGGTCCACTCGAAGCCGACCTCTTGGAGGAGGCAGGCGTCGTCCGCCTCGATTGCATGGAGCAGCATCAGCAGGCGGAGGATCTCTTCCGAAGCGCACTCGACGCAGATCCGACGCGATCCGTTGCCTTTCGGCGTCTGTACGACCTGCTCGCCGAGAAGGAGGACGCCGAGGCGCTCGAGGCGCTCGTCTCCGAGCGGCTCGCGCACGGTGGCTCGCAAGAGCGGCCCGATCTTCTCTACGAACGTGCTCGCCTGCTGCGAGGGTTCAGCGACCGCCCGGGCGCGCTCGAGGTTCTCGGCGAGCTTTTCACGACCGATCCCGATCACGCGGGTGCATTGGCATTGGCCGCAGAGGTCCACGTGTCTCTCGAGCAGTGGGAGGACGCCGTCGACTGCCTCCGCCGTCTTGCCCGGTCCAACATTCCAGACGAACAGCGGCGACTTGCGCATCTCGGCGCCTCCGAGTTTCTCGACACCCACCTGGGTGCGAAAGACGAAGCGCTTGCCGAGCTGCGCGTCATCGAGGCCCTGGGATCGGCCGACGCAGAGACCTGGGCGCGCATCGGCGCTCTCGAAGAGTCGCTGGGCAGGCCGAAGGCCGCGATCGAGGCCTACGAGCAGGCGCTGCACGCCGAGCCAGCCCATGAAGCCGCGATCGCGGGGCTGGGCGGCCTGCTCGAAGGCGCCGAAAAGCAAGCCGCCCTCATCCGATACGAGGGAGCGCTCTGGGCGCAGATCGAGCACGGAGACCTCCAGGCGTCCAGCCTGCGGGGTCTGCGCAACGCGGCCCGCTGGCGCGGACAATCGGGACGAGCGGCCGCGATTCGCAGCGTCGAGCAAACGCTCGGCCTCGAGCCCGCCGACGACGATCCGTGGACGTTCGATCCGGACGGCGTCACGATCGATCCGGCGTGGCAGCAAGACGCCTTTGCGGCGCTCGATCGGGTGTTGCGTCGGGTGGGCCCCACGCTTTCGAAGCTTCGGCTCCGGGCCGCCAAGGCCGCGCCGGACGACCCCGTGCGCGCGGAGCTCGGGCGGCTCTCCGAGATGTTTGGCGCGCACGTGGCATCGGTTGGGATTTCCGGTGACGTGGCGCAACCGGTCGCATACGGCAGCCCGGACGGTGAGATTCATTGGTTGGTGCCGGGCGCGTGCCGCGACGGTCTCGATGCGCGTGCACGGTTTCATGCGGGCCGGCTGGCTTGGGCTGTTCCGCGCGGCGCTGGCTGGCTGCTCGGCGATTCCGCGCTGGCGGCCGCCGGAAAGATCGCCGGAACGTTGCGCGCGGCTCGCTGCGAGGTCGAGTCGGATGAGCCCATGCTCCCCGCCGCCGAAATCAAGCTCCGACGGTCGGCGCGACGAGCCGTGCAGGAGGCCGTGGGGAGCGCCGTGGTCGACCCGTCGACGTTGCTACGATTCGCGCAGGATTTGCATCGGACCGCCGACCGTGCGGGCTTGCTCGCGACGGGCGACGTCGCGGCGGCGCTTCGGGCGCTTTTGGGTGAGTCCCCTAGCCTCGCTGTCCTCCAATGCTCCGAACGCGGGCTAGACCTGATTCGGTTCTGCATCGATGACGAATCGCCCCTGTGGGGTCGAGATGCCTGAAGACGATCTGTCACGAGCTGGCCGGGATTCGGCCCTTCCCGCGTTCGATTTCGACGACGACGCGATCGCCACCCTCCTCGATGCATTCGTCGAGACACGAACCGGACCTCAGTCGAAGCATGTGAGCCGCCCGCCCGATCCAAACGACGTAGGCGCGCAGGCGGCACACCGCACCGTCTTCGAGCGCGCGCAGCGTCACCACGCCCTTCCCTTGGTGGGTGACTCGGCCGAGGCTCGGAAGCGACGGATCACACTCTTGGACACCCTCGCGGAGCAAGCCGTTGGCTCGGCGAAGTCCCGCCTTTTCACCTCCGCCGCCGAGCTGTGCGACCAACTCGGAGATGCAGCGGGCGCCGTCCGTCGTTACGAGCATGCCCTCGCTTCCGATGCCCGCGACGTGATCGTCCTTCGAGCGCTGCGACGACACGCCATTCGCCGTCAGGATTGGGCGGCTGCAGCCGCGATCCTCGAAAAGGAAGCTGGGCTCGATCTCGCGACCCCGGAACGTGCGGCTGCGCTTCGCATGCTCGCCACCATCTTCCTCTACAAGCTCGGCGACCCGGCGGCAGCGGAGCAGGCAGCCTCCCACGCAGCAGAGCTTCAGGACGACGACTTCGTCGCCTGCGTCCTGGTCGCATCCGCATGCATTGCGCGCAACGAGCCCCGGCGTGCCGCCGAAGCCTTGGCTCGCGCTGCCGATCGATGGCCCGCATCCTCCGCGCAAGCCGTGATCTTGATTCATGCCGCGGAGCTCATGGAACGAGCCGGCGCTTTCGAAGCGGCCCAGGCCTTGTTCGAGCGCGTCGTCGAGCTCGAGCCGAGATCGTTGCCCGCGCGTATCGGCCTCGTGCGCTCCGCACGCTCACTCGGCGAGCGATAGCAAGCGATCGACGAGCTCTGCGTTGCGGCCAAGCACGAATCGGCGCCGGTGGCGCAAGCGCTTCGCCGGTCGGCTGCAGTGATTCATCATACGACCGGCAACGCTAGAGACGCGATGGCCTTGCTAGACCCTGCGACCGATGTGCCGTCGCGGTGGACGCTCGCCGAGATCGCTTCGCTGACCGGCGACCCAACGCGCGTCTTGGATGCGCTCGAAGCGGCCGCCAACGACGAAACCGAGGTGATCGCGGCGCTCCGCAGCGCCAGGCGCGCTCGGTTTCACGCAGAAACGAAAGACGAAAAGGCGCTGGCTGCGGAGGCTCTCGGTGCACGCGCATTGCCGGATCTCGCTCCGTACCTTCGCGTGCTCGGGCGCTTGTGCGCCGGCGATGAATCACCGGATGGCGCGCTTCAGCGCTTGCTCGAAACCATACCCCGTGGCGATGCGAGCCCAGCCGCGAAAATGGCGAGCGCCGACCAGGCCGCTCGCGTCTCGGACGTGGCGACCTTCCTGCGCGCCCTTCGCCAGGAAAGCGAGCACGTCCCCCCATCATTGCGCGTGGGAGCGCTTCTCGGCGAAGCCGAAGCCTCCGGCGCGCTAGGTCCGGCGGAACGCTTGGCGGCGCTGCTCGACGCAGAGCGAGCGATGCCCGGCAACCTGCTCGTGGGCCGAGCGTCGATGATCATCGATGGCGACGCCCGCCGAAATGCGAGCCGCTGGAAGGCGGAGGCGGAGGCAACCGAGGGCGCGCGCGCGGCATTCGCCTGCATGATGGCCTACCGCGTGATGCCCGGCATCGAGACCTTGCGGCCTGCCTGTGAATCGGCTCTCGGCCGTCAGCCCGACTATTGGCCAGCCCTGTGGAAGTTGGAGGCCGAATGCGACTTGGGAGACGTACGGGCCGATGCCGCACGGAAGCAGGGAGCGCTCGATCCACAAAGCCGTGCTGGCCATCTGCTCCGCGCCTCCCTCTGGGCGAGCTCCCCGACCGACCGAGCAGAGCTTGCCCACGCCTCCTCCGACTCGGACGCTCCCGACTCGATTCTCGTCGAGCATCTGATCGGCCTGACCGGATCTGCGTTTGAAGAGGCTGGCGACCTCATGCTGCGTGCTGCGAGCAAGCTCCGGGAGCCGTCCTATCTGCTGCGGGCCGCAGACGCCTACCGCGCGGCGGGTCTACCCGTCGATGCAGCTCGGGTGCTACGCGATGCGGAAGCCGCCATGGACGACCATCTCGACGTCCGGGTCCGACGCCAAGACGCGGAGCTCGAGGCGGGGGAGTTTGCGCGCCTCGCGGACGCGGCGATGGAGCGCGCGCGAGCGGCCGCCACCCCCGGCGACGAGCTGTCCGCTCTGTGCGCCATGTCTGAGATGGATCGGCTGGCACGTCGCGACATGCAGAGCGCTCGTTTGTCTTTACAGTCGATCGCCGAAGTGCGGTCCGATCACATCCCGACCGCCCGCGCGCTCGAGTGGGATGCGCTGCGAGAGCAAGATACCGAACGGATTCGTTCCAGCGCGCGCCGATTGATCGACGCGCTAGACGCCGGCTGCGCGGACCGGGTGGCGAGACGCAGGCTCATCGTCGAGCTGCTAGCTGCCGATCCAGACATCTTGCAGGCCGACATCGACCACGCCTTGCGAGCCATCGAAGATCGGCCGGACGCCGACCCCGGGTTGGCTCGGAAGTTGCTCGGCGCGGCGTACGCCAAAGGCGATGCCGCGCTTTGCCTGCGGGCACTCCGAGCGCTCGCCGCATCGCTGAAGGAAGGGCTCGAGCGCGACGCGCTCGCGCTCGAAGAAGCTCGATTGTTGCGGGAGCTCGGGGACACGGACGAAGCCCTCGGAACGCTGAGGCTTGCTCGAAGTCATCCGCTCGCCGTCGAGGAGGAGGCCCGCCTGCTTCAAGCGGCGGCGCAATGGGAGGCAGCCGCCTCGGCGTTCGAGGAGGCGGCAGGCCGGGCCCGAGACCACAAGCGTGCGGCATCGCTCTGGCGTGAGGCCGCGCTGCTGTTCGAAGACAAGCTCGCCGACGACGTGCGCGCCACGCGGGCATGGGTCGCCGCGGCGGACGCCGACATCACGTACCTCGACGTCTACAGACGCCTCGCCAACCGGTACCGCAGCAGCGGGCAGCACGACGAGCTTGCTTCCCTCACCCAGGCGCGCATCGACGCCGGAGCCGATACGCCCACGCTGGTCACTTTGCTCCTGGAGCAAGCGACACAGCGTCGCGAGCGCGGCGATGCCGCCGCCGTAATCGAAGCGCTCCACGAATGCTTGGAGCTCGACCCGCACCACTTCGCCGCACTCGCGCAGCTCGTCGACGCGCATCGCCACGCCGGAGACTACCAAGGCGCAGCCGAGGCGCTCATCCGGATCGTGCGCCTCAAGCGGTCGACCGAGGAGCAGGCCTGGGCGTTTGCCCAGCTCGGCGAGATCTACCACGAGCACCTCGGGGACTTGGAACGGGCCGAAGCCTCGCTTCGCCGCGCACGAGAGCTGGCGCCGAGTCACAACGAGACGCTCGACCGCCTCGCGTCGGTCCTGACGCTCCGGGGAAACGCCCTCGAGTCGGCGAGCTTGCTGGAAACCCTGGTGCGGCGCGCGGCCGACGATGCACAGGCGCGCGACTATCGAGTTCGGCTCGCGGGCGCGGTCGAGCAGGCCGGTCAGACCCGACAAGCAGAGCTCCTGCTGGAGCGGCTCAGAGCCGACCAGCCCACGGACCCCGACGTCATCCTCGCCGTGGCGGATTTCTACGAGCGGCAAGGCGATTTGCCGGCTGGAGCGATGCACCTCAACCGCGCGCTCAACGATCTCCGCACGGCGATCGAGGCGGAACCCGGTGACGAGGCGCTCTGGACTACGCTGGTGCGCGTCCTGCACCGCCGTCATGGTCCCGGGCCTGCTTCCTGCGCGGCAAGCGCGGCAATTGCGATCGGACATCCGCCTTCGCTGTTCGAGGGGGATGTGACGACTCGGCACCAAGCGTTGGGAGAGCCCGAGCTTCCCTTGCGGCAGGTGGTTCATGCCATCGTAGCGCCTCCCGGATTGCCGCCAACGCTTCGACGTCTATTCAAGCTTTGCGAGCCTTCGTTCGACAAGGTTCTGCCTTTCGATGCCGCAGCGTGGCGGCTGCGCAAACCTTCGACCGAGCACCGCTCTCTCCTCGACGAGGCCGGAGAAGTCGCGCAGGCGATGGGAGTCAGCGAACCACGATTGAAGGTTACCTACGTTGCTCCTTCGGCATGTATCCCGATCTCGGGAGATCCGCCCACGCTCGTCATCGGCGGCCGCCTTCACGAAATGACCACGCCCGCAGAACGCGTGTTCCTCTTCGCGCGTGCGCTCGAGATCGCAGCGAACCACCTGGCGCCAGCCCTTCGCGCGCGTGCGGGTGAGCTCGACGCCGCCCTCGTTTCGCTCTTGCACGGTCACGAAGAAGACCGCTCGCAGGGGCTCAATCCTCGACAGCAGCAGGAGCTGCGAAAGAAGCTTCTGAAGGCCGTCCCGCGCCGCTGGCGTGACGAGGTCGAGAGCCTGGTCTTGGAGCTTCGGGGCAATTCTTCCTTTTCGGCACGCTCGGCGCCTTTCGCCATCAGTGAGCTGGGGGACCGCGTCGCCCTGGTACTCACCGGAGACGTTCCCTCGGCAGTCGGTGCGCTGCTGAAGATGGCCGGCAAGGCCGTCACACCGCACGAGGCAAGAAGACTCGATGCAATCCGGGAGGTCCCCGAAGCCTGGGCGATGATTCGCTTTGCGATCAGCGACGCACATTTTGAAGCCAGAGCCCAAGCTGGTGTAGATCTATAGAACCATGCGACTCGGTCTCATCGGACCCGCAGAAGCGGATGCCAGGGCTCTTCAGGAGGCCGCGAAGCTTCTCATTTGCGACTTCGCGGTGGACTCGTTGGTGTATCTGGCAGACGACCCGGCCCTTCACGACTTCATCCGTGCGCACGAGCTGAACGATGCCGAACGGAGCATCGAGCAACGCGTGGCCGAAGTCGCCGCGACCGGATCGCCGGACGACATCGAGGACGTCCTGCGAAGGCTCCGGGGTGTCCGTTATCTCGAGAAGCTACGCGTGGCTCCTCCGCCTCCCACACGCGCCTTGGAGATGGTCGACGATCGCATCGTGCTGATCGTGCGCCACAAGTCCATGGTCGCCGAGGAAGACGTGATCAACTCCAACGTGGTCGTCTACGGTGACGCCAAAGAGCTGATGTTCAAGCGCTTCGGCCCGCGGTGCTTCTTCAGCCCGGGCCCGCTGGCCTCGGGGTGCGTGGGCCTTCTGGACGATCAGAGCGAGACGGCCGGCGTGGTGTTGCGAGCGCTATACCTGAACGGCGACGTTCGATGGAACGAGCCGATCCAGGGCCGGGGCGCCAAAGTCATGGTGGCGCCGTGACGCGACGAGTCGCGGTCTACGGAGGAAGCTTCGATCCGCCGCACATCGGACACGTGCTGTCGGTGGCATGGACGCTATCGGCCGCCGACGTCGACGAGGTCTGGGTGATTCCGACTTGGAAGCATGCCTTCGACAAGGAGCACGGCGCTTCGTTCGAAGAGCGCATGACGATGTGCGAGCTGGCCTTCGCCCCATTTCGGGGGGTCGAAATCTCGGACGTCGAGCGGCGCCTCGGCGGGACGAGCCGAACGCTCACCACACTCGAAACCTTGGAAGCAGAGTACCCGGAAACGGTGTTTCGTCTGCTGATCGGGGCCGATGTCCTCGCGACCACGGATCGCTGGCACCGCTGGGAAGAGGTGGTGAAGATCGCGCCACCCCTGGTGATCGGGCGTCACGGTTACCCAGTCCCGGAGGGCTGTCCGATTTCCATCCCCAACGTCAATTCCACCGACATACGGCGCGGACTCCGTCAGGCGGGCGACGTCTCCGGAGTGGTGCCCCGGGCCGTCATCGATCACATTCGGGACCATCACCTCTATTTGGACGGCCGATGAACGTCCTCATCATCGGCCGCGGCCGCGTTGGAAGCGCACTCGCGCGCTCTTTGCGGTCGAGCCGCCAGCATCGGGTCGCGACCAGCGGGCACGACATTCGACCTTCTCGGGTGCGGGCGGCCGATGTGATCGTTCTCGCCGTCCCCGATGATGCCATCCAAACCGTTTCGACGAAGATCGCGCCGAGCCTCATGCCGGGGGCATGCGTGCTGCACTGCGCGGGGGCACGCGGCACCGAAGAGCTCGATGCATGCAGCGCGCGAGGCGCCTCGGTCGGGATCATGCACCCATTGGTTTCGTTTCCGAGCAAGCGCAGTCATCCCTCTCTAGAGGGAACCACCTTCACGGTCCACGGCGCGCGCAAAGCAATCGCTGCCAGCCGTCAGATCGCTTCGGCGTGCGGAGCGCGCGCCGTCGTAGCGAGCACGGGCGACCCTTCGTACCATGCAGCCGCGGCGCTGGCCGCCAATGGCGCGGTGGCGCTCGCTTTCGAATCGGTGCACGTGCTGACACGTCTGGGATTCGAGCAGCGCGATGCGGAGCGCGCCATCGGGGGCCTGTTGCGCACCGTGGGCAACAACGTGGAGCGACTGGGGGTCCCCGAGGCGCTGACCGGCCCAATCTTCAGAGGTGAAGCTGATACGGTGGCGTTGCACCGCACAGCGTTGCGCGACGTCGACGAGGGCGCCAGGCGCGCCTACGATGCCGTGCTGCCCGTGGTGGTCCGCTGCGCGCGAGCCGCGGGCCTTTCCAAGAAGAGCGCAGAGAAGATTCTGCGCCTCCTAGCTCGCTGAGAGCTCACTCCGCAGCTTCGATCGATCCTTCGATTCGTTCGAAGCGGATGCCTTCGGGATCGCCGACGGCGATGATCCGATCCCCTCGATGGAACTCTCCCGCCAGGATCGACGCGGCCAAGGGGGCCTCGACCATGCGGCCAATGGCACGACGCATCGGGCGCGCGCCGAGGGCAGCATCGTATCCGCCGAGCGCGACCAACGATTCGATCGCCGTGTCGTCGATGCGCAGCTCGACGCCCTGTCGCTCTCGAAGCTGTTGAGCCACCCTCGAAGCCATCCGCCGTGCGATCTCGGTGACCTCGTCGATGTTGAGGCCGCCGAAGAAGAGCGGCTCGTCGATGCGGTTCCAAAGCTCGGGAGGCAGGGCGCGCCGAGCGGCCGCCAGCGCAGCAGCGGCGCCGTCGGCCGAGTGTTCTGCGTCGCCGTGGAAGCCGATGGCGCCCTGGCTTCCGCGAGCCTGCTGCGCACCGAGGTTCGAGGTCATCACGACGATGGTGTGCGTGCAGTCGACGGTGCGGCCCTTTCCATCGGTGAGCCGACCATCTTCGAGGAGCGGCAGAAGCGACTGAAGCACGTCCATGTGCGCTTTTTCGATCTCGTCGAGCAAAACGAGCTGGTAGGGTCGATGGCGAATCGACTCGGTGAGCAGCCCGCCGGTATCGTGACCAATGTAACCGGGGGGCGCCCCAACCAGCTTGGCTACCGCATGCGACTCGCTCAGCTCGCTCATGTCGATTCGGGTCATCGGGCAACCCATGAAGAAGAGCTCGTTCAACGCGCGCGCCGTCTCGGTCTTGCCCACGCCGGTGGGCCCCAAGAACAAGAAGGTCGCCAGGGGCCGCTGCCCGTGGAACCCGGCGGCGCCTTTTCGAAGCGCATCGGAAATCCGGCGCATCACCGCGCGGTGGCCCACGACGTGATCGCCGAGGTGATGCTCGAGCTCGAGCAGCTTTTGCGCGTCGCTGACTAGGAGCCGCTCCACCGGCACGCGTACTTTCTCCGCCACCACCCCGGCGACGGCCTCGCGATCGACGACTGCTCCCCCGCGCCGGCGAACACGCGCGCCCGCTAGATCGAGAATGCCGATTGCTTTGTCGGGCAAGCTCTGCTCGGCCATGTAGCGAACCGAGAGCTCTACCGCCGACTCGACGGCGACTTGCTCGTAGGCGATGCCATGATGGACTTCGTATCGCGGCGCGATGCCCATCAAGATCTCGATCGCATCCTCGGCGGTGGGCTCGGCCACGTGAATTGGCGAGAAGCGCCGCGCCAGCGCTGCGTCGCGCTCGACGTACTTTCGATACTCCGCATCGGTCGTTGCCCCGATACACGGGAGCTCACCGCGGGCGAGCGATGCCTTGAGCTCGTGCGCGAGATCATCGGGCGAGTCTCCGCCGGTGAAAAGCGCGTGCACCTCGTCGATGAACAGCACGATCTTGCCGTTTGCGCGCTTCACCTCGAATTGAAGCCTGCGCATCCGCTCGGAGAGAGCCCCGCGGACTCCGGTCCCGGAGACCAATCCCCCTGCCGAAAGCTCGACCAGGATGGTGCCCTCGAGGCCGTGGACGCCCGCGCCGCCCTGTGCGAGCCGGCGGGCCAGTCCCTCGACGATGGCGGTCTTGCCAACGCCGGGCGGCCCCACCAAAATCGGATTGTTCGAACGGCGCCGCGCCAATACGTCGAGAAGACGCTCGATCTCCGCGTCCCTCCCGATCACCTCGTCGATGTGGCCCATCGATGCGAGCTCGGTCAGGTTGCGCCCGAGCTTGACGAGCATCGGATACATGTGCGCGTCGAGCGTGAACGGCGAGGACGAGGGAACGATGATCTCTTCGTCGAGCGCTCCGACCGGCTCGCTGGCTTCGGCGGGCTCCTCGACCATCGGCTCCTCTTGCGGCCCTTTCAAACGAAGCTCGATCAAGGGCGAGGGCTCGACGCTCGGGCGGGCGGACGGCCTCGCAGGCTTCGACGCATTCTGCGCAGGAAGGGCATCCGAGGGCCGGCTGCGTGTGGTGGTGATCGGTGCACTCGGCATCGCTCGGGCGTTCCGAGGCTGCAGAACGGTCTGCACCGCTTCCTGCACACGCCTCGACCCGGTTCCGATCTCCTCGAGGCTTCGATGCGCCGCACTGCGCGTATCTCGCGCGATCGCGAAGAGCAGATGCGCTGGCAGCACCTGAGGCGCATCCATGGCCTTCGCGATGCGATAGGCGCGCTCGACCGCCCGCTCCAAAGCGCTCGTCGGCTCTGAATCGACCACGCGAATCGCGCTCAGCAGATCGCTTTCCTTCACGCCGAGCTGAGACAGGAGCTTGCCCATGGGGCCCCCCGTCTGCAGCATCACGAGCAAGAGGTATGCGGTCGACGGACTATGCGCCCGCCTCTGCGCCTCACGCTGCGCGCGTGCGACTAGTCCTTTGACCCCCCCACTGACCGTCGTCATCGAGCTCCGTTCCTGCGTCGGAGTTAGCTGTCACCGCCTTGCGGCACAACTTTTCGGCGTACCTGAGCCCTGGCGTAGGTCTGAATGCGACATTACAGCACCTTATCACCCTGTTACTGTAAAGTTACACCTGTTAGCTTGATCCCTGGAACCAATCGAGGAGCAAGCTGTGAACTTTCGTCTCGCATTCGCTGCAACCACGCTGGCCGCCGTCGTTTCGTCGGTCACTCCCTGGCAGGACGCCGGCGCCGCCTCGGGCCTACGTGCCCGGATCTTCCTCACGCAAAAGGGCATTCCGCGCACCCTTTCGGAATCGGGTGTCATCCGTTTCGCCCAGGGCAACAAGGCGACGCGCCTGAGGGAAACGACCGAGGCACCCGTCGAGGACCGTCAATGGCGGGCCACCTTGGTGGTCAACTTCAACGCACCTGTGGGGGATTCGGAGTTCGAGGTGTTGTTCTACGACATCCAAACCGACGAGCGTAAGTTCATCGCGCCCGCCATGACGGTATTCGTCAACGACCGGACGCAGCGAACGATCGTGCACAAGCTGCACTTGAAGCGTCCCCAGTTCGAGACCAACCGCCGTTTGGAGATGGTGGTCACGGTTCGGCGTCAAGAAGTCGGCCGTTACCGCTTTCAAATTCTCGGAGACAGGGTACAACACAGCGGCGAAGTCACCTTCTCGGATGACGAAGCCCGCTGACTCGTGCCAACCCTGAGTGACGTCACCAAGAGGGCCGCGAAAGGCTCGCTCGACCCCGTCTACGTTCTGGCCGGGAGCGAACGGCTGCTCATCGAGCGGGCGATCGACGCCGTGCGCAAAGCCGTCGATGCCATGGGTGCGCCGGACTTCAACATCGAGGTGTTCGATGGCAAGGGTCTCGAGGCATCGACCGTGACCTCCGCCGCGCGAACGCTGCCCATGATGGCCGACATGCGCTTGGTTCTAGTACGCCACGTGGATGCCATGACGCCGGCGGAGCAGCGCGTCTTGGCGGAATATCTCGACGATCCCAGCGACACGACTTGTCTCGTGCTTACTGCGAGCAAGCTCGACGGCCGAGAAAAGCTGGGAAAGACCGCCAAAAAGCTGGGGTATCTGGTCGATACGAAGCCGCTGCGCGGTCGAGAGCTGCGCGAGTTCATCCAAGCCGAAGCCGCCGCACGCGAGCACAACATCGAGCCCCGCGCGATCGAGGCGCTCATCGAAGCCGTGGGGGATGATTTGGCGGCCGTCGATGATGCAATCGAGCGGCTGTCGTTGTTCGTCGGACCGGGCCAGCGCATCGACGCGGACGCCGTCTCGACGTGCGTCACGCGCATTCGCGTGGAGTCGATCTGGAGCTTGGTCGACGCGATCGGCCTCAAGGATCGTCGCAAGGGTGTCGCGGCAGCACAGTCCCTGCTCGACGACCGCGAGCCGCCACTGCGCTTGCTCGCGATGGTGGCGCGTCAGCTTCGCATCGTGGCGCGGATGCGCGAAGCGCTCTCCGATGGGCTACGCCCCCAAGAGGCTGCCAAACGCGCGGGTGCGCCGCCTTTCAAAGCCGGCGATCTAACCGAGTCTGCGCGGCGCTTCACCGCCGAAAGCCTTGGAAAGGCGTTCGCCCTCATCGCAGAAACCGATCGGGCCCTCAAGAGCAGCAAACGGCCCCCGGACATCATCGTCCAAGAGGCCGTGCTCGAGCTCTGCGCAGATCAGCGCTAGTCGCGCCGGTGCGACTTGGCTCAGCCCTGGAGCTCGTTGACCTGGTGGGTCAGCCTGGAGATGTATCGCGAGCCGGTCTTGCGGTGGTAGATGCCCTTCTGAACCGCGCCGTCGATACGGCTCACGGCTTCGATGAGCGCCTTTTTCGCCGCATCGGCGTTGCCCGCCTCGACGGCAGCGCGAACGCGCTTCACGCTCGTCCGCACACCGGTCCGGATGTGCCGGTTACGGGCGGTTCGCTTCACCGTCTGTCGGGCTCGCTTTTTTGCTGAAGCGTGGTTGGCCACTCTGATATCCTTCCCGTGGGGACGCGGGTGTTAGCCCTGTGACTGAGGGCTGTCAAGCCGGTGGCCAAGGCCTTGCGGCCCCCGAACCCACCAGGCATACAGGCTCGTGTCCCGACGCCAGCAAACGTTGAATTGGCTCGCCAACCTCGTGACCGAGCGCCGAAAGCTCGTGGTCTGGGTCTCGGTTTTGGTGACGGTAGCGTTCACGACCCAGATCCCGAAGCTGACCGCCGATCCGGCTCCGGAGAGTCTCTTGTCCTCGTTCGAGGGCGAGGAATACGCGCTCATCCACAAGCGGTTCGAAGAGTGGTTCGGCAAGCGACGCGAGGCCGTGCTGATTCTCGTCGAGGCCGATGACGTCCTGTCCTTGGAAACGCTGCAGCGGATCCACGACATCTCGCTGCAATTCGAGGACAAGCCCTGGGTGGACAAGGTTGCGAGCATCACCACGCTGAACATTCCCCGTCGCATCGAGGCAGTGAGCGAGGAGGACGCTGGCGGCCCCGGCGACGACGATTTGGAAGGTCTCGAGGAAGTCGGCGACACCGACGACGAAGGAGACCTCGACGATCTGGACGATCTGGACGATCTGGATGCTCTCGACGAAGAAGCGACCGACGTGCAGGGCGATCTCGAGGACGATGCGTTCAACGCGCTGCTCGACATCATCGAAAGCGATCCCGAACGTTTCCCGGGGGGCATTGCGAAAGTCGGCCCGGCCCTTTCCGCAGAGCTCAAGACCGATCCGATCGTACAAGGCGAAGAGGTCACCGAAGAGGAAGCAGCGGAGCTCAGTAAGGCGATCGAAGGCAACCCGCTGCTGGTGGGCCGCCTCATCGACGAAGATCACACGCTCGCCGGCATCGCGATTCAGCTCCAAGAGCTAGGACCAAAGGAGATGCGCGCAGCGATGGACGAGCTTCGGGGCGCGCTCGATCAGCTCGAGCTCGAAGGCATCGACGTCCACGTGGGCGGACTGCCCTATCTTCGCAGCGTCATCGTAAGCAAGATGCGCGCCGACAATCTGCGCCTGATCCCGCTCACCGTCGTGGTCTGTCTCCTGCTTCTCACGCTCTCGTTTCGATGGGTTCCCGGCGTTCTGCTCCCGTTGGCAGCCGTCGCCATCACGGCACTGGTCACGGTCGGCGGCATGGGTCTCTTCGGCGAGCCCATGAACATCTTGAACAACGTGATCGTGCCGTTGCTGATCATCATCGGAATCAGCGACGCAACTCATTTGATACAGCGCTACCGCGACGAAGTCTCCATGGACGGCGAAGAGGATCTGAGCGCCGCGGGACGACGCACCGTTCGCGCGATGGCAGTCGCGGTCCTGCTCACCTCGGCCACCACTGCCGTGGGCCTCGGCTCGCTCGTCGTCTCCAAGACGGTGATGCTGCGGCATTTCGGGATCACGTCCGGGTTGGGCGTCATGGTCTCGTACCTGGTCATCATCACCTTCGTGCCGGCGATCCTGACTTGGGTGACCCCCCCGCAGCGCGACCAAGTTCGCCGAGAGCGCACCAGCATGTTCACCAACGTGACGACCTCGCTGGTGGCGAGGCTGTTGAGATGGCGCTGGCTGGTCCTCCTGGCGACTGCCTTGTTTACCGCCGGCGCGGGGTACGTAGCCAGCAAGATCACCGTCGACCATGCGTTGCTCGACCAGTTCGACGAAACCGACCCCGTGTATACGACCACCCTTTTGATCGAGGAGAAGCTGGCGGGCGTTCGGCCGCTCGAGGTGATCTTGGTCAGCACGGAAGACGAGCACTTCATGGAGCCGGAGATGATTCAGCGGATCCAGCGGATTCGAAACTGGGCTGCCCTCCGTCCAGAAATCATCCGCACGTTGAGCTACGGGGACATGCTGCGCGAGTCGTATGCGCTGCTCGCGGACGATCCGGAAGTGCGCTCGGAGCAATTCAAGAGCAAGAAACAGGTCAAGGGCCTGGTCACCATGATGAGCCAGCGTAAGCCGAGCCCGCTGAGCGACTGGCTCACCGAAGACGGCGAGAAAGCGCGCATTCAATTCAAGCTACGAGACGTAGGAGCTCAAGCCACGATGCGCTTTCTCGATACCCTCGAGAAGATCATCGAGCTCGAGCTCGGAGACGATGAGACCGTGTCGGTATCGTTCACGGGAGAAGCCTATACGGGGTCGCGAGGCCAGGCTGCCGTCGTCAACGACCTGCTCGGGAGCTTGTTCGTCGCCGTGGTGGTCATCTTCCTCCTGTTGGCCTTCTTCTTCCGCAGCATCCGGCTCGGCTTGCTGAGCATCCCGCCCAATCTGATTCCGCTGGTGGCCACGATGGCCTACATGGTCTGGCGCGAAATTCCGCTAAACGTGTCGACCGTGATCATCTTCTCGATCAGCCTCGGGCTCGCCGTCAACGGAACGATTCACGTGCTCGCTCGTTTCCGTGAGGAAATGCAGACCGGTATCGGGCGGGAAGCCTCTCTGGTGCGAGCCTCGCGCGGAACGGGCCGCGCCATCGTGATCTCGTGCGTGACGCTCATGGCTGGATTCGGGGTGTTGCTCTTCAGCAATTTCGTGCCGGTTCGTAATTTCGGCGAGCTGATTGCCGTGACGATCGGCGGCTGTCTGATTGCCACGCTGCTCGTCCTGCCCCCTCTGCTTCGGGTCGCCGGCGGGAGCGGCGGCGTGCGCGAAACCGGGGACTAGCCCGCGATCCGATCGATCAACGCGGAAGCAAAGGCGTCCGTGCGGAGCGTGCCCCCGAGGTCGCGGGTCTTTTGACCCTCGGACAGCGCGAGATTGTAGGCCTCACGGATTCGGGCTGCGCTAGCACGGCAACTTTCATCGCCGCGCGAATCGGCGATGTGATTGAGCATCATCACGGCGGACATCAGAAGGGCGAGAGGATTGGCCACGCCCTTGCCTGCGATGTCCGGCGCAGAGCCGTGCACGGCCTCGAAGACGGCAAAGTCGTCGCCGATGTTGGCGCCTGGAATCACGCCGAGGCCCCCCACGAAACCGGCGCAAAGATCGCTCAGCACGTCTCCGTATAGATTTTCGAGCAGCAATACGTCGAACTGCGAAGGATCCTGCACGAGCCGCATGGAGCCGGCGTCGATGATCACCTCCTCGTACTCGATGTCGGTGAAGCGCTCTTTGTCGCGAACCGCGCGCGCGCACCGGATCAGCATGCCGTCGGTCATCTTCATGATGTTGGCCTTGTGCATGAGGGTGACCTTCTTTCGGCCGCGGTCTCGGGCGTACTGAAACGCCCAGCGGGCGATTCGCAAAGATGCATACTCGGTGGCGACCTTGAGGCTGGTCACGACGCCCTTGGTCACCTCGTTTTCGATGCCGCTGTATAGGCCTTCGGTGTTTTCGCGAATCACGACCAAGTCCACGTCGTCGTAACGCGTTTGCACCCCCGGAAGGCTACGGACGGGACGCACCGCAGCGTAGAGATCGAGCCGCTTGCGGAGCTGCACGTTGACCGAGCTGAAGCCTTCGCCCACGGGCGTGGTGCATGGACCTTTGAGCGCGATGCCCCGTTCGCGAATCGCTTCGAGCGTCCGCTCCGGAAGCACTTCGCCTTCGCTCTCGAGCGCAGCGACGCCAGCATGCCGCACGACCCACTCCACGGGCGCTCCCGCGGCTTCGAGCACCCGGGTCGTGGCCGCGGCCACTTCCGGGCCGATGCCGTCACCCGGAATGAGCACGATTTGATGCATTGTCATTTTGCTGCTCCGGCTCCAAGAGTAGCGCTTGCAGACGAATCGCCAATGCGCTCTAAAGAGAAACATGCCTGAAAACGACTCGGTCATGCGCGCGATGACCAATGACGGCGCTTTTCGCGTCGTGGCCGCCAGGACCACCGACACCGCGCGCGCCGTGATCGACGCGCAAAAGCTCTCGGGAGACATCGCGCGGGACATGGCGGATTTGGTCACGACCGCCGTGCTCTACCGGGAAACCATGGCTCCCTCCCTTCGCGTGCAGTGCATCGTCCGGTTCGAGGATGGCGGAGGGCAGCTCATCGCGGACTCGCATCCGGATGGATGGAGCCGCGGGCTGCTTCAGTCTCCTACCGGTGAAGCCCCCGACATGCGTCACGACCGGGCCACGCTCGAAATGATGCGGACCCTTCCGAGCTCGGATCTTCACCGGGGCATCGTGGAGGTGCCGGAAGGCGGGAATCTTTCGGAAGCCTTCATGCGTTACATGCAACTATCGGAGCAAATCGTATCGATGATCTCACTGGGCTCTGCGGTCGAGGGCGCCAACCCAGCCGTCGGAGGGTTCGTGGTGCAGCTCTTGCCGGAGGCCGTGGAAGCCGAGGCCGCGCTCGAAACCATGACGAAGCGCCTCGAAAGCTTCAGGGAGATTCGAGGGCGTCTACAGGGGTCGGACGCCTCCCCGACGCGGCTGATCGAGCAAATCTTCGAAGGCATGCCGTTCACGTGGCTGCACAGCAGCGACATTCGCTTCGGCTGTCACTGCAGCGAGCTTCGGGTGATGACCGCTTTGAGCATGCTCGACCGCTCCGAGATCCAGGACTTGGTCGACGAAGGCGAGCCGCTCAGCATCGGCTGCGACTACTGCGGCGCGGCCTACACCGTCGAGATCGCGCAGCTACAAGGCCTGCTCAGCGCGAGCTGAACGGCCCGGCTTTCTTGCCGGGACCGGCGCCCCGTGCGCATCCTTCCGCCGATGCCGAGCGAGCCATCTGAGTCCACCAACGGCGAGATCGTCCGTCGCGCGGGCATGGTGGCCGCGGGCACGCTCTCCTCACGCGTGCTCGGCGCGATTCGAGACGCGGTCATCGCCGCGGTATTCGCACTAGCGGCGACCGATGCGTTCTGGTTGGCTTTCACGATCCCCAACGCCTTGCGCGTGCTCCTCGGCGAGGGGGCCGTCTCTGCGGCGTTCGTCCCCGTGTTCACCGAAGTGCGGGAGCGCGAGGGCAAGGCGCGCGCCGCGACGTTCTACCGCGGTCTGCTCGGCGTGATGATGCTCGTGCTACTGGGCGTGACGGTCGTCGGCATCGTGGGCGCTCCCTGGATCGTCAAGGGGTACGCATGGGGCTTTCAGCGCGACGAGGCCTTGTTCGGCACGACCGTCGCGCTCACCCGCGTGCTGTTTCCGTACATCTTCTTGATGGGGCTCTCCGCCCTGATGATGGGGGCGCTCTATGCGAGCAAGCGATTCGCAGCCCCCTCGTTTGCCCCGGCGCTCCTCAACGTCGCTCTCATCGGGGCGGCACTCCTTCTGGCTCCAGTCATCCGAGAGCTCGGCTGGCCTGCCATTTTCGCACTGGCGTGGGGGGCCCTGATCGGCGGAGCGCTTCAGCTCGTCGCGCAGCTTCCTTCGTTGGCCAAAGAGGGCCTCATCGTTCGCCCCAAGCTCGGCTTCGACGACGTGTACGTGCGAAAGTGCGCGCGTCTCATGATTCCGCTGCTGGCGGGGCTCGGCGTCTATCAGCTCAACGTGCTGCTCTCACGGTTGTTCGCTTCGTTCCTTCCCATCGGGAGCGTGAGCTATCTCTACTATGGGCAGCGGTTGGCCGAGATCCCGCAGGGCATGTTCGCTCTTGCAATCGCTTCCGCGGCCCTCCCCTCTCTGAGTCATGCCGTGGCGCACGGTGATGAGACGGAGGCCAAACGCTTGTTCCGGCACGCGTTGCGCCTTTCCTTGTTCGTCGCGGTGCCCGCGGGGGTGGCGCTCACCGTGATGGCCGAGCCGGCAGTCACGGTGTTTTTCGGACGAGGCCGCTACGATGCCATGGCGATTGAAGAGACCACGCGATCGTTCGTCTGGCAGGCAGCCGGTATCTGGGCGGTCGCATCCGTGCGAACCGTCGTGCCGATGTTCCACGCACACAACGACACTCGAACGCCCGTCGTGGCCAGCGCACTGAATCTCATCACGTTCGTCGGGCTCAGCTTCCTCTTGATGGAGCCGATGCAGCACGCAGGGCTGGCGGCCGCCACCACTGCAGCAGCCGTCGTTCAGCTCGCCGCGCTCCTGTGGCTTCTTCGCCGCCGCACCGGCCGGCTCGGGTTGAGAGAAATTGCCGGCAGCGCGGCCCGGATCTTGGCAGCGAGCACGGCGATGGCCGTCATCTTGTGGGTGGGTGTCGAGCTGGGCCGCTGGGAGCGCGGGGGCAACGATCCGAGAAATATCGTGGTTTTCGCGGCCGCGGTGGTCGCTGGCGCATTGACCTATCTCGGGGCGGCCGCGGTGATGGGATCCCCCGAGCTCCGGGATCTGCGTGACGCGCTCCGGCGGCGCGTGCGTGCGTGAGCGGCTCCGGGTCGCTACAACGTCTCGATGGACGTGCTCGACGCCCAATTCGTTGCAGGTGCGACCAACCTCGGACAGTTGCCTGCACCCACCTTCGCCGAGATCGCCTTTGCGGGCCGATCGAACGTCGGCAAGTCGAGCCTCATCAACAGCCTGGTCCAACGAAGGAAGCTCGTCCGAACGAGCAGCGCGCCGGGGTGCACCCGAGCCATCAACATTTTTCGTGTGCGTCTTCGGACCGACGGCGAAGAGGCCCACATGGATTTGGTCGACCTCCCCGGCTACGGATACGCGCAGCGAAGCAAGGCCGAGCGCCGATCGTGGGGCCCGCTGATCGAAGGCTTTTTGAGCGAGCGACCCGGCTTACGCGGCGCGGTGGTCATCGTCGACATTCGCCGCGGTCCGCAAGACGATGACCTGCAGCTTCTCGAGTTTCTGCGCAGCGTCGGTGTGACCCCGGTCATCGTGGCGACCAAGATCGACAAGCTTCCTGCGAGCAAACGAAAACTCGCGTTGGCTGGGCTTCGGCAGGAGCTGGGCAGCCGCGTGATCGGCTACAGCGCCGTGACCGGCGAGGGACGGGAAGCGCTTTGGGAACGCTTGCTTTCGGTGAGCATCATCCAGCGCGCCGAAGACAGCGCCTCGTCGTGACGCGCTACTCGTCGAGATCGAGCTTCAAGGTCTGATCCGGGTCCCGCAAGCGCACGTTGGACGGGTCGCCGAGCATGAGCGCAGGGCCTTGGGAGCCGCCGGTTGCGGCCGGCGGCGCGGAGACGACCGGATCGGGCAGAGCGAGCCCCTCGCTGCCATCGAAGCTGGCGGGCGCCGTATCGGTTTGCCCCAGCACCCCGGCACCCATCATGCGCTCCACGTACGCACGAACCTTGCTGCGCTTCTCCGAAGGAACCAAATCGAGAGCCGCTGCCACGCTGGCTCGCGCCGCGCCTTCCTCGCCAGCTCGTTCGAAAACCTGGGCCGCCTGAAGGCGGAGCTGCCAGTTTTCCGGATCGATCTCGACCGCTCGCTTCATCTTGGCCGTCGCGGAAATCGGATCGCGCTCTGCGAGGTGGTACTGCGCCCATGCCGCCCACAACATCGGCGCATCTGGGCTGAGCGACTCGGCCTCCTCGAGCTCGACCCTCGCGCGCGGCGCGTCGTCCAAGCCGAGATAGATCGTAGCCAACGCCAGATGCGCGCGTCCGTAGCGGGGCCATTGCTCGACGACCTCGGTGACGATTCGGTTCGCCTCCGCAAACTGGGCATCGGCTGCCTCCTGCTGACCAGTCATCTCGAGCATGCCAGCCTGTGCGAGATAGAGCTGCGCCAACTGAAGCTGCCGCGGCCCATCCGGCCGAAGCTCGATCGCGGCCTGGAGCTCGCGAACCCCGTCGGCGAGCCCGCCCGACTCCGCCAAGACCGTCGCGTGCGACACCCGGATCGAAGGCGACACCGGATCGAGCGAAAGCGCTGCTTCCGTCATGGGCAGCGCCGCGGCGCCATCACCGGAGCGCGCGAAGATTCGAGTGGCTTCGGTTCCGAGCACCGCCGCCACCACCTCGGTATCGCGCAGGACCCGAGCCCCGGAGGGCGTCACCTCGCTGCCGCTGCCCCACGGGTCGAAGAAGGCCGAGGGCACGTCGTCGCCGTCCTCGTACACGGCGCTCACGAAGTATCCGAGCATGCCTGAAGGATCGGCGGGGGCCTGCGCCCCCTCGAGCTGCCACGCCTCCGCGACCATGGCGCGAAGTCCTCGATCCCTCAGCAAGGCCGTCATCGCGACGGCCAGCTCGAGCGGGTAGAGCGCGACTCGTTCGTCCCGCGCTTCGATCAAGGCGAGCGTTTCCCCGGCGGTGAGCACCTCGCGGGGCAGCGCATGCTCGAGCGACCACCGAGACGACGCGCGATTCAGTCGCGCCGCGACCTCTGAAGCGCTGCCCGGCCACCCATCGACTTCGCCGGACAGCGCGAACATCGATCGATAGGGCCCCGCGTCGACCTGCGCTCGCTCGAGATACGCGGAAAGCTCCCTCGGCTCCAGCGGGCGCACGGGAGCGCGTTCCTCGAGGGTGACGGCGGTGGACTGGTAGATTCCGTATCCGATGCCGGCCGCGACGACGGCCATCGCGGCGGCCAGCAGCCATCCGCGGCGCGTGCCCCGGCCGGGTCGGTCAGAAACAGCCTCTCGCATGGGCTCCACGCCGCTGCGCCTCATGCACCTCGGACAACGCGGCTTTTTCTCGGCGTGCTCCGGAACGAATTCCTCATTGCAATGCGCGCAAAAATACCTGCTCGACATGGTCGGCGAGCATACGGCTAGGGTCGCGTTTCGTCGACCGGCGGGTCGGGCACGAAGCCGCCACCATGAAATCGGGCGACCGTGAATCCGCATCGTCGCGCAAGTCCCTCACGCCATTCGCTGTCCCAGCGCTCGATCACACACTGCACGTCGCCGAGATTGATCTCCAGCATGGGCTTGGCCTCGACGGGGCTCGGTCGAGCGCCCGTGCTCGATTGCAGGGAGCAGCAATTCAGCGTCCTCAAGGTTCGGACGAGATTGGCGTACTCCTCCTCTGGGACGGTCCGCGATACGCTCATCATGGTTCCCTCCGCCGTTCGATTGGTCACGACCAGCGTTCGATCGGCTTCGAGCACCACATGGAGGCTGTCGCGATCCGACGTGCGGCTGGTGACGCTCCAGGCCATGACCACCGTGTCGGGCGCGACGTTCGGCAGATCGACGGGCTCGTCAGTCGGGCCGCGGGTGCAAGCGACGGCCGCCAGCGTCAGACAGAGCATGATTCTCCGCATCGGGGTCACGGTAGCACGCCATCACCGGAAGGGAGCATGTGCGCCATCGGGCGCGCGAGTGCATGATTCGGACCGTGACCATCGAGCTCGACTGCCTGACTTGCGGCGCGTGCTGTCGCACCGGGACGGACGGACGTATCCTCATTCCCGCGGAAGACCTCGTCCGCTGGCGCGAGATGGGCCGCCACGACATCGCCAGAGCCGTGCAACCCGGACACTTCGGCATGGTGGGATTCGCGACACGGCCCGATGGGTCTTGCGTCCACCTCGGAACGGCGAGCAATCCAAACGCTTGCCGCATCTACGAGGTTCGCGGCACCACGTGCCGGGACTTCGAAAAGGGAAGCCCGCAGTGCTTGGAGTTCCGCAAAGATGCGACGCTGACACGTGACCATTGTCAGTCCCAGTAGGAGTCGAGTAAAACCTCCCCATGAGCAACCGGGCGAAGCTGTTCGGGGCGCTGAGCCTCGTCGCGTCCTTTTCGTGTCTTCGCGCCGAAGCCGAGGTTCCGCCCGAGACCGTCGGCCAGGTCGCGGAGCTGCCGCCACGAGCGGGCGCACACTGGTTGTGGGTTCCGGACCGGCTCTTTCGTCATTCGATTCTGTTCGACGGCGATAGCGGCCGGATGCTCGGCGCCATCGACAGCGGCGTACAGATCACGCCCAAACCACCGTTGTGGTCCCACGCTCGCAATGAAATCTACACCGTAGACACCATCTACTCGCGAGGGCACCGCGGGAAGCGCAGGGACTTCGTGGTCATCTACGACTCGCGCACCTTGAACGTGAAGGGCGAGGTGGAGGTGCCGCCGCGAGTCGCGGACACCAGCACGGGCATCGCGCTGGTCGGCCTGCTCGACGGCGACCGATTTCTGGTGGTGCTCAACCAGTCTCCCGGCGCCTCCGTGTCGGTGGTCGACCTAGAGAATCGGCGCCACGTCGGCGAGGTGCAAACGGCGGGTTGCGCGGGAGTGTTTCCCGCGGGTCCGACTCGGTTCGGCATGCTCTGCGGGGATGGGACCGCCATGACGGTACACCTCACGGAAGACGGAGAGCTCGACCGGATGTCACGGAGCAAGCCGTTTTTCGACGTGGTGGACGATCCCGTGAGCGAAAAGGGAGTGCGGGACGGCGCTACATGGCGGTTCGCATCATTCGAAGGGCTCCTCTACGAGGTGGATTTCGGCGGCGGCGCCCCTGCGCCCGAGGAGCCCTGGCCGCTTTTCACGGAGAGCGAAATCGCGTCCGGCTGGCGCATCGGCGGCACTCAGCATCTCGCCTATCATCGGGGAACGAAGCGTCTCTACTCGATCGTCCACGAGGGCGGCCCCGGCTCGCACAAGGATCCCGGCACGGAGATTTGGGTGTACCATCTGCCCTCACGCAGCAAGGTCGAGACCTTTTCCGCGCCGAATCTCATCGCGGCTTTTCTCGGTCCGCAAGCTGGATTCGACGCCACCGGCATGCTCGGCAGCTTTCTGAGCTTCGTGCTGCCGAACATGGGTGTGCATGGCGTGGCGGTCACGCAGGACGAAAAGCCGCTGCTCTTCGTACGCCACGCCGATCTCGGCGCCGTGGGCGTGCTCGATGCGTTGAGCGGCGAGCATCTGCGCGACATCGACGAGGCGGGCTTGTCCGGAGCGTTGCTGGTGGTGCCATGATCGACCCCGTCGTCGAGCTTTCGCTTCGCCTGGCGCTGTCGCTCCTCTTCGCGGCGGCCGCATGGCACAAGATATCCGACCTGCGTCGCTTCACGGCGACGGTTCGCGACTACGAGCTACTCCCCGCGACGTGGGCTTCGCTTGCCGCGTGGGTGCTCCCGATCGCCGAAGCAAGCATTGCCGCGGGGCTTCTCTACGATCCGACGCGAAAGGCCGCTTCCGCCGCCGCGGCCGCCATGCTCGTCCTTTATGCGGTCGCCATCACGGTCAATCTGGCGCGGGGACGGCGCGAGATCGACTGCGGATGCTTCGCCTCTTCCTCGCGGACGCCGCTGAGCCCCTGGCTGTTGGCTCGAAACCTGGTGTTGGCGGCGGCTGCAGGGGCCCTCGTATGGCCGAGCCGCGAACGGTCCCTGCTTTGGATCGACTGGATGACCGTTGCGGCCGCGTTGATCGTGCTCGTGCTGCTATGGTCGACGGTCCGGCGTCTCGCAGAGGCTCCGGGCGCTCTCGAGAGACTTGGAGGAAACCGATGATCGACGCGCTGATCGTCTCGAACGTAGTCTTGTGGTTGCTCGTGATCGGGCTGGCGCTGACGGTGCTCGCCCTGACACGCCAGATCGGGCTGCTGCACGAACGCATCTCGCCGGTTGGCGCCCTGTCGCCCCGAAGCAAGGTGCGGGTCGGCGACAAGGCTCCCGAGCTCGCATTGCTCGACATTCATGATCGCCCCATCGCAGTGGGCGGGGCCTCGAACGACGGAACGCGAACGCTCCTGTTCTTCTTGTCTCCGACGTGTCCCATCTGCGAAACGCTCCTGCCTACGGTCGAGCGGGTCGCGCGCACGGAGGTGCCGCGAGTCCGCGTGATATTGGCGAGTGATGGAACGCTCGAAGAGCACCGCGCGTTCGCAGCCGCCAAGCGCATCGGGCATTTGCCGTACGTGCTTTCCGCACCGTTGGGGATGACCTATGGCGTGGCGAAATTGCCGTATGCCGTGCTCATCGACGATGACGGCGTCGTGGCGGCCCAGGGCCTGGTCAACACGCGTGAGCATCTCGAGAGCCTGTTCGAGGCCCAGCGGCACGGCGTGGCGTCGATCCAGGACTACTTGCGGGAGAGGGCCAAATGAGTCGCTTGGATCGCTGGTTCGAGGGCCTCACCAGGCAATCCGCGCGGCGCATTTCACGGCGGAATTGGCTGTCGCGCTTTGGCGGCGTGTTGGTCGGGGGGGCCGCCCTTCCCTTGCTTCCAGTGGCCAGAGCTGCCGAGAAGAATGCTCTAGGCGAAGACGGTGTCAGAGGCCGCGAAGGCGACCCGATGCGCTGCGAATACTGGCGTCACTGTGCGATCGACGGGTTCCTCTGCAGCTGTTGCGGAGGCTCGCACACGACGTGCCCGCCGGGCACCGAGATGTCTCCCGTGACCTGGATCGGCACCTGCCGTAATCCCGCGGACGGCAAGGACTACATCATCTCGTACAACGACTGTTGCGGGAAGACGTTCTGCGGGCGTTGCATGTGCAATCGCAACGAAGGCGAGCGCCCGCTCTATCACTGGTATCGCAACAACGACTTGAATTGGTGCGGTGGCGCGACGGCGCAAACTTATAGCTGCTCCACCGCGGTCGTCGTGAAGACGGCCCAGGAAGCGCAACCCGAACGATGACGCGCGCGCTCGTCATCGCCGCCGTGTTGCTCGCGAGCTCGACGGCCGCCGCCGATTCGCTCGCGGAGCACGACTACATCTTGAACTGCTCAGGATGCCACCGGATGGATGGATCAGGCTCGCGGGTCGTTCCGTCCTTGCACGCGATGCGCGAGCTGATGGGCATGCCCGGTGCGCGCGAGTACTGGGTCCGCGTGCCCGGGGCGGCCCAAGCACCCCTCTCGGATGCGCGTCTCGCCGCGCTGATGAACTGGCTCGTCACCCGGTTCACCGGAAGACCGCCGGCCCCACCCTACACCCCCGAAGAAATCGCCACCCTGCGAAGCACCCCCCTCCGAGACCCCGTAGCCCACCGGGACACTCTAGCCCGCCAAAACACGAATCGTATCCAACACTTGGAAAGCACACCGCGATAATCGGACGCAGAGCGTGTGCCCCTCTGGCGTGAGCGCGGGCTCACGGGCATGCTCGCGGTCGAATGCTCGAGCCCGTTTCCTTCGACGTTGCGGCCGGTCGGTCACACCGAGCGGTTCTGGCGCTGCCCGATGGTGGCGGGTCGCCTTTTCCCGGGGTCGTGGTCATTCACGACATCTTCGGGTACAGCGCCGACCTTCGGCGTCACTGCGAGCGCTTCGCAGAGGCAGGCTACGCGGCGATCGGACCCGACCTGTATCGGAGCGGCCGCCCGAGCTGCGTCGTGAAAACGCTGGCATCCATGGCGACTGGCAAAGGCTTTGCCTACGAGGTCATCGATGCGGCGAGAGCCTCGCTAGCAGAGCGTGAGGACGTCGACGCGAGCCGAATCGGTGTCGTCGGCTTCTGCATGGGAGGCGGTTTTGCGCTCGTCGCGGCTGCCGATCAGTCGTTTGCAGTCGCCGCGCCCTTTTACGGCGCCGTTCCGAAGAACGCCGCGCGCCTCCAAGGCCTGTGCCCGACGATCGCCCAGTACGGCGCAGAGGATACGGTGTATCTCCCGCACGCCAAGCGTCTGTCCCGTCATCTGGAAGAGCTGGGCATCGAGCACGAGGTCCTCGTCCACGAGGGCGTGGGCCACTCCTTCATGAACGACCACGAGGGTCGCCTGGCACGCCTCGGCCGCCATACGCCCATCCGTGCCTTCTACGACCCCAGCACCGAGGCCAAAGCTTGGTCCAAGCTGCTCGCCTTCTTCGAAAAGCACGCCGGGTCTCCTAGAGAGACGTGATCTCGCCGGCTTGTGACAAGGAGAAGGGTTTTGGACGGTGAGCGTGTCCCCTATTCGCTGAAGAGGTTCTCGACGTCTGCTTTGGTGAGGCCCTTGAGGGGGCTGCCCTCGGCCGACAGAACGTTGCTCACGAGCTCTCGCTTCTTGGCGGACAGCTCCATGATCTTCTCCTCGACGGTACCCTCTGCGATGAGCTTGTAGACGTTCACGTTCCTGGTCTGCCCGATGCGGTGTGCGCGGTCGGTCGCCTGATCCTCGACCGCCGGGTTCCACCACGGGTCGAAGTGAACGACGGTATCGGCGCCGGTGAGATTGAGACCGGTGCCGCCAGCCTTCAGCGAAATCAGGAAAACCGGAATCTTCGCGTCTTCGTTGAAGCGGTCGACCCGGTCGAGCCGGTTCTTGGTCGAGCCGTCCAAGTACTCGTACGGCACCCCGTCGGAGTCGAGCGCCGCACGGATGTGGTTGAGCATCTCGACGAACTGGCTGAACACCAAGACGCGATGTCCGCCGTCGACCGCCTCGTCGATGATCTCGCGAAGCGCGCCCAGCTTGCCGCTGTCGTCGTGTCCGAAGTCGGTTTCCGGCAGCTTCATCAGCCGCGGGTCACATGCCACCTGCCGCAATCGCGTGAGCGCGGCGAGAATCTGGATTTGCGACTTGCTGACGCCCTGCTTCTCGACCTCGCTGAGCACGCTCTTGCGAACTTGGCGAAGGATTTGTTTGTAGAGCTTGGCCTGCTCCTCGGCGAGCGGCACGATCATCTCCTGCTCGATCTTGTCGGGCAGATCCTGCGCAACATCGCTCTTCACACGCCGCATGACGAAAGGCTTGATCGTCGCTCGCAATCGCTGGGCAGTCTCGATGTCACCCCGGTCGATCGGCCGCGCGATGCGTTCCTCGAAGGTCTTCAGCGTCCCGAGCAGCCCCGGGGAGACGAAATCGAAGATGCTCCACAGCTCGCTGAGCCGATTTTCGATCGGCGTGCCGGTCAAAGCCAGCCTTCTGTCGCTGCGAAGCTTCTTTGCGGCGCGGGCGGTCTGGCTCATCGGGTTCTTGATGTGCTGAGCCTCGTCCAAGATCACGTACCGCAGGTCGAGCTCCTGGAGCAGCTCCTCGTCTCGCCGCAACAGCGCATAGCTGGTGATCATCACGTCGGCTTTTTCGAGCTCGCCGGCCCGCTGATTGCGGTTCGGCCCCTGCCACACGACCGTCTTGAGCCCGGGGGCGAATTTCTGAATCTCGCGCTCCCAATTCGAAACGACCGAGGTGGGTGCGATGACCAGGTTGAGCCTGCCTTTGTGCTTGCTCTTGGCCCACAAGAGGAGCGCAATCGTCTGCAAGGTCTTACCTAGACCCATGTCGTCGGCCAGGATCCCGCCGCTATTGAGCTCGTCGAGGAAAACCAGCCAGGAGAAGCCATCCTTCTGATATGGACGAAGCTCCGCCTTGAGACCGCGGGGCTTGGCAACGTTCGGAACCTCGTCGATGTCCTCGATCTTGGCGAAGAGCTGTTTGGCCGATGCCGACACCTTCGCGTTCTGGACCATCTTCATGAGATCCTGGACGCGTCCGGCCTGCGATAGCGGAAGCTTGTCCTTCATACCCGCGGTGGCATAGATCTCCGCCATCCGCGTCAACACTTCGCCGACTTTGTCGGGATCCACCGGCGCATAGGAGCCGTCCTCGAGCCGCACGAGCCGGCGCCCGTGCTCGAGACACGCCCGCAGCTCCTCTTCGCGGACCGCCGCCCCGCCTGCCTCGAAGGTCATGTCTAGATTGAGCCAGTCGACCCCGCTCGATACGCGCATCTGCGGCGTCACCGAGTCGTCGCGGATCGTGACGTCCACCAAGTCGTCTGGAATGAAGCGGTCCCAGTCCTCGGGAAGCTCCCCGATGCCTTGCGTCCAGAACGCGATCGCATCCTCGCCGGTCGCCACCAGCTCCTCGCCGGACTCGGAAACCTCGAAATTCTGATTCAGCAAAGCCTGCACGCCGGCCATCTCGGTGCCGACGTCACGCCGCACGACCCTCGGCCTCCCCTTGCCGTTCTTGGGAGGGAGCACCGCGAGCGGCGACGGAATGTCGTCGGGGGGCACGTCGAACTCCTGATCTTCGTACCGGACGTAGAGACGTACGCGTGCCTCGATGATGTCGCCGTCGGCCTTGAGCTCGAAGCGCGGCTTCTGATCGACCAGGTCGGCCACGGCGTTCAAATCGGGCAGCTCTGCTCCGATGGAGGCCGCCACGCGTGGAATGTACTCGCCTAGCAACGCGGGAAGCTCGTCGAACGAATGAACCATGGCCGGGGAGCGATACAGACGCTGAAGCCAAGCCGGCGTGACGAGCTCGCTCAACGGACGGGCCACTCCTTCGGTCGTGTCGATCTGCCAACCGGGCGTGCCCTCGAACCAGGCGCCGCTCGAGAGCGCGAAGCGCCGCTTGTTGCTCTCCAAGAAAAAGACCACGCGCACGCGAAGGCTGTCGCCATTGACCGGATCGAGCTCGATTCGAGGCTTGAGCGCCTCGTTGGCGAAGCGCAGCTCCATCGACGCAGGCTCGAGCAACACGCGCCGGTCGCTCAGCATCTCCAGAACCTCGGCGGCATCTTCACCACGAAGCTCTGCCGTCGTGGCTTGCCCTCGGTTGGCGTTCCTGGCCAACGCTCTGAACAGCGGCCGTTCGTCGATCGAAACCATGTTGAACGCACTGAGCGCGTCGTTGATTGGGACCGCGCTGCGCGACCCGACCAATACGGGTGTGACCGTGATGGACGCGGGACGTACCGTCATCCGGTATTCGAACTCGAGCGGTCTGTCGAGCGCTTCAGCAGGAATCCACGCATCGAGAGGTCCTCGCGCCTCGCCCCGCTGCGCTTGGAGCTCGCGCGGTGACATGACCTCGAGCGCGCCAGCCTCGGCACCGCCCGGGCCTCGGCGACGACGCCGAGACCGCCGCCTCTTGCCGCCGACGGAAACCGTCCCGGGCACGTGCACCGGCTCGGTCTTTTTCTTCTTCTTGCTCTGCTGTTGCTGTTGGGACCCCTTCGCGCGCGGCGGACGCACTTCGTCGCGCAGCGCCACCATCACCGCGGCCACGTGCTTGCAGTGCCCCGTAGGACCACGCCACCCCGGACAGGTGCAGCTCGATTCCCAGCCATCGCTTTCGGCGTCGTATTTGACCGTCGTGTGATACGGCTCATCGGACGTACGAACGGAGATCTCGCCGCTGACGGAGCTCTCTTCCTCTTCGAGGTTTTCCACCGCCTTGCGCCGCGCATAGAGGCGGCCGCGCAAAAACGCATTGCCCCCCGTCACACGTTGAATCGCGCGATCGCTCATGGAGGCGAGCTTCTTGGCCACGGGAGTCGTCGGCTCACGCCAGCTAGGCGCTTCTTCGTCTGAAGACGCCTGCTGAGCCGGCCGTTCTTGGGCGGCTTCTTCTTCCGTTTCTTGGAGAGCAGTTTCGGCCATCTATCGAAGGCTGTTTCGAGCCTGGAATGGTTTCGTTTGGAACCTGGCGGGACCTATCAAAGGACTACGCGTATCGCGTCTAACCCCGTCGCGGCGTCGTTGCTCGTTCTACTGGTACCCGGGTCGTAGACCGCAACCGCCGCTGTTTCCGAATCTTACACACGCTGGGAAAGACTGCAACTCCCGGCCGATCCCCCGGCGCCGCATGCCCTCAGCCTACCCCGATGCCCTGACCAGCCCCTCGGGGAGCAGAAGCGAGGGTGTGCCGGTCGAAAACACCCACAACTGGTGCGCTGCTCGGGTGGCGGCGATGTGGAGCAGGTGGCGGGCCTCGTCATCGGCCGGAAAGGTCGCCGTATTGCATTCTACGATGACCACGTAGTCGAACTCCAAGCCTTTGACCTGTCGCACGTCCGTCACGTCGACCCCGGGCCGGAACGGGAAATCTTGGTCGGCGACCCGGCGCAGGTTCGGCACCTCGCCGTGGCGCAGGCCCGTATGGTAGAGGTCGGCCTGCTCGGGATACCGAGCGATCACTGCCACCGAGGAGAGCGGCTCCGAGCTGACGAGCTTGCGAAGCGCCTCGGACAAAAAGCCTACCGCTTCTCCACTGCCGCCGAACTGAAAGAGCTCGACCGGTGCCCCGTACCGAGTGGCTTCGCCCGACACTTCGTTGCGGAGCGGACCGAGCACGTCGGTCGCAAACTCGAGAATCTCGTGAGTCGAGCGATAACTCAGCTTCAGAGGCTCGATCTGGATGTGGTCGAGCTTGAGCTGCTCGAGCACGTGCCGCCAGTCGGTGAAACCGTTGTCGAGGTGGAGCTTTTGCGCGATGTCGCCCGCGAGCGTCACGCTCTGCTGTGGCGTTGCCGTATCGAGCACGACCGCCAGCTCGACCGGGCTCATGTCCTGGGCCTCGTCGACGAAGATGTGCTCGTAGGCCAGCATCGTGCCCCTACCAGTGAGCGGGCCGTAGAGCACTTGGTGCAGCCGGAGCAACAGGGCGTCATCCTCACGATCGATCCCAGGAGGCTCTTCGTCTTGGGCTCCGTCCACGCCGAGCTCGGCCTGCTCTCTCTCCTCGTCGTCTTCGAGGGACTCCTCGTAGGCGAGCAGCACGCGCGTCGAATGCCGGCTGCACCATGCGTGCGCCCACTCGAGCTCCTTGTCGCTCAGCGCGTCCGCGCCCCACCGTGCAAAGGCGTCCACCAGCCGTTGCTTGTCGGTCAGCAGGTCGGCCCATGCCGTGACCACGTCCTTCGCGCGGGCCGACCACCGCTCGCAGATTCGACCGATGGCATGTCGGGTCCCGAGGTCCACGTCCTCCGCCTCCCCCTGCCGGGCGTGTAGCCACTGGGAAAGCAGCTCGAGCCGGACGCCAAGAGGTTGCGCTGCGCTCCCGTGCCAAACACGTGAAACCCGCGCCCCGCCCTCCGTCTGCTTCGCTTGGTCGAGGATCTCGGATTCGGCCCGCTCGGTCAGCTCTCCGACGTATTTGTCGATCGCACGAAGCATGGCCGGGTGCTTCTTCATCCGGACCACGTGCGTCGGGGTGTCGTCGCCGTAGCGGGGCGCGACCTGCGGCAGGTGGCGCCGCCGTTGCTGCTCGGCCCAGCTCTGAAAAGTCTGTACCGGCACGTCCTCGACACCGAGCGCCGGAAGCACGCGCGAGATGTAACGAACCAGCGCATCGTTGAAGACGATGACGAGCATCTGGTCCGGACGAAATCGTTGCGGATCTTGAAACGCCAGGTATGCGAGCCGGTGAAGCCCGATGGTGGTCTTGCCGCTGCCGGCGCCACCTTGAATCACGACCAGCCCGGAGGTCGGCTTGCTGATCAAATCGAACTGCCTCGGATCGATGAGCGCGGTGATCTCGGACAAGTGCTTGTCCTCGCGCATGTCCTCGTCGCCGATTCCGAGCTCGCCCGGGCGATGGTAAGACTCGGGGCGCATCGCCATCCCCTGCCCGCCCGACAGCTTGGTGGCTTGATCGGCAACGCGCCGCCACGCACCGTCGCGCGACCGGCGAAACGTGCCCTGGGGAGAGCCGATGCGGCGAAGCTTCCCGCCCGTGATCGACAGGTTGCGGCGCACGACGACCTCGCCCTCGACCTCGCGGTCGCCGAAAATTTCGTCGTAGTCGTCGCCCTCTTCGTAGCGGTAGTAGACCCGGCTTACCGGCGCGTCCCGCCAATCGACGATGCGCACACCGGTCTTCGGATCGAGAAACGTGCTGCGTCCGATCAGGATCTCCCGTTTGCGGGCAGCTTCTTCGAGCACCATCCGTCCGAAATACGGAGACATCGGGTCGACGGCGCCCTCGACGACTTTGGCGCGACGCTGCGCGACTTGCTGCAACCGCTCCATCTCCTCGACCAAGGGCGGGATGTCCTCGAGCCGCGCCTCGCGGATCTGGTCGCGGAGCGCGATCAGCTCGGCATCGTAGTCGATGAGCTGGCCGCGGTGGTTCGGGCGCCGGGCTTGCAAGGTTCGATGCACCCGGGCGAGCACCTTTTCCTCCTGCGCGACGATTTCCTGCATCTCCGCGTCTGCGGGGTGCGGTTCGGCGTCAGGTCGGTTGAGCTCAGCCTGCTTCATGGGTCGCGTATCAAGGACGAAACATGTCCCACATAAGCGAATTCGGGGACGAGTAGCACGATTCGGACCCGGCTCCAAGCATGAATGGAAAGCGCCGTGCTTTGGAGCCCTTACGTCATCCGAGCGTCTTGAGCAGCACCTTCGAGCGGCGTGCCTGATCGTAGACCGAACGCCGGACCTCCGGCAGCTCGTCGAGCTCGCAGCTCTCGAAGCCCCGCTCCCGGAACCAGTGTGACGTTTGCGTGGTCAGCACGAACATGCGCGTCAGCCCCTCGGCGAGGCTCTGGCGTTCGAGGTACTGAAGGAGCTGATCGCCGCGTCCCGACGTACGGTAGTCCGGATGCACCACCAGGCACGCAAGCTCGGCGATCGCGTTCTTTGGGTATGGATAGAGCGCGGCGCAAGCGACGACCATCCCGTCGCGCTCGATCACCGTGAAGCGCTCGATGTCGTTTTCGAGCATCTCCCGTGAGCGGCGGACCAGGATGCCCTGCTCTTCGAGGGGCTCGATCAACGCGAGGATGCCCCCGATGTCGCCCCGGTCGGCGAGGCGAACGCCTTCGAAGGCCTCGGACGTCACCAACGTTCCGATCCCGTCACGGGTGAAGAGCTCCCTCAAGAGCGACCCATCGCTCTGCCGCGCCACCAAGTGCGCACGCGGCACTCCACCGCGGCAGGCTTCGATCGCGGCGGCCAAATGGCGCTCGACGTCGTGGCCGAGCGCGCGTCCGGAGGTGAGGATCGCTTCGGCCTGTCGCGGCGTGAGCTGTGTGGGCGTCTTTCCTTCCGCGTCGACAACACCGGGCTCTTCGAGCAACCCGATCAGCTTGTCCGCGCGGAGGGCCACGGCGGTCGCCGCCGCCACGTCGTGACTGCTGATGTTGAAGGCCTCGCCGGTCGCCGAGTACCCGATCGGCGTGAGCACGACGATCGCTCCGTCATCGAGCCGTTGGCCGATGGCCTCGGCGTCGATACGACGCGGCTTTCCCGTGTACTGATAGTCGATGCCATCGACGACGCCGATCGGCTGCGCGATCACGAAGTTGCCCGTCGCGACGCGGAGCCGAGCGCCCGCCATCGGCGAGTTGGGAAGCCCCATCGAGAGGAGCGACTCGAGCTCCACGCGCGTCGTGCCAACCGCCTCTTTGACGCACTGCAAAGCCACCTCGTCGGTGATTCGAAGCCCGCGCGCGTACCGGGGCTGCTCCCCCCGCCGGGCAAGCGCCTCGTCGATCTGCGGGCGCGCTCCGGCCACGAGGACGATCCGGACCCCGAGCGAATGCAACAAGGCGACGTCATAGAGCAACGTCCGCAGGTCGCGCGACTCCACGGCTTCGCCGCCGAACATGATCACGAACGTACGCCCGCGATGCGCGTGGATGTACGGCGCGCTCGCGCGAAAGTGCTGTACGAAGGGGTCGACTTGAGGGCTCATTCGGGCTCGATGCAAAAACGTCGTATCAGTGAGGCGTACACTTCGGTGGCACGCTCGATAGCCGCCATGGTGACATATTCGTCGGGTTGATGCGCGACGGCGATGTCGCCCGCACCGAGGATGAGGGTCTGCAAGCCGAGCTCCGCGAGGTACGGCGCCTCCGTCCCGAACAGAGCGGTCCTGGCTGAACACCCGCACACGCTCTCCACGGCCTGGGTGAAGTCCGGGTCCGTCGGTCCCGCAAACGCCTCGGCGAAGGCGCCTGTTTCGCGCAACTCGAAGGTCCAGGCTCCGCCCTCGAGCGCCTCGGCCACCACGCCGCGAAGCTCTTCGACCACGGCCGCCCGCGACATGCCCGGCAAAAAACGGATGTCGAGGTCGAGGGTGCACTCGGCGCAAATTCGATTCGGGCTATCACCGCCCCGCACCCTGCCGAAGTTGAGCGTCGGCATGGGGACTTCGAACTCGTCGTCGTGGTGGCGGGAACCGATCGCCTCACGCCACGACTGAAGCGCGCCGAGCGCTCGCTGAAGCCCGTCGATGGCGTTTACGCCGAGCGCTGGATTGCTCGCGTGACCGGACCTGCCCTCGATGATTAGCTGCACGTAGAAGACACCCTTGTGCTTTCGAATCGGACGAAGCCCGGTCGGCTCGCCGATCAACGCATGGCGCCCGAGCCGCTCCCCCGCTTCGACCAGCGCCTTCGCCCCCTCCATCGTGCTTTCCTCATCGGCCGTGCCGAGAAGGACGATCGGGCGCCGGATTCGCGCTCGGTCCGTACGCGCCACCGCGTGCAGCGCGGCCGCGAAGAACCCCTTCATGTCGGCGGTGCCCAGCCCGAAGAGCTTGCCGTCGCGCTCGGTCAGCTCGAAGGGATCGTCGGTCCATCGATCGGCGTCGTAAGGAACGGTGTCGGTGTGCCCAGAGAGCACGAGCCCGTCGGCCCCGTCCCCGAGCCTGGCGATCAAGTTGGCCTTCTTCGGTTGGCCCGGCAGCGGCTCGACTCGCACGGAAAAACCGAGCTCGGATGCCCATTGCGCGACGAGATCGATCACCCCGCGGTTCGACTGGTCGAAGCGCTCGTCCGGGGAGCTGACCGACGGGGAGGCGATTAGCTGACGCAACATGTACGCGGCGGAGGGAAGCATGGAGCGAACATAGCGCTGAATCAGGGTGCTCAAAATCTGCGTTGCAAGCAGGGCAGGAGGGACTAGGTTTTGCGGATGAGCGACGACTTGGCGACGCGGGCCATCACCATCATCGAAGAAACCCACCGAGGCGAGCGCGCCTGGGACATCTACAGCCGTCTTCTCAAAGACCGCATCATCTTCCTCGGGACCCCCATCAACGACTTCGTCGCCAATGCGGTCATCGCACAGCTCCTCTATCTCGAGAGCGAGGACGCCGACAAAGAGATCACCATCTACATCAACAGCCCCGGTGGGATGGTTTCGTCGGGACTCGCGATTTACGACACCATGAGCTACGTGCGCTGTCCCGTCGCGACGGTGTGCCTGGGTCAGGCGGCTTCGATGGGTGCGTTCTTGCTGGCGGCCGGCACCAAGGGGCTTCGCCGCGCGCTGCCCCACAGCCGGGTCATGATCCACCAACCGCTCGGCGGCTACCAGGGCCAGGCCTCGGACATCGAAATCCACGCCCGAGAGATCCTCAAGACCAA